>NZ_CP018866.1:4297884-4605000 GCF_002250055.1 Sutcliffiella cohnii
CACCCCAATTAATTGGATATAATATCCCAGCTTTTTTAGCAGGAATCTTGGCATTTGGTCTAAATTCAGGAGCTTATATTTCTGAAATTATTCGTGCTGGTATACAAGCAGTAGATAAAGGACAACGTGAAGCGGCCGAAGCATTGGCTATTCCATATAAACCAATGATGAAGGATATCATTTTACCACAAGCGCTCAAAAATATTTTACCTGCACTTTTAAATGAATTTATTACATTAACAAAAGAATCTGCGATTGTGTCAACGATCGGTTTCTTAGATATTATGCGACGGGCACAGGTAGTAAGTGCTAATACGTATACAGCGTTTGAACCATTATTATTTGCAGGTCTCATCTATTATGTATTAGTAATGAGCCTAACGGTGCTAGGAAGATATGTTGAAAGGAGGTTGCGTCGAAGTGAATAACGCTCATATCAAAGTGGACAATCTCGAAAAATCTTTTGGGAATCTCCATGTATTAAAAGGAATTACTACAACTATTAATAAAGGTGAGGTTATATCCATTGTCGGACCTTCTGGATCAGGTAAATCTACCTTTCTACGCTGTATTAACTTACTTGAAGTACCGACAAGTGGACGGATATGGATTGGAAATGAGGAAATAACGAATCCAGCGACGAATATTATGAAAGTTCGTCAAAATGTAGGGATGGTGTTTCAACATTTTCACTTATTCCCTCATAAAACAGTTCTTGAAAATGTAACCTATGCTCCGATTACGGTGAAAGGTATTTCAAAGGAAGAGGCAGAAGCGAAAGGACGAGATTTGTTAAAATCAGTAGGATTATCGGAAAAAGCAGATCAATATCCAAACCGCTTATCCGGTGGTCAAAAACAAAGGGTTGCCATTGCTCGTGCGCTAGCGATGTCACCGGATGTCATGCTTTTTGACGAACCAACCTCTGCACTTGACCCTGAAATGGTAAAGGAAGTGTTAGAGGTTATGAAATCTTTAGCACATACTGGTATGACAATGGCCATTGTGACGCATGAGATGGGATTTGCTCGTGAAGTGGCAGATCGAGTCTTATTCCTTGATGAAGGAAGTCTTGTAGAAGATGCAGCACCGGATGAATTTTTTACTGCACCTAAGAGTAATCGTGCGAAAGAGTTTCTAGAGAAGGTTTTATAAAATTTTTAGGGTGATTAAAATGAAGGAAACAATAATAGAGCAAATCGATCGATATCGAGATGATTTTTACAATATCAGTATCTACATTGGTGAAAATCCAGAACTAGGTCATGAAGAATTTAAAGCCTGTGCTGTACTTACGGAAGCTTTACAAAAGCATGACTTCAAGGTCGACATTGGTATTTGTGATTTACCAACGGCATTTACTGCAACATTTGATAGCGGGAAGCCTGGTCCTTCGATTGGTTTCATGGCAGAATACGACGCTTTACCTGAGGTTGGGCATGCATGTGGTCACAATTTAATTGGAACGATGGGAATTGCTGCCGCCATTGGGTTAAGTAAAGTCATCCATGAGACTGGTGGAAAAGTTATTGTATTTGGTACTCCAGCAGAGGAAACGAAAGGTGGAAAGGTGACGATGGCAGAAGCTGGTTTGTTTCATAAGCTAGATGTAGCGATGATGGTCCATCCCCTTGATCGTTACATTAAAAGTGGAACTTCCCTTGCCATGGATGCCATTCAATTTGAGTTTTTTGGAAAGTCATCCCATGCTGCAGCAAGTCCACACCTAGGTGTGAATGCTTTAGATGCGGTTATCCAAACCTTTAATAGTATTAATGCGTTAAGACAGCATATTACATCTGATGCTAGAATTCATGGAATTATTACAGAAGGTGGAAAGGCGGCAAATGTTGTTCCTGATTATGCCGTTGCCCAATTTTATGTTCGTGGTGCTAAACGAGAGTATGTGAATGAACTAGTAGAAAAAGTAAAACGTTGTGCAGAAGGAGCAGCACTCCAAACAGGAACAACGATGAAATCTTCCTACTATGAATTTTCATATGATGATATGGTTACCAACACACCTCTATCAGAGGCTTTTACGAAAGAGCTAATTTCCCTAGGAGTGAATGAAGAGGAGATTTTAACGGATCGAGGAGGATCTGGTTCTCTCGATATGGGGAATGTGAGTCATGTCGTTCCATCGATCCATCCATATATTAAAATATGTAATGAAAGCTATGCATGTCATACCCATGAATTCCGCGAAGCCGCGATGAGCGAACAAGCGCGTGAAGCGATGATTTTAGGGGCAAAGACAATGGCTTTAACCGGATATGAAGTAATAACGAATAAATCTCTCCTCGAAGAGATTAAGGCGGAATTTCTTAAATCATAGCGGGACAGAGGGACAGGTCCCTTGTCCACGGTACCTGTCCCTCTGTCCACACGTATATGTTTCTAAATAAACCACGAACAAATCAAATAAAGGATTGAAGGAGCCCACATTAAGCGGCTCCTTTTTATTTTTGTAATGAAACTCTTCAAGTCGGCCGAATGGACAGGTTTCGCTATCCCATGGATGATAACGGCATTAATTAGTTAGAATAATAGTATTTCTATCTTAATGTTTAGGAGCTTGCGATGAAATATACTGGACGAATTGTTGGGGTGTTTTTCCCTATTTTATTTAATGTTATTTATATTTTTGTTCGGGACGGCAGTGTATCTTTCGGCTACGAGCGTCTTTTATCCATTTTATTAAATGTAGTGGTTGGATATTTTTTCGGGCTTGCCTATGATAAGTATCGTTATTCTAAAAATGTAAGCTTAAAGCAATTTGAGTATGCGTTAAGGTCGACTACTGATGGCGTGGCTATTTTTAATCGAAATGGTGAGCTTGTATATTGTAATGAAGCTTATTTACATAACCTCGGGTATAAGTATGAGGAGGTTATAAAAAAGTGTTGGAGTATCGGTTATCAAGTGGACGATATCGCTGTTGTAGAAGGAAAGGTGCTCGAGTCGCTAAAAGGAATAGGAAACTGGAAGGGTGAGCTATTCGGGGTACGAAAAGATAGAACTACTTTTCCACTGGAAGTTACCATTTCTACCATTAAAGAAACGGGTGGATTCGTTACGGTAGCTAGAGATATTACAGAGAAGAAAAATACGGAAAGATACATCAAACAGTTGGCCAATCATAATGAATTAACGAATTTACCAAATCGACGGATGTTAATTAAGCATGTAAAAAAGTGTATGGAAGCAGAACAACATTTTGCGATTTTGTTTATGGATTTAGATCGTTTTAAAATGACGAACGATACGCTCGGGCATGCCGCTGGGGATGAATTGCTTCTTCAAGTGGCGAAGAGACTGCTTTCTTTAAAAAGCGATTTTATTTCCGTTTTTCATTTTGGCGGTGATGAATTTCTCTTATTAGTTCAAGATTGCACGAAGGAATTTGTAAAAGTATTTGCCAATGAGGTAATAGATGCAATTAATGAAAAATATATGATTGTTGGCAATGAAATAGTGATTACCGCGAGCATCGGCATTAGCTTTTATCCGGAGAACTCCGACAACCCAGAAGAACTAATTAGCATTGCAGATACGGCTATGTATTATGCGAAGCTGAAGGGTAAGAACAACTATCAGTTTTATACGGTTGAACTGAAAGAAAAGCTTGAGAAAAAGATGAGTATGGAAACAGAGCTTCGAAACGCTATCCTGAATAACGAGCTTTATTTGCACTATCAGCCTAAATTTAACCTTTGTGCGAATGAAATGATTGGAATGGAAGCTCTTCTTCGTTGGGAAAATGCAAAGTTTGGGAATGTGCCGCCAGTTGAATTTATTCCCCTTGCTGAAGAAACAGGATTAATTCATTCAATTGGTGATTGGGTCATTCTTCAAGCTTTGGAGCAAATGTGGGAATGGAAAAGGAAGGGCTATCGTAGTATGAAAGTGTCGGTTAATTTATCGCTCGTGCAGCTCCGCCAATTGGATTTTGGTAAAAAATTAGCTAAGGCTATAGAGGCTTATGATGTCGATCCGACGCTTTTTGAATTAGAAATAACGGAAAGTGTGATGGAAAATGTAGAGGAGATTCTCCCTACGTTAGAGGAGATTAAGAGTATAGGCGTCGGCATCTCTATCGACGACTTCGGGACAGGCTTTTCATCGTTAAGTTATTTAAAAAGCTTGCCGATTGATACGATTAAAATTGACCGAAGTTTTATTTTGGATCTTATTCATAATAAGGATGATGAAGCCATTGTAAAAAGTATACTCAATATCGGTAATAACTTAAACCTGTCCGTTGTCGCAGAAGGCATTGAAACAGTTGAGCAATTAAACATTTTGAAAGAGCTGGAATGTCCAATCGGGCAAGGGTTTTATTTTAGTAAGCCACTTTCGACTATAGAGTTGGAGGAGAAGTTTTTGAAATGAGTGGGTCAGGGGGACAGGTCCCTCGTCCACGGTATGTGTCCCGCTGTCCCTGGTATGTGTCCCGGTGTCCACGCTAGATCAATAAATTATTTCGTTCGTTTCTTCATCATATTTTATAAGGAACGAACCACTTTCTATCATAGTCTGTCCTACCCTGTTTTCGATTAGCGCGAAGGCATAAGCGTAACTAGTAGCAGGTGATGATGCTGAGAATGCTGAGATTTTTATGTCTAGTAATGTATCCGTTTCATCTAGTCTAAATGCTCGCTGAACTTTTTTTCCAAACTCTGAATCAGATTGGTGTTCATTCCACATCGTTTCGATGATTTCATCTACAAATGGTTCGAATCTTTTCACTTCTTCTGATGAGGCAGCAGAAACTTTATTTCGTTTCTTTACGTATATTTCTCTATCTGTAGTAACGGAAAATTCAAATGTATCCACATGGTCGTTACCTAAAATAGCTTCTAAGTTTCCTAAATGCATATCCCACGCTTGAATGTTTTCTAACCAAGGTATATATTGTTCATCAATTAAGTTCTCTTCCACTTGATACGTATGATGGAATGCATCTATAAACAAACTCCTCCATTCGCCGTTTTCTAGTTGCACTAGATAAACAGAGTAAAAAGCGTCTTCTCCAAATTTGCTATACGTTGCTCCAGTAGGAATTATACGAGATACATTTTGTAATCCTTCTACTTTTACCGGTTCAGAGAGCCAATTTCGATAGCGGTTGTTATCATAAAATGAAAAGTATACTTCCTGATATTCTGTTAAAAACAAATACGGTGTAACTCGGATATTTTTTGTAGAATTTTCAATGTTACCCCATGAGAGGATTTGAGAAATGTTCGTGTCGAATTGATATTCTGTTCGGTCTAACATTAAATCTTTGTCTAAATGACCTTCATAAACATAACCGTCTTTATCTATCGTTACTAATGTACGTACATCCGCTTGCATTTTTACGATACTTTCAATATCTCTAATCTGGTCAAGGATAATTTCGGAATCTAACAGAGATACGCTGTCTATGTAATGGATGTACCCTTCGTTATCTAAAACGAGTGCATTATCACTCACACCATGTTGCAAGTCAACTGCTGTGATACCTTTGATTTCAAAAGGTTTATAAAGTAAGTCAAAAGCTTGCGCTATTTCCTCTTGGTTCCCATTAATGTTCGTTGGAACGAAATAAAGGGTTCCTTCATCATTTATGTAAAAATAACCTTCGTTATAGCCATCATATGAAATGGTATTACGAGCATTTTGAATGCCTATTATTTTGTATGGGTCCCCATGATTACTATGTCCCCAAAGATCGCCACCTCCCCTTACGTAGGAGCTAAAGTCGCGCTTTGCATGCACTTGCTTTTCTTGTACCTCATTATTTAAGGAAGTGCTTTTTGAAAATAAACTACTTGCGCTCGTGCTTTCGTTAGAAACATCATTGCTAGTGATTGAATCCGTGTTTGTGTTACTACTACATGCTGTTAAAATTAGTAAAAATAAAAAACCTATAATAAAAAACTTTTTTCTCATCATCAAACTCCTTCTAATTTTATAAATATAGTATGAATTTAGTATTTTAATATAGGATAATTATCCTAGCAAGGGGAAATTTAGTCAGGGGTGGGTCAGGGGGACATGGGTCAGGGGGACAGGTCCCTCGTCCACGGTATGTGTCCCCCTGTCCATGGTGTCCGTCCCGGTGTCCACACGAGAGGAGAGTAAACATGTTAACTTTAACATCAATTGAAATGGCGCAAGAGTTTATCGAGCAGCATCCGTTGAGTTTTGTGTACGTGTCGCGCACAAACTGCTCGGTATGCCATGCGTTATTACCACAGATTGAGGAATTATTGAAAGAGTTCCCGAAAATTGAGGTTGGGTTTATTAACGCGGACGATGTCGAGGAAGTTGCTGGGCATTTTTCGATTTTCACCGTACCGGCGATGATGCTGTTTGTAGATGGAAAAGAAATGATCCGCGAGGCGCGATTTGTACATATGGAGGAGCTGCGCAAAAAGATTAGTAAGATATATGGGATGGTGTAAGGAGCCGGGGTAATGGCTTCTTTTTTTGTATGGACGAAGAGCCATTCATCTTGGCCCATCCATTTTTTGGTGGGACGCGGGACCTGTCCCTCCGTCCATGGTATGTGTCCCGGTGTCCCACTTTATTTTAGTGTGTCTTCGCGTTTGTCGAGGTAGACGTTGCCTTGTTGGTCGATTTGGGCGAAGAATACTTCGTCTACGTTTTGTATGTTGTTTGCCTGGAGGACATTGTTTACCCAGTTTCGGTCTTTTCCTAGTGCTTCTAGGCTTTTGGTTAAAATTTGGCCGTCGATGATGAACGCTTGGGCTAGTCCGCGACTTGGTTGAATGTTAAAAATATCTTTTCGCATCGCGTATATGTAGGGAGCTTTTGGTAGAACGGAAACAGATCCGTCCATCTCCATCATCGCTATTTCTATTTGATCTACGTAAAAATACCCTTTTTTCCTCAAATTTGTCACAAGTCCATCTGCCGTCATTCTTACTTTTTTCAATCCTTCTTCAAGAATTTTGCCATCTCTTATTAAATAGGTCGGTTCATCTTCTAATATCTTTCTTCCTCTCATACTTTTCAACGCAATAATACTAGATAGGAACGTATAAAAACAAAATAATATTAATCCTATCATGCCGATATAAACCGGAACATCTTTCATTAGCATGGAGCTTGCCACGACGGAACCGATCGTAATCCCGGCAACAAAGTCGAAAAAAGTCATTTGGGCAATTAGTTTCTTATTAAGAAAACGGCATAAAGCGTATAGGACTAAAAAACCGACCGTTGTGCGGATAACCATTTCCATTACCGACATGGGGATACCTCCGAACATACTTTTTCTTATTTTTAGGAAAAGCGTGGAAATATACCCCCAATAGCATTTTCACTTGGCAGTACATAATAGCTTCTCAACTTTCCATAATAAGATTAAGAGGAAGGTGATATTGTGGATAAAAAGGATAGAATGTATAGCATGATCCAAGATTTTTTACAGCATGCACCAGATACGCCTCCGGAACTAAGAGGTAAGCTGGAGGATATTGCGAGTTCTTTAGAGCAGTATCCGGCGGAAGAAATAGACAAGATCGATGGTGTTGTTAGCCATCCAGCAGGGCAAGGCCCAGACGTTTCGCAAAACCCTGTGAATTTACTATTTCAGGCATATGGTGATATGGAAAAGTACGCTTATACCGGTGAGAAGGATAGAGAATTGTATAGTGTCATTCAGCAAATGAGAGGATTTTACGGAATACCAGACCGTTATTTTCCTTGAGGTTGAAGTGGTAAACAGTCGTAGGTCAGGGGGACAGGTTCCTCGTCCACGGTATCTGTCCCCCTGTCCACTCCCCTACCATCCTTTTTCTTTGAACACTCGGATGGCTTCGATGCGGTTGCTCACTTCGAGTTTGTCGAGGATAACGGATATATAGTTTCGAACTGTGCCTGCTGTTAGGAATAGTTGTTTGGCGATTTCTTTTGTGCTTTTTCCTTCTGCCATGAGGGAAAGCACTTCTGTTTCGCGTTCTGTTAGTGGGTTTTCTTCGGTGTACATTTCATCGATGAGTTCTGGTGCGTAAATGCGTTGGCCAGCCACGACTTGGCGAATGGCGTTGGCAAGTTCTTCACTTGGACTGTCTTTCAGAAGGTAGCCGTTCACGCCCGCTTTTATCGCACGTGCAAAATAACCAGAGCGGGCAAACGTAGTGAGGATGATCATTTTACAGCCAGACCCTTTTAGCTGTTCTGCTGCATCTAACCCTGTCATGCCTGGCATTTCGATATCCGTAATACATACGTCTGGTTTATGCTCCTTCACTAGCGCGACTAGCTCTTCCCCATTCGAAGCACGGGCTACTACCTTCATATCTTCTTCTAGATCTATTAACGTTGCGAGTGCTCCTAGTAGCATCTTTTGGTCTTCTGCAATGATGATATTAATCATGTTCATCCCCTCCATTTTACAGGAATTGGTGGGACAAGGAACCTGTCCCTCCGTCCACGGTGTGTGTCCCGCTGTCCCATTTATTCTTCTATTTTTCTTTGGACTTTCGGAATTTTTATTTTTATTGTTGTGCCGCTGTTTTCGGATTCGATTTCGAGGGTGCCGTTTACGAATTCGAGGCGTTCTCGCATTCCTTGAATTCCGTTGCCTACTTTTCGTTCGTCGCGGTCACCGAGACCTATTCCGTTATCTTCAACGGTTACTTCTAGTTCTTTTTCTTTCGGATTGATCGTTATCGTGCATTCTGTTGCTTGGCTATGTTTGACAACATTGTTGACTGCTTCTTTTAAACACATCGATACGACATTCTCTGCGATGAGCGTGGTGTTCTTCAAATGAGTGTCACCTTTGAGTCGAAACTTAATTTGTGCGGTTTTTAAAATTTGGTAGATTCGTTTAATTTCATCGTCCAGTCGGGTGCCACGCATTTTTGTGACGAGTTCGCGTACTTCTTTTAAGGCAATGCGAGCGGTTTGTTGGACGTCTTTAATTTCGATCTGTGCTTGCGCTGGATTTTTTGAAATAAGGCGACTTGCTAAGTCACTTTTCATTCCGATGAGCGATAGCTTCTGGCCTAACGTGTCGTGAAGGTCACGGGATATTCGTTGACGTTCTTCCATTTTCACAAGGTCGGCAATTCGCTTGTTTGCATTCTCGAGCTGCTCTTTCAGCTTTTCTTCTTTATTGCGGTTGTACGTGCCGATTGGTAAAAGAATGACCGCAAGCGTACTAAGAATGACGAATGGAAGCTGTGTAACAAAAACACGGCTGTTCAAAATGAAGCCGACGTTAATAGAGCCGACCGTCGTCGCAATTAAAATTCCGTACAGTATCCAAAACGCGACGCGATTTTTTAAATTGCCGATAAAAAAGGCAAGGAATAACGAGAAGTATATGTAACTAAAGAATATCCCCATAATGGTGGAAATGACAATCTGCAAACTCGTCCAAAAATAAACGAGCCATCCTTTCGCAACGAACGATAATACGTAAAAGACGAAAAATAAGATAATCATTAAAATCCCAAACACAATTTGGGGAATCGATGATGTTGGAAAAATAAAATAAAAAGGAAGAATGTAAAATACGATCCATACGAACGGACTTAACCCCGTATTCTTTCGAAACCTCTCTTTTAGTTTCATCGTCGTATTTCAACTCCTTCCATGTGGACAGGGGGACAGGTCCCTTGTCCATCCAGTTATTGGTGGGACGCGGGACCTGTCCCCGCGTCCACGGTATGTGTCCCGCTGTCCACTTGTATGTTCACAAAAACGCCGATTGCGTATGAGCAATCGACGAAGTTCTCTTACTTTATTTTACACGTTTTCGGTTGCGTTGACCATAGAGTCACGTTGCTTCAATATTTTCTTTGCTTCCCCGAACGTTACGAATGATTTTGTTTCTTCGTCCCATAGGCGGAAACGAATCGATTTTAAGCTCGTTTTTAACGTGATGGTTGTAGCTTTTTGTAACGGCTCACTTGCGTTGTGTACTTTTTCTAGCATGTAGTTCGGTACACGTGGTGCTAGGTGATGCACGTGGTGGAAGCCGATGTTTCCAGTGATCCATTGTAATGGCTTTGGTAGCTTGTAGTAAGAGCTTCCTTCTACAGCTGCTTGTACGAAACTCCATTCTTCATCATGCTCGAAATATGAATCTTCGAATTGATGTTGTACGTAGAACAACCAAATTCCCATCAGACCAGCAATAAGTGCTACCGGTAATTGTACTAGTAGAAATGCTTCCCAACCTAGGAATAGGATAATCCCACCGTGTAGCGAGAAAATACCGATGTTCGTAATGTACGTGTTCATACGTTCTTTCGCTTTTGCCCCTCGACGATTGAATCGATATTGTATTAAGAATACTGCTATCGGACCTAGTCCAAGCATGACAAGCGGGTTACGATATGCGCGGTATGCAAACTTTTGGTGCCAAGGTGCTTCTGCATACTCTTCCACTGTTAATAACCACATATCACCAGTGCCGCGCTCGTCTAAATTACTACTTGTGCGGTGATGGACGTTATGTGTATATCTCCATTGACGGTAAGGTACATGTGTTAAAATTCCTGTAATAGTTCCAACGATGTCATTCGCCTTTCTACTATTGAAAAACGACTGATGACAGCAATCATGGAAAATGATGAATGTTCTTACTAAGAACCCGGCAGCCAAAATTACGATCGGCAATGTGATCCAGTAGGAAACGCTTAATGTTAAATAGGCTATCGTCCAAAGTGCAATTAACGGTATTATTGTATTAAATAGTTGAAGGACGCTCGCCTTCGTATCTGTTTTTTCAAAAGGGGCAACTTCTTTTTTCAATTCTGAAATCTTTTTTGCTTGTGACATGTTTGAAATTCCTCCTTACAGACTTTCATTTATCTAAATATAAGTATAAGTATTAGGGGCAGGTCTTATAAGTCATAAATGTCATATATGTGGATGTGATAAATGTCATATCGGTTGGGACGAGCCGGGTGTTTGTTGGAGATTATGGGAGTTTGAGGATTCGGGGATATACAATGGTAATTTTTGCCTGTTAAAATTTTGCCCACTAGGAAAAACTAAAAGAAAATCATGTACGTAAGGGCTGTTTGGATGAAGCATATATTACTTATTCTCATATTTTTTCTCTTAAATTGTAAAAACCATAGCTGGAAAAAGGTAAAAAAGCATTCAGATGCAATTCTTTATGTCATGGGTATGAATGCTGTGTACTATTTACTCTGTCACCGAAAGCTTGTCTGGGATTTTCGTGACCCTCATTTCAGTATGCTATTTATTCGAATTATTAATGTTATCTTTACTACGCCATTATTTCTGCTTTTATTTTTATGTAAACTGCCAAAGAAACATTTAACTCCATATTTGATTAAATGGGCCATATACTCAACATTGGTTGAATGGCTTGCACTAAGATTGAACATGATCACATATCGATATGGCTGGAACTTATTATGGACGTGGCTTCTATATTTCAAAATGTATCTATACACACACCTACTAAAGAAAAGAAATGCTATCGTTATACCCTTAACCGTGCTATCCACCTACATGTTCGGCGCCGCCTTCCACATGCCGTGGACGGAGGGACAGGTCCGTCGTCCACACATTTTTTGGAAAAGGACATAAGTAACAGGGATGGCGCTTGGCACATATAGTACTTCTCGTGGCGCATAACGAGGTTCGCATACCGCAAAGTCGCATCTTTTTTGACAACAATACAAAAAAAGCGGAGAAAAACATCTCGTTTTCCTCCGCTTGCCTTAAAAGAGGGAGTCAAACTTATTCCCCTACCGCTATTACATTTTCCTCTTTCATTTTTGTTGTTTTCATTTTCACTTTAAAGTAGATAAACGTGATTGTCATGAACGCTGCCATATATGTTAGAAGAATTGCATTTTGTTGCCACATGAATGAGTAGTCGCCGCTTGAAATGACTGCTTTGAACGCTTGGACGGAATATGTCATTGGTAGCAGTGCGCTAATTGGTTGTAATGCATTTGGAATTAATTCTAATGGGAACGTTCCAGCGCTCGTCGTTAATTGGAGGATTAGGACGATAATCGCGATGAATCGGCCAGGGTCTCCCAATGTTGTTACGAGCATTTGGACTAGTGCGATAAACGTGAAGCTCGTAATAAGTGATGTCACGACAAATAGTGGGACACTTGTTACTTCTATTTTTAATACGAAAAGTAATATCGCATCTACTAAAAATGCTTGAATGATGCCGACCCCTGCAATGACGCCGAACTTACTGAACAGCCATTGTAGTGCGCCTCTCGGTTGGATTGCCGGTTCTTTCAACGCATACACAATAGAAAGTAGTAGGGCCCCTACGAACAACCCTAGCGAGATAAAGTATGGTGCAAAGCCTGTTCCGTAGTTTGGCACTTTATTAATTTCGCCTTTTTCGACTTGAACAGGTTGCCCCATCATGTCGTACGTTTTTTCGTTTCCTTGGACAGAGCCTGCTTTTTCTGCTCCTTCTGACAGTTTGTCCGCGAGCTCCTCGGTACCAGCAGTTAAATCGGAAGCACCCGTTTGTAACTCTTTCGACCCTGCTGCAAGCTGATTTGTCCCATCTAGTAGTTGGGACGACCCGCTGGAAAGCTGATTCATTCCGTTCGATAGCTCATTCGCTCCGCTATTTAGTTCAGTCGAGCCGTCATATAACTGTTGAACACCTTTTTGCAACTCGCCTTGCCCAGTTTGTAATGCATCCACTCCCGCTAATAACTGACCAAAGACTGGATCGGTGTTTCCTTGAATTTTTTCCTCTAAACCAGCTGTACTTCCTAATAATTGACTGCCTAGTTCTGTTTTAAATTGAGCAAAACCTTCGTTCATTCCAGAGCGAACTTCTGAGGAAATTGGTGTACTCAATTGTGCTTGCAACTGTTGTTGAAACTGGTTTTCTAGTTGGTCTTTCGTCGGAGACCCTGCTGCCATTTGTCCGATAAAAGCGACGGCTTGATCTTCCGGTAAAATTTTATTTCCGATTAGCGCTTGTTTCAGCTGTTCCATTTGCGCTGCTTGGGACGCAATGGTTTGCTCGGCTAATGCTTTTGAAAGAGAGTCCGCGATGCCCTCTGTTAACCCAGCTGAAAGTTGTGTGCTAAGGGCACCATTAAATTCATCGATGCTTTGATTTAATCCGTCTATGCTACCTTCTAATTGAGTCGTCATTTGCCCCGCAATTTGAGCTGGTAGTTGTTGTTGTATTTGTTCGACACCATTTTTCAGTTCACCCATACCATTTATGAGTTGTGGCATTTTTTCCGTAATCGTACCGAGGCCAGTAGTGATTTGCTCGGTTCCTTTTGTTAGCGATTGTGCACCAGAGGACGCACTGTTCACTCCATTGTTAAACTCGATTGATTTTTCTGCGAGTAGTTGCAAGTTTTCTGCGATAGATTTCGAGCCATCCGTTACCTTCGAGGCTCCATCATTTATTTGAAAAGCCCCGTCACTCGCTTCCTCTAACCCACTTGCCATTTCGGTAATTCGGTCAAAAAACGTCTCTGCATACGTTGCCGTTACATTTTTAGAAATCTCTGCTTTAATTTCATTTATCGCCGTTTCCCCTATTTGCCCAGCAAGGAAATTGGCACTCTCATTCGGGACGTATTTTAGTGTTAATTTTTCAGGCTCGTCTTCCAGTAATGTTGTTGCGTTTTCCGAGAAGTTCGGCGGAATTTCTACTAGTAGGTAAAACTGCTGATTGTTTAGTCCAGCATAGCCTTCTTTTTGATCGACGAAATGAAAGTCGAACACTTTATTCTCTCGGAGCTTTTCCACTAATTCGTTTCCGATTTGCAATTCGGTCCCTTCAAATTCAGCGCCCTCATCTAAATTAACAATCGCAACCGGCAACTGCTCCATCTGTTCGTACGGGTCCCAAAACGCCCATAAAAACATACCTGCATACATAAGCGGGACGATCATCACCGCAATTATCGAAACGAGCATTTTTTTGTTTCGAAAAATTTGTTTTAATTCTGCTAAAAATAAAGATTCTTTCATATGTGTTTTCCTCCTGTTGAAATTTATGACCATTTTGTTCATTTGGTCATTTTAGTGAAAATAAAGAGGGCTCACTCTAATAGCCCTAGTTTGCTAATCCGTCAAAAAAGTAAAGCTCGAACAGTTTTGCGATCTCTTCTTTTTCTAATGCTTCACGGTTTCGTTCCCAATCGAAAATGAGGGATACGTATAGCTTGATCATGACAAAAGCCGTAATTTCTGGATTGCACGGTTTAATTTCACCATCGTCCATCGCCTTTTGTATAATCACCTTCATATATTGAATAATGGCCTGCTCTAGTCGTTGCACTACGTCGACAACCGCTTTTGTTCCGATGTCTCTTTCTTCTTGAAAAAGTTTAATCGTGAGCTGGTGCGACTTTCGAAATTCAAGTAATCGATATAACACACGATGGGCATTTTCTTTGAACGTAAGATTATCATCGATTTCTTCTTCCGCTATCGTTTTCATATCAGTAATGAGAGCTGAAATAATTTCATCGAACAGCTCTTCTTTATTTTTGAAAAAAAGATAGATCGTCCCTTTGCCGACATTCGCCATCTTCGCCACTTGATCCATCGTCGTCGCCTTATACCCAAACATCGAAAACGACTTCTCCGCCGCCTCCAAAATCTGTCTTTTACGATCTACTGACACTAACTCCACCCCCGATTGCTACGCTCGTGACCAAATGAGAAAAACGGTCAGTTTATTTACTATGTGATTTTACCATCATCCTCATTTCTTTTCAACCGTGGACGGAGGGACAGGTCCCTCGTCCACACATTTTTTGGAAATTCCAAGTTGTCGGATTGGAAGAAGTACGAGTGTAGCTTTTTAAAAAAACGAAAACGCAGAAGCTAACTTTTCAGCAACTCCGCGTTTCTATTTAGCTACCCTTTCACTCCAGCCCACTTCCAAATCTCTTCACCACTAATCAAAGCCATGCCGTTTCCCTCATTTTTCGCCGTATTAATTAAGGCTTGAGCTAATGTTTCGGTTGGTAGCGGTCTTTGAGAGCGAAATAGGCCGATTTTATTAAGGAACTGTACAATTTTCACTCCGGTAACTTCATTCGTTCGATCACTGTTTTTTCGTATTAATGCAGGTGGGTTGAAGATTGTTAGCTTTGGAAAGTTTAAAGCTTTTACCGCTTCCTCCAGTTGCCCTTTCATTTTTGTATAAAAGATACGCGAATTCGGTGATGCAAAACCGGAAGATACTAGCACTAAATGGTTCACATTATTTTCTCTAGCTGCCGCCGCAAACTCGTATTGGTAATCGTAATCTATTTTCCATTGCACTTCTTTACTTCCCGCTGCTTTCAAAGTTGTTCCTAAGCTAGAAAACAACACATCACCCTTCACTAAATGTTTCCATTGTTGGGGCTTGTCAAAGTCTATGACATGGACGTTTAGTTTTTCATGTTGTATGTCAACGTCACGTCTAACAAAAATATCTATTTGTTGAAACGAATCGTCTTTTAATAATAAATCTAGTAAGTCTTTACCGGTTGCGCCTGTTGCGCCTATTATTAATGCTCGCATTATTTTCCCCCTTCATATAGTCGCTTTTTATTACCATTCGATTGGTTTAAGGTCTTGTGTCCAATTCAACAACTGGAACTTACGAGTTTTTCTCGGTAAAAACTGTCGAATTTCGTCTGCATTATATCCAACTTGCAGTTTATTCCTATCTACTATAATCGGGCTTTTTAGAAACTTAGGTTGTTCTTGAATCATTTCAAGTAATTCTACTAGTGATAGATCATCAAAATCTACTTCTACTTTTTGATAGTGACTTGATCGTTTTGCGATAATGTCATCTGTTCCTTCCATCGTTAATCGTAATATGTCTTGAAGTTCTGGAACGGTCAGTGGGTCTTTCTTAATATCTCGTTCTACGAAAGGAATTTGGTTGTTGATCATCCATTGTTTTGCTTTCTTTGTCGACTTACATCCTAGTCCATATATCGTTACAGCCATTTCACTCGCACCTCTATTTTTATTTTTCGTTCTCTTGCTTGTAAATGCCATGTTTTATTAAGTACATACTACGTTTAAAGGATTCCATCGCCTCTTCATCCGTTAGCCCTTTCACTGTTTTTTCAATCAGATTGTTAAAGGCTAATCCAGAGACTAGTTTGAAGATATGTAACAAGTCTTTATCTTCACTTATATTTAGGCGATCTTTATTAATCAATCCTTCCACTAGCTTGAAGTGTTCGTTTTGCAAGTATTTCTCCAACATACTAGTAAACGAACTTTCGACTCTATATGTTGTAAAAAGTAAGGCGTTTCTTAAAAGATGCTTTTCTTCCTCATCGGAAAATGAATATAAGAAGTAATAATACATTTCTGTTAGTGCCTCAATAAGGTCACCATTATGTTTTTCTAATAAACCGATAAAGTATATGATGGCCGTTTTTACCTTTTCATCTACTAAATAAATATATATATCATCTTTGTCTTCAAAATATTGATAAAAGCTACCTCTAGATATGCCAGCCATTTTGATTATATTTGCGATAGAAGCTTCAAATAGAGGCACTCTAGCAAACTCCATTTCCGCTGATTCTAGAAGTTTTTTCTTTTTATGTTCAGGCAAATTAAAAAACGTTTGTTTTGGCAACGATAACACCTCAGTTTAATAATATGACACCGTGTCATATGTCTATTAACAATATAATGTGACACCGTGTCACTTGTCAAGCGTGGACACCGGGACACATACCGTGGACGGAGGGACAGGTTCCGCGTCCACACATTTTTTGGAAATTCTAAGGCGGAACGACAGCCCTCAACCGCACATTTTTTTAGAAACTAAAAGGGTTCGAATTACGTTCGGGAAGTCACTCCGCCTCATCTAAGACTAATTACCGAGATAGTGTCTCACCAATGGCCGAAGAGTATCCCTTCAACTGTTGATATGATATTAGTAGAACAATAATTGGAGGGAGATACGATGATTAAAGGATTATTTGAGGCACATTTACCGGTTAGCAATCTTGAGAAGGCGAAAGAGTTTTACAAAAGTTTAAACCTAGAATTGGCATGGGAAGATGAAGACACTGCCTTTTTTTGGATCGAAAAGGAGAAAAGTTGGTTGGGGCTTTGGGAAGGAGAAGAAGTGGAAACTCCTTATCACCCGTCGCTTAGGCACATAGCCTTCCGTGTAGATTATGAATTTATGAAGGATTCTTTGAACTGGCTGGAAGAAAGAAATATAAATGCCGTTCCCTTTGGAAAACGGACTTCCGTTGAGCCGTTCGTCCGACCTAATCAAGGCAATGCGTCTGTATATTTTCAAGATCCAGATGGAAATAGTTTAGAGTTTATGTGTTTTGTAGATGTACCACCTGTACTTAAAGGCAGGCAGGAGAAGTTTTTGGTTGAGGAATGGGAAGAGTTGTTGAGATAGGGAGGCGTGGACAGGTCCCTTTCCTACCTAGTTTTGGTGGGACAAGGGACCTGTCCGAAATCACTGAAAAAGTCCCTTTTTTTGAAACAAAAAAAATAATAAGGACAACTTTTACCCCTAAATAAGGAAAATGTTGTCCTATTTTGATGCTAACCAGTGTTTTTTACCCTGTTTTGGAGGATAGGATCTTTCCTATCCTCTTTATATTAACTGCTAATGCAGTTAATTTTGCTTGTGTAGACATGCATTTGAGACCGTACCCCCTCGCACGATCTAGCCCGTGAAAGCATTTCATTTCGCCGTTTTTCCATTCTTGGCATGCTCTCTTTTTATACTTTTCTTTAAACTCTGGTTGTTTTTGTTGTTGGCTATATTCATAGAATTCTGGTGTGTTGATTCCAACTTCTAAGATTTTTCCAACATTTTTTCCTTTAATACAATCTGTCCTGATTGGACAGGCTTTACATTTTTCTCTATCAAAGTAATATTTGTACGATTGTCTGTTTTTTTGTGTTCTTATAATATTTTTTTATAGTTGTATTTCCCTGCTCGCAACTCCATTGATCAGCGTCTTTGTTATAACTAAATAACTCTTCATTAATTCTATAAGCCATTTCACTTACAGGTATGTAGGCAGCTGCTTTTATTTCTTTTAATTTGTCCAAAATCACTTTTTTGAAATATGCCTTATCTCCATATAGTTCTTCAACCGAAATACCAGACTTTATAGTGAGTTGTAATAGCTCGTCAAAAAAACTACCGTCCACGTATGCCCCATTGCCTACCCTTACGGAAGTAATAATTCTATCTTCTGTTGTAATCATAAATTCTGTTTTATATCCAAAGAAGTTGGATGTTTTACTTTTGTGCCCAACTCTTGCTTCTTGGTCAACAATAGAACGTACACCTTTTTGGGCTAAAAACTTTGGATCGGATAGTATTTCTTTCGCATTTTCAATCACTGCTTTTGTCTTGGGTGTAGTTTCTACGTCTACGTTTTCTGTTACTGTGGTGATAGTTTCTTCAACATAGGCTTTCATTGTTTCTTTCGCAACTTTAGGGTCTTCAATTTCTTTATAATCCGGGATTTCTTGATTGATATCACTTGGAATTTTTTCTACTTCCTCTTTTAATATTTTAAACATCTTACTAACTAATCTTTTCATCACCCGTTCGGGTGTAGCTTTGAACGTGTTAGCTTCTGTATGAGTGGTATCAATACTTACGGAACTACCTTTGATAATCCCTTTATCGACGCATTGTTTAACAAATAGGGCTATAATATCATCTAACGAGACATCCTGTAGTCTGTGTTTTCTAAACTTGGCTAACAGGCTGGGGTGTGGTAGTGTGTCTTCAGGATTAATATCTAGAAAGTACATATAAGCTAGATTAAGTGAAGCATCTTCTATTACTCTTTCGTCAGAAAGATTATAAAGGTATCCAAGAACGAGTAATTTAACCATCATTTCTGGTTCTTTGGCAGGCCTACCATAGTATTTACAATACGATTTTTCCAGTACTTTGTTAATATAAGAAAAATCAACTGCTTCTCTTACAAGTTTCAGTGTATGATTTTTTGGGATTTTATAGTATAATTCGGAGTAGATGCTTAACTGCATATCTTTTTCTTTAAGCATAGAAGAAAACCTTCCTTTTCGTTTGATAATTAGATTCTTGGTCGTTTCTAATTATACCAAATTTTGATAAAGGAAGGTTTTCTTTTTTATTTTTTTACATTTATTAGGAGGGGTTTTTCAGTGGTCACGGACCTGTCCCTCCGTCCACGGTATGTGTCCCGCTGTCCACATTATTTTTTAACTGCACGGGTGGCATAAAATGTTGGAACATTATGTTCATGTAGTTTGCCGGCCCCGTTTGTATCTTGGAAAATATCAGTTAGCATGAAGCCTGCTTGTAGTTGCCCGCCGATTTGCTCTTCGATTGTGTGGGAAAATTGGATTCCCCAGTCGTTTTTAATACAATCGTCATACAATTCTTTATCCTTTAAAGGGTTAAATGGTAGTTTGTATTTTACCGTTGTTTCGTCCTCATCGAAAAGATAATTCATGCCATTATCGAGTCCAGCAAGTAAAATGCCGCCTTTTTTCAATACTCTGTAGCATTCTTTCCAAATTGGAAGTACGTCCTCGACGTAACAGTTTGATACTGGATGAAAAATTAAATCGAACGATTCATCTTCAAATGGTAGCGGTTTTGTCATATCCGCTCTTATTGTTGTAATTTGGTAGTTTTCTCGTTCGGCTACTTCCTGTTCGCTTTGAAGCTGCTTTTCTGAGTAGTCTAACACAGTACAGTTTGCTCCGAGTGCTGTAAAAATCGGCATTTGCTGGCCGCCGCCAGAAGCGAGCCCAAGTACTTCTGCCCCCTTCATTTCACAAAACCACTCTTTAGGCACAGGCTTTGTAGGGGTTAAAAGTACAAACCAATCACCATTTTGTGCCTGTTTAAAAATTTCGTGGCTAATCGGCTTCCCCCACTCCCAACCTTCTTCCACCCATTTATCAATTGTTCTCGCGTTCATTTCTGTATATTTTGTCATTAAGATCACTTCCTCCGTCGTTTCTCTAATACTTACTTCTATAAAAATGGATTGAATCCCTTTTTGTGGACGGAGGGACAGGTCCCTTGTCCACGGTACCTGTCCCTCTGTCCACACTTGCATTTTGTTAAATACCAATGTAATATATAAATGACAAATGCAATATATATCATACACACAGGAGAAAACAATGGTTAATCGTATTAAAATTGCTCGAATGGAAAAGGGTTTAACACAAACAGAGTTAGCTAAAATAATTGGCGTCACTCGGCAAACGATAGGCTTAATTGAAAAAGGAGATTACAATCCAAGTCTTCAATTATGTATTTCAATCGCTAAAGCTTTAGACAAAACATTAAATGATTTATTTTGGGAGGAATAAGAGTGAGTGTTTTACAATGGTTATCCAATGATGAATATAAACAGCGGGAAATTTCTAAGTTTATCGTGGAAGGGGCTGTACTTCAATTTATTTCATCCTTTATCATGATTATCTTATATTTAAATACAAATATAGAGCCGTTATTTTTACTGCTTGCCCCATTCCTAGTTTTCTTATTTTATACTTTCTTACGCTATGTACTTTCTGGTATTGAATATGCGAATGTGTTTTCAGAAGACGAAATAAAAACGGCAAAAAAGCGTAATTTAACACGCTCACTTAGTTTTTTTATTACCATGATGATTGCATCCTTAATAGTCGGGCGTCCGATATTTGATAGTGTAATGGTTTCATTAATTGCTAGCTTGTTATTATTTCTGGTGGATACGACTTCGCTACGAAAATCTATTAAGAAGAACGTTGAATTATAAAAGTGGACGCGAAGACAGGTCCCTTTCCCAACCATTTTTTGGGTGGGACAAGGGACCTGTCCCTCCGTCCATGGTATGTGTCCCGCTGTCCCACAAATTATAGGTTTTCTCCGTTGCTTGCGATCACTTTTTTGTACCAGTGGAATGATTTTTTCTTTTTGCGCTCGAGTGTACCACTTCCGTCGTCATGCTTGTCGACGTAAATGAAGCCGTAACGTTTCGAGTATTCACCTGTTGACATGCTCACTAAGTCGATACAGCCCCAGCTTGTGTACCCCATTAAGTCGACGCCGTCTTCGATTGCTTCAGCCATAGCTTCCACATGGCTACGCAAGTAATCAATACGGTAATCGTCGTTGATCGAGCCATCTTCTTCGACTTTATCGTTAGCACCTAACCCGTTTTCTACAACGAAAAGAGGAACTTGGTAACGATAGTATAGTTTGTTTAAAATAATGCGTAATCCTGTTGGGTCAATTTCCCATCCCCAGTCACTCGCCTGTAAGAATGGATTTTTCACCCCTTCTAGCACGTTACCAGCGATGATTTCTTCTGGTTTTTTGTCTTTCTTTTCGGTGATGCTCATATAATAGCTAAACCCAATGTAATCAACTGTAAATTCTTTTATTAGCTCTATATCTCCATCATGAAGTTCCAATTTCACATCGTGTTCTTTGAAGAAACGTTGTGCATAAGCTGGATACTCTCCTCGGACGTGAACATCTGCACAAAAATAGTTAAACATTTGCTCTTTTTGCAACGCATGCATGACGTTTTCTGGGTTGCTGTCGTACGAATAAACAGGAGCTGCAAGGATCATACAGCCGATTTCTGCATCCGGAATGATTTCTCGGCACGCTTTAACCGCAAGGCTGCTCGCAACAAACTGGTGATGAAACGCTTGAAAAATTGCTTGATAATGATGTTCTCCCTCTTTTGTGGTGAAGCCCATACTCATAATCGGAAAATGCATCGCACTGTTGATTTCGTTAAACGTCATCCAATATTTCACTTTATCTTTATAACGGTTTAAAATTGCCCTCGCATATCGTTCGAAAAACGCTATTACATCGCGACTTCTCCATCCACCATATTCTTTCGTTAAATTTACCGGCATTTCATAGTGAGAAATGGTGACAACCGGTTCAATGCCATGCTTATGTAATTCATCAAAAACACGGTCATAAAATGCAAGCCCTTCTTCATTTGGTTCTAGCTCGGTTCCATTAGGAAAAATTCTTGTCCATGCAATCGACATACGGAACACTTTAAATCCCATTTCTGCAAATAGTGCAATATCTTCTTTATAACGGTGGTAAAAATCTATAGCTTCGTGGTTTGGATAACGGTGTTTTTCATGGTCGATTTCATAATTAAAGCCAGGTTCATTAACTACTTTTAGTCTTCCTTTCCCGCCAGGAAGAACGTCCGCAATGTTTAGACCTTTATTTCCTTCATCAAAACCACCTTCTATTTGGTTCGCAGCTGTTGCACCGCCCCATAAAAAACCTTCCGGAAATCTTTTGTTACTAACGCTCATACTAAAATCCTCCAAAAAGATAAAATGATTAGCTTACACAATATGTATCTTTATAAACATCCCCTACATGTTTGCTAATTATTAGGTACTTTCCCTTATCAAAAACGATACAAAGAGTTGCTCTTACCCAGTTTTGGGAGGAAAGGGATTTGTCCCTCAGCCCAGGTTAAGTAGTTTTTCAATTCCTAGTTAAATATATTTGAACAGTTGTTAAGTATTTTTCGATTCCTGTTAAGTAAATTTGAAAAGCTGTTAAGTAATTTTCAATCTCTGTTAAGTAAATTCGAAAAGCTGTTAAGTAATTTTCAATCTCTGTTAAGTAATTTCGAAAGGCTGTTAAGTAATTTTCCGACTCTGTTAAGTAAATTCGAAAGGTTGTTAAGTAATTTTCAATCTCTGTTAAGTAAATTCGAAAGGCTGTTAAGTAATTTACGTTCATTGTTAAATAAAATCCGCATATGTAAGTAAATACGGCTTGCTGTTAAATAAATTCAACCGTTAAGCCGGCTTTCTTAATAATAAATAAAAAAACAGTCCTCCATTTTGTTTAGAGAACCGTCTTTCACTTATCATATTTAGCTTTTCAGTGCTTGAAGTCCGTTGGAAATCAGCCTTCCCACTCCGATTGCTGTAAATTATTTAAACGGAGCTATTCGTGGGACAAGGGACCTGTCCCTCCGTCCACGGTATATGTCCCGGTGTCCACCAACATTATGCGAATTGGCGTTTTGGGAGTTTGTCCATGTTGTCTAGCATGATGCCTGTTCCGATGGCAACGCAGTCCATTGGGCTTTCAGCGATTAGTACTGGAACTTTTAATTCGTCTGCTAGAAGCTGATCGATGCCGTGAAGAAGTGCTCCTCCACCTGTTAAAATAACACCGCGGTCGATGATGTCCGCTGATAGTTCTGGTGGTGTACGTTCTAACACGCTTTTCGCAGCTTGTACGATGACATGAACAGATTCGCGTAATGCTTGTTCGATTTCTTTTGAATTAACTGTGATTGTTTGCGGTAAGCCGCTCACCATGTCACGTCCGCGAATTTCCATTTCTTCATTTCTAGAACCAGGGAACACTGTTGCAATTTCAATCTTAATGTTTTCTGCTGTTCTTTCCCCGATTAGTAATTTATATTTTTTCTTGATGTATTGTAAAATTTCATTATCGAAATTATCTCCGGCCATTTTTATGGAAGAAGCTGTTACGATATCACCCATGGAAAGTACGGCAACGTCTGTCGTTCCTCCACCGATATCGACTACCATGTTACCGCTCGGTTGGAAAATGTCCATTCCCGCTCCGATTGCTGCAACTTTTGGCTCTTCTTCTAAATAAATTTTCTTTCCGCCACTTTTCTCTGCTGCTTCACGAATTGCCTTTTGCTCGACAGATGTGATGTTTGTTGGGCAGCAAATTAATATGCGAGGCTTCGATAAGAAACCTTTTACGTTTAACTTATTGATGAAATGTTTCAGCATTGCTTCTGTTACTTCGAAGTCTGCGATTACTCCGTCTTTAAGTGGACGCATAGCTACGATATTACCTGGTGTACGTCCGACCATGCGGCGTGCTTCTTCTCCAACTGCTAGTACTTTTCCTGTATTATTATCAAGTGCAACAACAGAAGGTTCGTTTAGCACAATCCCTTTTCCTTTGACATGAATTAACACGTTTGCTGTACCTAAATCTATTCCTATATCCCTAGCAAACATCTTCCTTTTTGCCTCCTTAAATGAGCTGTATGACTATTGTCCGACAACTTGTAGTCCTAATTTTATATTTTATCACAATTCCAGAAATAAACTATTGTTTTATGTACATTTTTTGCAATTTTGTAAGGAAATTTCGTACTATTTGTCGTTTAGGGTGCAAACGTTTGTCGATTAACGTCGGAACATCCCTTTTTATGAATGTAAAATCCTTTTCTAAACATAAAACAGTCTCCATAAAGGTAGTATGCCCAACCTTCTTGGAAACTGTTTTATGTAGATACTTTTATTCGTTTTTTTAGAAATTGACCGTGCTTCAACTGGCACTCATACACATTTACTTTACGATTTCTTCTTCCTTTTTGTACTTTTTCTTCGTTGCTTCTCCACCTCTTAAATGCCTAATGGATTTATGATAATCAAGGATTGTTTTTACTTCGTTGGCCAGTTCTGGGTTAATTTCAGGTAGTCTTTCCGTCAGGTCTTTATGGACTGTACTTTTGGAAACTCCAAATTCCTTCGCTATGACACGAACAGTTTTCTTCGTCTCCACGATATACTTTCCAATCTTGATAGTTCTCTCTTTGATGTAATCGTGCACACCACTCGCCCTCCCTAAATTGGATGTTGAGAAGTGTGAAATGAGACCCGCTTATCAGATGTAACGAAGTACTGTTTATACTCGTTCGAAAAATGCTGTTATATTCCTAAAACTTCTTCGAGACAAATACGATCCTCACCTCAAACACTCTCTTTATATGTTTGGTTTGTATATGTTTATTAGCTTGGATGAAGGATTATGCTACAAATGTCAAGAGGGACAAGTGGTTTTTCGAAATTTTTAATTATTTTCTAATTTTCGGGGCGGTTTTGGGGGAGACGGGCTTTTTTAAAAATGAAACGTGTTGGGAAAAACGGAACGTAGTGTGAAACGCTGTGAAAGTTTTTGTATTAGTTAATTTTTATTGGGGGTACTGCATTTTTATTTGTGATTATAGTCCTTTTATTGATGATGTATAAAAGTATGTGTAAGTCCTTTTGCTAGACAAATAAAAAAGGACAAAGTACTCTCTGAGTTATCACCACAATAACCTTTGAGAGGAGTACTTTATCCATGTCTCATTTTAACACAGATAAATTAGATTTAGCCACTATCTTAAAAATCTCCATGCAGGATCTCCTAAAGGAGAAAATAGAAACTATCTTGCGTGAGGAAATCAAGAGTGTACTAGAGAACGAACCTGTCGGAGAAGGAAATTCGCGTAACGGATACTATCCGAGGACTCTCGACACCATGTATGGCCGCGTTGAAGATTTGGCTGTTCCCCGTGATCGTAAGGGAGAGTTCACAACTAATATGTTTGAGCCTTATCAGAGGCGAATGGTTGCAGTAGATGAGCTCGTTGTTCAACTTTATCAACACGGGGTTGGAGTCCGTCAGGTAGGGAGCATCTTGAAAAACTTGCTTGGGGAACAATATTCCCCTGGCACCATATCGAATATCACATCTGCCGTGATGGAGGATGTGATTGAATGGCAGAACCGCCCTTTAAAGGAGCGCTATTGTGCTTTATTTCTTGATGCTTTATTTGTAAAGATTCGTAGAGATACAGTAGCCAAAGAAGCTGTCTATATTGTTCTAGGAATTACTCCGGAAGGCCACAGGGAAATCCTTGGTTTTTATGTAGGAGGAATAGAATCTTCAAATGGTTGGAAGGAAATCCTCCAGGACCTGCGCAACAGAGGAGTACAGGAAGTACTGCTAGGCGTTTTTGACGGACTGACTGGTCTCGAAGAGGCATTTCGTTCCATCTTTCCAAAAGCTGATGTTCAACGTTGTGTAATACACAAGGTCCGTTCCACTATGAATAAAGCACGTAAGAAGGATCAAGCTGAGCTAAGTACTGATTTTAAAAAAGTCTATACATCAAGCACATACGAAGAAGCTGAGAAAGCGTTCGGAGAGCTCAGGGAGAAATGGAAAAAGCGCTACAGTCGAGAAATAGCTTCTTGGGAAGAAGACCTTCCAGTACTCTTAACCTTTTTACGCTACCCTGAGGATGTCCAAAAGTACATCTACACTACAAATCTTATTGAGCGTACCATTAAGGAAATCCGCAAGAGGTTAAAAACCATGAATAGCCTGCCTAACATTGAAGCAGCTGAAAAGATTACGTACCTGACCTCTATCGACTATAACGAGCGCTGGTCAAGAAGAAAACTAAGTGGATTCGGCCTAGCTCATGATCAAATATTAAAAATGTTTGAGGAGCGGTATCCCAAAGCCTAAAAGTGGAGGATTCAGGCAGCCGCGGCTGCCTGAATCCTCCACTAACAAAGACATATAACTCATTGAGTACAAATGCTTACACATAATTATTGACAGTACCTTCTTATTTGCGGTAACCCAATTTTATTTGCGATACCCACCTTCTTATTTGCGGTAAACCAATTTTATTTGCGGTAGCGCCATTTTATTTGCGATTCGATCCTCCCGCCTTATTTACGGTAGCCCACTCCTATTACCGATCGTCACCCCTCTATCAGTACTGTCAAAAAATCATCATACTCAGTGAGCTTCTATTACCGGAGGACACCGTTTTTACCATTTTCATAGTTTGCTAGATTTTTAACTATACGCTTGTCTTTCCTTTTGAATAGATTGGAATAGGGAGGTGAGAAAGAATGGGAATTGCTGCGAAAAGAAGAGCGAAACAACGTCTTGTGAGAGAGGCTTTGCGTCGTGCAGGTATTACCGTTACGGCTGAGGATGACTGCGTTCAAGTTTGTGGTCCGCTTGGCTGTGTAGAGTTTTGCTTTGGAGAAGAAGAAAATAACGACTAATTGCTCGTATCGTCGAAGTGGGGTGAGAAAATTTTTCCTTCCCCGCTTCTTTTTTGTTCTATTTTGCGAACATTTTTGTAAAATTTAACGTAGTCAAAAAGATGGAGGTGAAAAGTATGACATTCTATACGTTTTTATTAGTGCTTCATATTGTGGCGGCGGTCGTCGGATTAGGTGCGACGTTTGCGATGCCTGCACTTATGAGTACAGTGAGGACTGTTTCACATGCGAGGTTTGCTTTAAACGTATCAGAAAAAATTGAAAAGTTCGCGAAAACCGGAAGTCTTACTCTATTAGTTACGGGAATCGTTATGGCAATTATTCATCCATATTTATTTAAAGAGATTTGGTACATCGCGTCTCTCGTCATTTATGTTGGGGTTCAACCGATAGCGGCTGGGATGTTGCCGAAGAAGGCGAAACTTCAAATGGAAGCGCTGGAAGGAGTTAGTGGCGATGATCTTCCAGAGCAATATTTACGTCTTGCGAAAGAATCTGCTCCGTTAAACAATATTTTACACGTTGCTGCTATTGTTTTAATTGTATTAATGACGGTTAAACCATTTTAAAAACGCAGGGGATTCGCTCCCTGCGTCCGACATCTTATTTTTCAATAATAAAACCAATTTTCCCTAATTGTTCTGCCTTGTTGATGCGGTCGAACGCTGCTTCGAATTCGTCCAACGTGTACATCGTATCAACAACTGGCTTTATATTGTTCGTAGAAATAAACTCTAGCATTTGTTCAAGCTCTTCTCCACTTCCCATCGTCGAGCCTAATAGGTTGTATTGCCCGTAAAAGAATGAGCGTAAGTCAAACTGGAACGTGTCGCCAGTAGACGAACCGAACGTTACGATTGTGCCGCCTTTTTTCAACTGTGCGAGCGATTTATTAAATGTTGCCGCTCCGACACATTCAATGACGAGGTCCATTTTCACACCATTAAGGGCTGCTTCCCAATCTTCTGCTGCGCTATCAATCGCTACATCCGCCCCAAGCTCGAGTGCTTTTTGTCGTTTCACTTCTGAACGCGACGTTACATAAACTGTCGCTCCAACCGCTTTTGCGAATTGTAAAAGAAACGTTGCTACGCCGCTTCCGATCCCAGGAATAAACACGTTCATTCCTTGCTTCACTTGCCCTCGTGTGAATAGGGCACGATACGCTGTAAGTGCTGCTAGTGACAGTACGCCTGCCTCATTCCAATTTAAATGGCTTGGCTTCGGTAACACATTTTCGGCCGGAACGATAATATAGTTTGCAAATGTCCCGTGAAAAGGAAGTCCAACAATTTCAAAGCCTTCTGGTGGCGCGGGTGTATTTTCTTTCCAACCTAGTCCTGGATTGATGATTACTTCCGCTCCGACGTGTACATCTTCCACCCCAGGTCCAACCTCGTCCACAATTCCCGCTCCGTCTGAACCGAGAATTAATGGGCCATCTTCTAGTTTATGGCGATTCGGTACAAAAAGATCACGGTGATTAAGCCCAGCTGTTTTCAACTTCACTCTTACTTCACCCTCTGCTGGGGTCGGAACATCCATGTTCGTTAACGTTAACCCATCTAACCCAATTTTTTCTGCATGCACTACTGCTTTCATTTCCATTCACCTCTAGTTAAATAACAGTCTACTCATACACTTCTATGTTCGATTATAAATTCCTGCTTCTGTTTTAACGTGAGGAACATCCACAATTCTAATTCACCTGGATATCTTCTACTACTTCCTCTACTTCTGCCCGCGTGATTTTTTCTCGTCCATCTTTCATCGCTTTTAATGTTTTATGAGCTAGAGCGAGTGGTAGTCGGCAAAATAGTATAATACTTCGCTTATTGAGCGATTTCATGTATTCGTCCGCTTTCGCTAAGTTTTCTTCTGCATATTTAAACAGCTCGGTGCGTGTCCATCCTTCAGGTACAAAACTAACACCGCGTTCCTTTAAATCTTCCTTTTCATTGCGCAAAATATTGACAGCTTGAAGGCCACGGCCATACCCAATTGCAAGCTCATGGTCTGTTTTTACACCAGCACAAACTTCCCATAATTTCGATAATAAAACTCCAACTAGTCCTGCAACATAATATGTATAGTCGTCTAAATCTTCACGTGTTCGGATTTGCCAGTTTGCTTTCGCCCATTTCGCCATACCGTATGCCATTTCACTAGAAGATTCCATCACAAATGGCAGCGTACTTTTCGGACACGCTTCTACCCAGTCACCTAAACGAAGGGTCACTTCCGGCATCTTATCTTCAATTGGCTCAATAATTTGTAGGTACTTTTCTTCACTGAACGGCTGTTTAAATAATTCACTTACTTGCATTAAAATGGTATGTTTTACATCATTGTCTATTTCATCATGATCTTCTATTTCATCAATTGCGCGTAATACTAAGTAAGCAGATGCTACTGTATGTTTTAATTCATTTTGTAAAAAGGTAATCGGAATATAAAACGTACGACTTGTTTCTTTTAAAACACGTAAAGCAGCTTTCGGGAATTTTTCATTCGTTTTACTCATTTCCTTCCTCCTCTAAGCAGTTATCTTATCAACAAATGTTGCGAACCATTCGTATTTTATTACACTATTTTAAATCTTTTTCTAACTATTTTTCCAACGATAAGTACTACTTCCTTTACGATTTCGGCTTTCCTTTACTCCATAGTTCATAAAACATCATCCCTAACGTAAGGCCGAACGGAATCGCAATATTGCCGTAGCCTCCGCCTTTGTTTGGCATTTCGATGAATAAGCCTAGCACATATAGAACGGCCGTTAGTAGGACAAAATATAGTGCCCACTTGCCAACAATTTTCGCTTTTTCCTTCCCAGATATGCTTTTTAGCTTTACGGCTGTTGAAATGATGAAATATATAATTACGATAAAAATATAAATTAAAAAACCGATAACGAACGGAAACGCTAGTGGGTGTTGTGAATCTGTATATACGAGAATGAGCGTTATAATAAAACTAATCATTCCTATTCCAATAATACTTGCGTGTAGCTTATTCATATTATCTTCCTTTTCTATAGTTGACTTGAAGTCTATTTTACTTCGCTTCCTTCTAATTGTACAATGCTCATTTATTTTCGTTTTTTCTGCACCGCTAGTATCGCTTGTTGGGCTAATTTTTTTATATTTTTGTTTTTGTCACCTGTTAGTTCGGTTAAAATTTCCTCTACGAACTTTATGTCGTTTTGTAGTTTCTGTCGCTCTCCTGTCACAATGTAATAGAGGATAACCGTCATATTATAGCGTACACGGGCATCACGATAACTTTTTATTTTTGTAATAAAATATTGGATTGTCTCATCGTCTCCATGCTCGGCAACGTCTAAAAAGAGCGAATCTACTTCATCCGCTGTCCCTTCTTCGATTACGTTATCAATCGTAGTTTTGTAAGTTTGTATACTTTTGGAAGTGGAGAGCTCGTTAGTAGTAGCAGGCAAAATCTCTTCTTCGTCTTCCTCACTTCTAACATGTAGCCCTTGTACAAACTGTTCGAAGTTCGCGGCGATTTGGAAGTCGTCGTTTTCATCAACATCTATATACACAACTGGTGGATTACTCTTCGTATTTCGATAGTCTAAGCAAACGAACGATGGTGGATTCATTGAAATAATGACAACATCACGTCGTAATCCCCACTCTTGTAAAAAGTAATCTGTGTCACCGATACTATTCTCCCCTAGTCCAATGCCAATCAAACTATCTACCTCAATGACACGATTTCCCCAAGCAGTCGGTTTTGGGCTCGGGTGGCAGTTTTTTTCTAAATAAAAGCCGTTTTTTTGTTTCATTAGCTCGATGTAGCTTTTAGGCAGTTTAATATTGAGCTTTTTCTCAACAGCTCCAACGGTTTGCTCCGTGAATGGAGGCAAATGGCTTTCTTCGTCCCGATACCAAATTGTACTCATCGTATTCTCCTTTAAAAAAATAGTAAAAGCATGCCAGCAAAAGCTCCGTACATTATCATAATGGATGCAAAAATAAGGATGAATGCATTATTTCCACTGTTCGTTGTATTCTGTTTCGGTACGTAGTTATCAATTTTTCGCACTCTAAAAAATTGTAAGATGTTTAAAATAACGAAAAGGATGAAGAAACTCGCCAAAATTTCCTTTTCTAAGGTTAATGGTTCTTGAAAAGGTGGAACGATGGATGATTGTAACAAAAATAGTCCGGCCGTAAAAAAGTTCCCAACGATGGCCTTTTTTTGTTCCTGATCCCAATCATCTCCCATTATTCCTCTCTCGAATTTCCGTACCGTCGTAAATATCGGGATAATAGATACTGTTTTATCCCTTTGCAGTAATCTTACGGTCGAATGGATGATAAGGATGATGGCAGTGACAATAAACGTATGTTTTAATGAATTCGTGTTCAACCATATAATATTCGTTAATACAAACAGGCCGAAAAGAAATATATATAGCGCATTTAACGTTAGCAGCTCGATTAACCTCATTCTTTTTACTTCTAGTTGTTCTTCCATATGCGACCTCCGTTTTTGGATGTAATTTGGTGAATTCACATCTCTAATGTGAGCATTTAATCCCACTTGTACATTGGGATCCAAATTATCTATTACAAAACAGTTTATTCTACATATAATTTCTTTTTCCTCCTGATTCATAAAGTAGGTAAACGTATTTTTTGTAGGGATGAGGAAAATTCGGTATAATGATACTAGATACGATACTATAATAAAAAGAGGTGTGAACTTGGCTAGTGTTGAAAAAATGAAAAATCAACCGAGTGGAATACGATATGCCGAGGTTACCAAAGTATTGAATCATTATGGATATATACTAGTAAGAAAAAGAGGATCTCATAGGCATTTTCGAAATGACGCGGGAGATTTGGTTGTTATTAAAGAAGATAATCCCTTGAAGATTTCTTACATAGAAGACATTCTAAGTAGATTGAATGAATTTTAAGGAGTGGTTGAATATGTCAAATATAAAACCTAAAAATATAGATTATTATATGTCACTAGATTACACAGTTGTTATTAACAAGGTACATGAAGAAAGTTTGTCTTATTACTATGGAAAAATAGCTGAATTAGATGGTTGTCATACAACTGCAGATTCTGTAGAAGAGTTAATAAAGGACTTAGAAGAGGTAAAGAGGGATTACATCGAGATAAAGTTAGAATTCGGGGACCCAATACCAGAGCCTAATGAAATGCCGAGTGGAAAGATTGTACTTAGAATGCCAAAAACGTTGCACTGGAGGTTAGCTGGTGAAGCGAAACAGGAAGGTGTTTCATTAAATCAATATATGATATATAAGTTGAGTCAATCTATTAGCAACGATTAAACTGTTTATAGCACATGAAAAGTGAGCCACTTCGCAACTTAAAACTGAGCCACTCATAGTTTGTGAATATATCATCCACCAGATCTCAGTTGGCTTTACATGGAGAGGCGGGCATGATACATTTGTTTGTTTGCGAAAATCCTTTACAATCGCAGGCTTTCGCAGGTAAGTCATGCCCGTAGAGGCTCCATGTCAAGCCATAATACTATCAATAATAACCTACTAAAGTTTGTGAAAATAACTAAAACCAGATGGCTCAATTATTGTTGCGAAGTGGTTCAAATTTTAATTGCGAAATACATAAACGATTTCCTATCTCTCCCTTTCTAAAAAAGGTATTTACCATATTCCAACGAATATATTTAACTAATGACTTTTCACAAGGGGGAAGAGGATGAAGGCGAGTTTGACGTATAAAAAGGTAAGTGAAGATTCAGTCGATCTACTATTTACGGTGACGAACACGACAGACGAGGAGCAAATTATTACATTTCGAAGTGGGCAACGTTATGATTACGTGTTATATAAGGATGGTCAACTAATTGAACGCTTTTCAGAAGGGAAAATGTTCATTATGATTTATGAGGAGCTGCCAATTACACCTGGGGAGTCAATGGATTTTCTCATACCGCTTCAAAACTTAGAGCCGGGTAATTACAAAGTGAAGGTGTGGCTTGCAGACCGCGATTGGCCAACATTGCGGGAGTCGGTGGAGTTTACGATTTAAAGGGCAGCGTTCAATCTGCCCTTTTTCAATGCCTAATATAGTAATAAAACCATCTCACTATCGGAATAACTAGTACATAGAAAAGAAACGAAAGCCATATTGGCCAGCCTGTATAGTTTAAATAGCCAAAATGGACGGTTGTCCACTCAAAAAAGGTAGAAAATAGTGCCCAGAAAAGCCAATATGGGATGAAACGTGAAAACTTTTCTGGCATAAAGTTTAGATAAGGAATACCGAATAATGGAGCCGTTACTAGCTTCATTGTTAAAACCGCTCCACTTAACACATTCGACTCACCAAAGTAATATAGGTGAAAAACTTTATCAAAGTATAGGTCCACGACAATTTCTACGTAAGAAATAATAAGCCACATGACGTATGTCTCGACGGTCCATTCTTTTCGGCATTAACCAATTAACGATAGCCATGATGATAATTACAATTGTCATATATAGCATTAACGCTCAGTCCATTTGCAAGTAGATTTTATTTTAGTTTTCGAAATAAAACCGGTAATTATGCAGAGACTGTATGCTGTATTTTACTTTAGGATGTTTATTATATCTTCTTTTGTTTGAATCGTTTTACTAATGAGGGTAAACCCTTGCGCATCGTGGTCAGCAATGAGCATTTTCAGATTTTCCTCCATCGTCGTGTAGGCATAGCCATTTTTATAGGTGAGTGACTCATGCTGTGTTACGAGCCACATCATATTTTGACTAGCTAAATGAAACCAATCTGAAAAAACGTTTTGTAGTGTTTCTGAGTTCGCTATTTTTACAGTGTAACTCGGTACGTTGGCGTTATATGTTTTATTCGCGTGCATTGTGAGCACTTTTCTTCCCGAAAGCTGACACGTTATTTCATATGTCTCCTTTTTTGACAACGTCTCTTCGATTTCGTCGTCATAGCCTTCAAAATGGACGTAATACGGATAGGTGAAGAGCTTTTCGGCTGTTCGTTGCATTAGCTTGCTCGTTTCCGCGACATACTCTTCTGCTTCTGGCCAAATGGAAAAAGCTTCGTACTTCCCATCTATCTCGACCCAGTCCTGTTCATTTGTTGTATGGTGGTGGATGCTATATGTCACTTATTACACATCCTTTCTAGCCCGCTTTTCTTTACCATTTAAAAAATAATAATAACCGTTCGTAATAATTAAAGCTGTCCAAAAAAGGATGAGGGAGTTAAAGACGCTTTTATCCATAAAAATCATAAAAATGGTGTCTATGAAAAGCAGGATTAGCAGTACATAAAAGCCTAGAAAAACAGCTTTTCTCCAGTTCGATGTTTCTGATTTTGTCATAGATTTGAAGAGCATTATTTTTTCCTCTCTAGTAAATCGTCTAATTTTTCTTCTACCCTTTTTAATCGTTCATTTCTTTTTTTCATGAAGATAAAAAGCCCGGCAATAATCGTAACTGGAATAACAAAAACTACGAGAATTACTATTAATTGAAAAATGCTATCTCCTACTGTTAGTCCCCCGGCTGATAATAAATACATAACATGTCTCTCCTTTTATTCTGTGCTTACTCGTCTATTTTTTAAAGAATAAATCATTCTTCCTAGCCCCATACAAACAGTCATCGTGAAAATCGTTACAATATAGCCGATTTGCCAGTTCGTAGGGCTTTGGATAATCATATAAAAGATGACCGCAGTCACGGCTAAACCAATAATAAATAACGGAATTCGTAGCACTGGCTTGTACTGTTGGACGAGAACGATATCGCTTGATAGAAAAATATTACTGATGACTAAATACGTCGCCGCTTCCACTAAGTGAAACAACGCGAATGAATAGATGAAAAAGTAAAGAAGAGTGTGTGAAAAATCCATCGAAAGCAAGATGAAAGAAAGTGGTAAACCAAAGATGAGATTCGTCGCGATTCCCGCAATTCCGATGTTATATAATTTTTTCAAGGTTAACGTTTGTGCTTTTTCTATATCAATAGGATTAGCATTAGAAAAAAACAAGTAAAACGGCACGTGCACTTTGAAAGGATTCCCTTTCGCCCCATACTTCGAGTACATAATGCCATGACCTACTTCGTGCAGCCAAATTACTGCATACAGTGCTAAATACCCAACAACAACATACAATAGAAACATCCCCCAAATTTATTTTCTATTGTATTTCGACAAAATCCTTCCATTTCCTTCTAAAAATAAAAAATGAGGTCGTTCTATTTAGAAGCAACCTCGTTTATGAACAGCATGCTGCTACTTTGAGTGAATCTTTCTTTTTGATCCAAATCTCCCCATCCCTTATTTCGTACTTAATTCTTGCCTGATCTAACCTCTCTACTTGATTGTTCGAATGATCGGCCCAGTACATATATTGTTCATCTTCCTGTGAGTTACATCCAGCTAGAACGAAAAGTAGGAGTGATATTATTACTATTTTCATAAAGTTAATTGATATTGTATTAATTGGCTTTCCTCTCCTAAGTAGACTTCTTTGCCAGTTCTACTAATTTCTTTGAACCGTAATTTCTCCAGCATTTTCCGCGAGCGGACATTTCCTTCATGCGTTTCTGCGTCGAACATCGTAATCCCTAGCTTTTCTGAAGCAAATTTGATCATAAGTAATGCCGCACGGTAGCCAAGACCTTTTCCCCATAGCGTGCTATCACCAATTGCGATTCCTAGTTCAGCGCTATTTTCTTTTATGCAAGCTACATCTACATATCCTATTAATTTGGCTTCATATTCGATGCCCATTCGAAGAAAAGTATCTGACGTGTTCTGAACACAATTTGACCACCATTGAAAGAGTTCTTTATCCTCTTGATTGAGCTGCCAGCCGTTTGCCTTACAAAACGTCGCGTCTTTGCTCCACTTGTGGACGTCGGGGAAATCATCCATTGCAATTTGTCTAAGTTTTATAGACTTCATCTTGAGAATCTTCCTTTAAAGAAACATCGCCGAAAGCTTAATCCCAACAGGAATCATTGCCCAAAGGAGAAAATTCAACGCCACGATGGCTACGTAAGAATTGTTTTCAATTTTGTTTTTGTAAAAATACATTAAGACAAAAAACGCAGCAACGAGCCAAACCGGAATAAGCAGAAAGAACTGTGGTGCCACATACGTTTTATCTGTATAGTTTTCACTGATTGCTCCTCCGGCAAAAAAGAAGGCAACTAGCAGCATGAAAAGACCACAAACAATTGCATTACCGTTTATTAAAAATGATTTCAATTTTCAGGACCATCCTCTCTGTTTTTTTACATTGTATTCAGTAAATAGTTTACATATTTTTCTTTTTCCATTCTTCCTTTAAAATCGCGTAATAATACTCATCCCACCAGCCATCTCCATGAGGAATACATTTTTTAAAGAAGCCTTCCTTCCTCATCCCGATTTTTTCCATCACACGGTAAGAGCCAATATTTTCCGGCTGACAGGTAGCGATAATTCGATGCAGCTGAAGTTGCTCGAAACCGTACTGTAAAGTTGCGAGTGCCGCTTCCGACGCATACCCTTTATTGTAGTATTGCGTATGAAACACCCAGCCAATCTCGTACGTATGGTCACCAAAATACCGATGAAATACGATATGTCCGATTAGGCGGTTTTCGTCTTTCAATACAACTGCAAACTTCTCGGGCTCATCACCCATATTTTTATCGATAAATTCCTTGGCATCCCCTTCTGTAAAAACGCCTTCCGGAATATATTCCATCACGGATGGGTCGGACGTGTACTCTATTAAAGCATGAATGTCATCTTTTATAAATCTCCTTATTTTTAGCCTTTTTGTCGCTATAAACATGTTGGATTCTCCTAGTTTCTTAAATTTTTGCTTTACTTTTGACTTCTATTTAGGTTAAGGGTAGTTGGTTTGTAGTTTTTGAAGTCGGATTGAAAGATTAATTGATGCACTCACGCGAGTTTTTGACGCACTTGGAAATTTAATTGACGCACTCCGTGAGTTTTTTGACGCACCTGAAAAATTAATTGATGCACTCACGCGAGTTTTTGACGCACTTGAAAAATTAATTGACGCACTCACGCGAGTTTTTGACGGACTTGGAAATTCAATTGACGCACTACGCCAGTTTTTTGACGCACCTGAAAAATTAATTGACGCACTCACGCGAGTTTTTGACGCACTTGAAAAATTAATTGACGCACTCACGCGAGTTTTTGACGCACTTGGAAATTTAATTGACGCACTCACGCGAGTTTTTGACGCACTTGAAAAATTAATTGACGCACTCACGCGAGTTTTTGACGCACTTGGAAATTTAATTGACGCACTCACGCGAGTTTTTGACGCACTTGGAAATTTAATTGACGCACTCCGCGAGTTTTTTGACGCACTTGGAAATTTAATTGACGCACTACGCGAGTTTTTTGACGCACCCTCACGTTCTGACAGCAAATTAATTAATTACCCGACAATACTTTTTCTAATTCAAGTTCGTCTCTTATCGGAATACCGTCATTTCCGGTAAGAGGGATGGATGGTTTCCGCTCTCGTGCTTTCTCAACTGCGTTTCTATGCAGTTTTGCTAAATAGTACCCTCTTTTTTGGTAAAACTTTAATGCATGCAAGTTGTCATTTGTCGTAATTAATTTCATTTGGCTACAGTTCGATTCTTTTGCTGCCGTTTCCGCTGCTTGTATTAATCTTGTTCCAATGCCTTTTCCTTCTTGTATGCTATCGAGCGAAATGATCTCGCATTCTTTTTCACGAACTATATATGTAATTAATCCGATAATTTCAGTTGCTTCATTTATCATGGCAAATCCGTCTAATTTGATGCAATCGTACACTCCAGAGGAGATGACCATTTCAGTACTGCCCCAATGTGTTTTGAAAAATTGTGTTAGTTGTTCGCTTGGTATGTTTTTTGTATTTGTTAGTTGCATATTACTCTCCTCCTACTTTCTAGCTTCAATCGGGAATAGAACGCTAAAGTATTTCCCGATTCTTTCTACCTCCGCCATCGTGCGCTTTATTCCTATTTCCGATTGAAACCAGTTTTCTTTCGTAATGTCGTATCTGTCCACAACGGGAGCAACGTAAAACTCTGTTTCGAGTGGGAATACGGATTGGTAAGTTAATAGAGCGCGACGGGAGTGGCATGCTTTACATACGATAATGACTTTGTGTCGTTCTATATGTTGTTTCTTTAAAACATCTAATGAAAATTGCGCGTTTTCCAACGTGTGGCGTGCTTGATCTTCCTTTAGTATCGCTTCCGGCGGGACTCCACACTTCAAAGCTATGTCTCTTAAATACTCCCATTCTGTTCTGTTCATATGTGGTTGACTGCCCCCAGACGGTAAGATGTATGGTGCAAATCCTGCTTGGAACAGGGACACCGCTTTTTCCATTAATGGTGGATGGTCAGAGCCCGGAATGACGATCACATCGGCAGGGGAAATTTCTGTTTCAACGAAAATAAAGTCGGTAACGCTATCGAATGGGGTGTTCATAGTGGTTTGGGTTCCTCCTCTTTAAATTGAATGGTGTTTTTCGTGCTGAATGCTTTGTTCGGATGGTTGTTTGCTACTTAGACTTCCATTTGAGCTGCATTTAAAGCAAGACGGCGAGGTGGGGTGCATGTTTGTGCCAACCAGGATACTTTTTACGCAAAGCCGCGCATTCTTTACACGCCAACTGCGGCACTTTTTCGGCCAACTGAACTCACTTTCACGCCAACTGTGTCACTTTTTCGGCCAACTGAACTCACTTTCACGCCAACTGCGAGACTTTTTCGGCCAACTGAACTCACTTTCACGCCAACTGCGAGACTTTTTCGGCCAACTGAACTCACTTTCACGCCAACTGCGAGATTTTTTCGGCCAACTGAACTCGCTTTCACGCCAACTGCGGCACTTTTTCGGCCAACTGAACTCGCTTTCACGCCAACTGCGGCACTTTTTCGGCCAACTGAACTCACTTTCACGCCAACTGCGGCACTTTTTCGGCCAACTGAACTCGCTTTCACGCCAACTGCGGCACTTTTTCGGCCAACTGAACTCGCTTTCACGCCAACTGCGGCACTTTTTCGGCCAACTGAACTCACTTTCACGCCAACTGCGAGACTTTTTCGGCCAACTGAACTCACTTTCACGCCAACTGCGGCACTTTTTCGGCCAACTGAACTCACTTTCACGCCAACTGCGGCACTTTTTCGGCCAACTGAACTCACTTTCACGCCAACTGCGGCACTTTTTCGGCCAATCAGCGAAATTTTTGGAGCTATCCGGGAGTTTTTTGACGCACTTAAAAAAATAATTGACACAGCTTGCAAACACAGAAGTCAAACTCTCCCCGCACCCCACACCTACGCTACTTCCAAACTTGATCCAACTTATCAGCGTAAAAGGTAATGGCCTTTTTGTAATTTAATATTTCCTCATCTGTTGTTGTTTCGATTAAGCATTTTAGTAGAGTTTCCATTGCGTCGCTGTGCTCGTTTAAGTTGTATAGCGTCATAGAATAGAATACTCGAATGGCCCTGTTCTCTGGGTATAATTCCATCGCCCTTTGGAATACTTCTTTTGACTTTTCGTATTGTCCGAGGGTGCGGTAGGTGCTGCCTAATCCGAGTAGTGCTCCTTCTAGGTCAGCGGATGGAAGACCTAGGCTAATTGCTCGTTCATAAAAAGGGACTGCCTTTGCTTCTTCTCCTAACAAATCGAAGCTCCAGGCACACTGGTAGTTTAGCGTTGCGCCTTCTGGATCAACTTCTATCAACTTCATTAAGAGTTCATTTGATTCTTTATATTTTCCGTTCTTTCTTAATCTGATTGCTTTTTCTAATTGTGCTTTCATTTGCTACCACTCCATTTCTCCTTACAATAAGTTCCACAAAACTTGTCACATTCCTTCCGTTTAGGAGGAATAAAGGAAGAGTAGAAGAATATTATTATTAACATATTTTTGTTTGGAGGGAGAAAAATGTTAGAAGTGAAAGAAGTGAAGGCTGAGGAAACATATCCTCTTCGTCATTCTATTTTGCGTCCACATCAACGTTTTGAGGACTGTATCTATAATACGGATCAAGATGAGGGAGTGTTTCATGTTGGGGCGTTTTATGATGGAAAACTTGTTACGGTTGCTTCGTTTTATCCGGAAGAGCTTCCAGATGTCACAGCTGCTTTACCATACCGGTTACGAGCGATGGCAACTGTGCCAGAATACCGTAAGCTTGGCGCGGGGCGTGCTGTCGTTACATATGCAGAGAACAAGTTAAAGGATCAAGGCGTTGACCTTTTATGGTGTAAAGGGAGAACGTCTGTTGAAGAATATTACGTTCGGTTAGGCTTTCATGCACATGGAGATGTTTTTGATTACCCACCGATCGGGCCGCATATTGTAATGGTGAAAAAATTAGAGCACGGGTAAAAGGGAGAATTTCAGCTTTCTCCTATTCCCCATGCTAAAAGTAAAAGTGCTGCAAAAGCTAGAACGGCACCGTTTAAAGTAACTCCCGTTAGAAGATACATTAACTTTTTTGATAAAAAGGCAAAAATAATTCCTAGTATCGATAGCACTCCGAATACGGATATTCCCAATTCCATATTGGCGTTTGGACCTCTAAACATGAAAAAGAAAATAACACTAACAACGAACAGTATAATCGAAAGCAAGCCAAATTTATTCAATTTACTCCTCCTCTCTATCTATCTATTTCTCCGATTCTTAATAACTCCCCCCACGTTCGACAGCCGCGGTCGTGGCACCGTTGTAGTAGTTCCGTGAATAGATAAGCGGTCATGAGGGCGTCGCCGATGGCAGAGTGACGCCTATATATTCGCGTTCCGAACTCGCGAGCGTATTTTTCCAGATCGCGCATGTCGTAGGAAGGTGCAATATATCCTATTAAATTAAGTGTATCAATTGCAGGTGGCATTTTCCAATGAAGCTTATGGCGCTTTAGTTCATATTTAATTGTGTATAAATCGAATGCGATGTAATGACCGACGAAGCATACGGAAGATTCGTTTCCTAGTTCAAGAAAAGCTTCAATAGCCTGTAAGGAGTCTGGTGCACGTAAAACTTCACTGTCAGAAATCCCTGTTAGTTCTGTTATTTCCCGAGAAATTTGTCGATATGGGTTCACGTACGTTTGGAATGTAGATTCCTCTATTACTTGCATTCCTTTCACTTTTACTGCGCCAATTTCAATAAGACGGTCACTTTTCGAAATATCAAATCCTGTCGTTTCTGTATCAAAAACAGTAAATTCGAGCTTGTCGATTGGAGTAGATAATGGTGTGTTTTCGACAAGATTGCTTGGGAAATATTTTCGTAGTAACATCGTTTACCTCCTAGTAATATGACAACATGTACGTTTGCAGCTCTTTTATTAAACGGATATTTAACATCCATTCTTCCTTTTCACGAGTTGTTAACGACCTTAACTCCAGTGTGGTTGTTAGCTCCTTCCCAGCGCTATACTCATCCACTCGTTTTTTTACATAATAGCTTAAAACAGCTTCCATGCTTGCACGTAAGTCTTTATAAAAGTTTTCAGAAATGACCTTTTTTTCATAAAGGGCTTTCAACTTTTCCGTCGGTGTTCCGTAAACGATGTTATGCATTAAGGATAGAATTTGTAAGCTATGATGGAACGGAAAAAGGAGTTGTTTTTTAATATCAATTTCTTTTCTGTGCATGTTAAAAATCGCTCGAATTGGTTGTTCAAGTGTTGGAACTGGATGCTCTCGTTCATGCTGGGATAGGCGGTATAAAAATATTTTTGCTCTGTCTAACCCTTGCTCAACAATTGTAACGAACCGGTCGTGAATCTGCTTGTCACCTGTTATATATCGATAAGAAAAGAAGTTTTGAGCTAGCAAGAGGCGGTCATTCGTTGCGTGCAGTACCCAATCACGTAATCGACTTTGCCACGCATCTAAAGAGCCTCGCCACTGTTCATTGCTCGCCATCATGTTGCCACGACAACGTTTGTATCCTGCACTCTCTAGCAACTTAACGATTTTTTCACCAAATGTCGCGAAGTATTCGTTATCCTCCTCGTTTTCATATACGAGAAAATGATCTTGGTCTGTTAATAAAAATTGCTCCCTCCGACCGGCGCTTCCCATACAATAAAAAACGTATGGAGATGGTGCATGTCCAATTTTCTCTTCTACTATTTTTAAACACTGCTCTAGCAGTTGGTCGTACAATCCGTTCATTACTTGTAATAACGTTGTCGTTGGCACGTTTTGTTGCACTAACGTTTTTAACACTTCATATAAGTGATGCTTCATCTTTGGTAGTTGTTCTTCTTTCACATTGCTTAACAGTTCATTAACGTGGAAAAGCTGTTCTTTTTGAATAACATGGGAAAGGTGAACAATACCTACTACTTTTCCGTTATGCACGACGGGTAAATGTTTGACTCCGTGAGCAATCATAATCGTTAAAGCTTCGTACGTATAATGATGGGGGGTTATCGTGAGAAGGTTATTTGTCATAATGGAAGAAATTGGGCGCTCTGTTGATTCCCCACTTGCAAGTACGCGCTCAATAAAGTCTTGCTCGGTGACAATTCCTTTTAATTGATCTTGCTCCACTACTAGCACTGCCGTTCTCCGATTTGCACGAAGCTCTTGTACGGCTTTTTGAATTGTTACGTCTCTTGGTAAAATCAGTGGTGTTTCATCCATCACATCACCAATCGTTTGAATGATTGTACTTCTTTCCGCTCTTTTACGGTTATGCTTTACTTGGAGGGCTAGTGATTGGTACACGTCATATAAACGAAGCGACACTTCCTGGAGCATTTTTTCGCGAATAGACGGTTGTGTGATCAGCTTGTCCAAAAGTGAAAAAGGAATGTACAACGTTTCTACGTCATCTATTGCTCGTACTTCTAAAGTAGAAGGCTCCAGGTCGACTGTTGGGGACAAAAATGCGTAAAATTGGGAAAGGCCTAGGAATTCTCCTTCTTTCACCATTTCAAGCACCTCATCCTCCGTAGCTGTCAGACCTGGAATATACACTTCTGCTGTTCCTGCTATTATTAAATGAAGCCCTTTTCGTACTTCGTTAGCAGGATGAATAATTTGACCATGTTCAAATGTTTGATGTGTACATTGAATAAATACTTTATTTTTTTCTTCATCAGATAGATGGTCCCATAAAAAATGATCGATCAACGTGTTTGACCCCTTTTTTAATTGTTAGAAAGATTAATATAATGTTCTAGTAATTTATGATGAATGGAATCGATGTAACCGATATCTTGCACTCCATCCCAGAGGATAAAGGAGGCGTCATGGTAAACAAACTCATTCGCTAGTTCTGCTGTATACACTGGATAATGCCGTACTTCTCCTTTTGGCGTTTTAATCATCATCAAATTAGAAAAGGCTGTCTGCTGTACTGGTATTAAGACATTTTCGTTCCATTGGATAGTTGTTAATTCTTCGGGTAAAACAGAAGTATAAAGCAGTCGCCACGATAGTCGATTTTTATCCCATTTAAGTACAAATTTCTTTTCTTGCTTGATGACAAAAAACGCTCCCTTTAGTGGTCGATACCTCTCTAAATCTCTCTCTCTAATTTTTTTAATAGCTAACAGTTGATATCCTTCTGTATTTCGTGCCAATACCCCCATACTTCTTCACCTCCTTTCTTCAGTTTATTTTTTAGTAGGAGGGAAGTTGACATATTTTTTTAAAAAACTAAAAACGTGTAAAGAGGAACGCACTTTTTACAAGCGTCCCTCTATCCTACTTATTTGTCGATCCAAACGTCTCCATCTTTGTATGTCATCTGTTCTGGATAACGCAAGTCGACTACTTCTTCTTGTAATTTTTGTGATGGTGCTTTTGTGCTTAAACTTACGACGATAATGGCGATGATTGCGGAGGCTGCTCCGAACACCCCGGCACCTGTATCGATAATGCCAAATATAGTAAAGCCATAATATTTGGCTGCGACTAAATAGGAAATGGTTACCGTGAGCCCAACGAGCATTCCGGCAATAACACCTTGTGCATTAGCACGTTTCCACCAAACACCGAGTAGGAGTGCTGGGAAAAATGTTCCTGATGCGAGCGCGAATGCCCAAGCGACAATTTGCGTAATCGCACCTGGTGGGTTTAACGCAATAACCCCTGCTAAAACTGTTGCTGTAACGATTGTAATTCGTCCTACGAGTAAACGGTTTTGATCTGTTGCATTCGGTCTTAACACGCGATAGTAAATGTCATGAGCAAACGAGGAAGAAATGGCAATCATTAATCCACCTGCCGTTGATAATGCTGCTGCCATTGCACCTGCAGCGACTAAACCGATAATGAAAACTCCTAAATTAGCAATCTCAGGTGTTGCCATTACGACGATATCGTTTGAAATCATCAGCTCATTCCATTGGAGAATTCCATCTCCATTCGTGTCGGCAATTTTTAATTTGTCTGTTTTAATCCACGATTCTGTCCACGCTGGTAAATTGTTAATTGGTTGGTCAACAACGTTTTTCATTAAAATAAAACGAGAGAATGCTGCGTATGCTGGTGCTGTAAGGTAAAGTAATCCAATGAAAAGTAGTGCCCACGCACCCGACCAGCGAGCTGCTTTCATCGTTGAAACTGTGTAAAATCGAACGATAACGTGAGGTAATCCTGCTGTTCCGGCCATGAGCGTAAACATAAGGGCCATGAACTGCCATTTTGACCCTGTGTCAAACGGAGCGAAATATTCGGTAAACCCTAGCTGACGGTCTATTTCGCCAAGCTCTTGCACGATTGTGCCATATGATAACCAAGGAAGTGGATTATTCGTTATTTGTAAACTCATGAAAATAACTGGGATGATGTATGCTGTGATGAGGATAACGTATTGCGCAACTTGCGTCCAAGTAATCCCTTTCATCCCACCAAATGCTGCGTAGAAAGAAATTAACACGACACCAATGACTACACCGATTTTTGCATCCACTTCTAGTAGTCTTCCAATAACAACTCCTGAACCAGAAAGCTGTCCTACTGAGTAGGTGAATGAAATAATAATCGTACAAATTGCTGCGATAACACGCGCTGTGTGGCTATCAAAACGGTCACCGATAAATTCAGGAACGGTGTAACGACCGTATTTACGAAGTTGGGGAGCTAATAGAAATGTGAGTAGTAAGTATCCCCCGGTCCAACCCATTATGTAAGCAAGCCCGTCGTATCCTAGTAGCATGACGGTACCAGCCATTCCAATGAATGAAGCTGCACTCATCCAATCGGCTCCGATCGCCATTCCATTGAAAACAGGTGGTACTCCACGCCCTGCCACGTAGAAATCGGACGTTTGTCTCGCTTTATTGTAAATCGCGATTCCGATATATAATGCAAATGTCGCTAAAATTAACCCTAGTGAAACGAGAAACTGTGTATTCTCCAACCGTACGTCCCCCTTATAATACCGTGTTTCTTTTTTCTAATTTAATGGTCTAGCGTTTTGCCTGCACTTAATACTTCATTCGCTTTTTCGTCAATTCCGTATTTCGCATCAATTTTGTCACTTACTTTTGCATTAACAAATAATAAAATGATGAAAACGAGGACCGACCCTTGTGCCCCCATAAAATAATGGAACGGGAAGTTTAATCCTGGCATCGTAAACTGAAGTGACTCTGCAAATAGGACAATTCCGTAAGAGACAGCAAACCAAATAATTAAGTAAATCGCAATGTAACGATTTTTTTCCTTGAAGTACGCATCTGCTACCGCTTTATCAATTTTTTTCATACGTGACCTCCTTTAAACTTTTACTGTAAGCTAAATATAAATTTAACTGTGTCTAAAAACGGTGCTGGTACAAGTGCAATCTCAACGATGACATAAGTAATGAGAGCTAAAACCGGTAAGGATAAAAAAGCTGGTCGTTGTTTTTTTATGGCTAAAAATATACTAACTCCAACGACGAGCAACATAAAAACTAAAATAATCATGATGGAGTGTCACCTCATTTTAAAAGAATGTAAGCGTTTTAATTTTTACTTGTGAATCATCACCTCAACCTCTACTCGTCTCATCTGTTCTAATACAGAATTTTGAGACTATTCCAAATAATAATTTATTATGCAGTATATATATTCATACGTCAAGGGGGTCATTCTAGGACAATTCTCACTTTTTTACATTTCGCTTTTATATAACAGGAGGGAAGGGCTATCGTTTTTTTCGCAAAAAAGAAGGGAGAAAATGAATCGTTTTCCCCTTCTTTTTTACGTTATCCTTGTTTTTTCATGTAAGTAAGGACTTCTCGATCAAGGTAGCCTGGCTCTTGTTCTCTGCCCTCAAAATTCTCTGTATGTAAATAGGCTGTGAGTGCTTCTTGAAGTGTATTGTTTTTACTTAAATAACCTAGCCGTGCAAGGTGTGCCGTAAGCTCTTCCTCTGTTTCTCCTTCTATTTTTAAAATGTTTTCCTTCTTTGTTGGTGCAAAATATAGTTGTTGCAGTTCATAAATGCGAATAAGTTCGTCAATCGGCTGAGGATGGTCGTCCACTCGTAGGTCAATGTACCGATCATTGAAGCCACCGTATCCGCCTTTTTCTTTTACGACGAGTAGTGCGGCTGATTGTTGTCCACGACTATCTCCACCTGCAGCTTGTCCAGCGGCTAATGCTTTTAAAAGACGTTCAGCTAACGTACCGCTTGATGATTCAAACGTTTCCGCCATCGCTAGTACGGTTGCTTCACTGACGAGGATGTTACCTTGTGCCGCGTAATACTTGCCTGTTTTTCCTCCTGCCCAGTCATAACACTTTTCGCCAGTAAACGTGGCAGCATTTCCGGTTGCGTCTATTACACCGAATTGACGGAGCTCTCGTTCTGGATCGGCTTCTTTTAGTAAGTTAACGACTTCTTGTGCTGATTTTCCTTCTGAAAGTAATTGCAAACCGTTCGGTCCGTATGAAGTATTCGCGTAAGATTGAGTGGCAATTGCTCCTACTCCTGCTTGAGCAAAAGGAACTACCGCCCCAACGCCAAGAAACTTCGATTGAACAGCAACTCCCCACTCTTTCTCTTTTTCACAATAACCGATAATGGAATATGTCATTATATGTTCCTCCTTTAGTATATGTTTGTGATTTTTTTAAAAAGTTTTTTGATTTTCTAAACAGGTTTGCGGATTTTCTTAGCTGATTTCGCCTTTTTCTTCATAGGTTTGTTGGTTTTCTTAACAGGTTGCGATTTTTTCTTAACAGATTGGTGAATTACTTAACAGATTTGGCGTTTTTCTTAACAGGTTCGTGGATTTACTTAACAGATTTGGCGTTTTTCTTAACAGGTTCGTGGATTTACTTAACAGATTTAGCTTTTTTCTTAACAGGTTCGTGAATTTACTTAACAGATTTGGCGTTTTTCTTAACAAGTTTGTGAATTTACTTAACAGGTTGAGCATTTACTTAACAGGCTGAGCAATCTTCTTGTTCTATTGATAGAAAAATTCAGATAAATATTAGTAGCATGTATAAAACTATTAAGAACTGCCTATGACTATACCATCTTAGTTATGTTACAACCTTGGAGGGGTTTTGATGGTAGAAAAAAACGGTCTAGCACTCGGGATGATTTGGGGAACATTGTTAAGCGTTCCACTTTGGATTTCTTTTTTCGGTTGGATTAAATTAATTGTACAACTAGTAACATAACGACAGCTGTCGATTAATGGCAGCTGTCGTTGTTTTTTTATTATAAAGTCGTCAAACAAATTCGGATCGCCTCAGTTAAATCACGTTGTGACCAGCTCGGGCTATTTTTCAATTGAATCGCTAGCTCATGAGAAGCTGGTATGTGAATAAAGCCTGCTGGGATTGGCGTTCGTTCCTTTTCTATTTTCTGTAAAACAGCATACATTACGTTATTGCAAAGATAGGTACCCGCTGTGTTTGATATTTTCGCAGGGTACCCATGTTCTTTTAACGAGTTCACCATTGCACGGATCGGTAATGTTGAAAAGAACCCCGCTGGTCCGTCATTAGAAATAGGCTCATCCTCACATATAACACCATTGTTATCAGGCGCACCGTCCTTGCAGTTAATCGCAATCCGTTCTGGTGTTATGTGCTGGCGGCCAGCTGCCAAACCGAGTGAGACTACTGCATCTGGTTTGATTTCTTCGTAATGGTGAATGATTTCTTTTTCCGACTGTTGAAAATCAACCGGGAGTACTTTGCTTATGATTTGATACCCGTTAATTGTTTCTCCATCGAGCTTTTTAACGATTTCCTCTGTTGGATTAACTGGAAAATCAAGAAACGGGACGAACCCAGTTAGTAGTAGTTTTTTCATAGGTAGTCACTCCTTTCTTTCGTTGTTACTTATGCAAGAACTAGCGCTCCGTACACTAGTGCACCGACAATCACGTAAGCAGGGTGTACTTTCCACTTTTCTAAAAGTAAGTAGCTAACAACGATTAATATAATTGTTTGAAGGAGGCCAGTTCCTTCGTACGACTGTGCAAAAAATCGGTACGCCATAACGCCAAGTAATAGGGCAATTGTTGGGCGTACGTAATTTGTCATTCTTTTTACTTTTGGTGAATCTTTAAATTTATAAAGTAAGCTCATGAGGCCGATCATTAGTAGTAACGACGGGGCAACCGTTGCGAAAACAGCGATACTCGCACCAAGTACTCCGCCTACCTCATAGCCAATGTAACCTGCCATTTTCGTTGCAATTGGGCCTGGCAAGGCGTTTCCGAGAGCAAGCACTTCACTAAACTCTTGAACCGTTAACCAACCGTAACGATGAACCACTTCATTTTCAACTAATGGGATAGAAGCAGGACCACCACCATACCCTAGTATCCCTGGAATAAAGAAGGCGAGAAATATTTCCCAATAAAGGATCATGCTGATTCGCCTCCTTTTTCCGGTTGTTTATCTTTTTTAAAAAATGCCGCAGCTAGTAGCACTCCAATTAGAATTCCAGGGTGCAAACCTAACATTTCAATAAGTAGAAGACTTGCTACTACTAAAATAATTGCAGGTAGGAGGCCAAGACCTTTTTTTGAGTTCTTGAAAAAATCCCAAGTTAGCACTGCGAGCATCACCCCTACGACAGGAACAACTGCTTTTGTCATTCCTTGGATGACTGGATTATCTTTAAATTGCGTTAAGGTCGTTAAAATGACTATCATTAATAGAATGGTCGGCATAATGGATGCAAAGATCGCATTCAACATACCTAGCACTCCACCTACTCGGTAGCCGATATAACCTGCCATTTTCGTATTTATAGGTCCAGGTAACGTATTGCCAAGCGCAAGTACATCTGAAAATTCATCGTCCGTGAGCCATTTAAATCGCTCGACTACTTCCTTATGTACGAGCGGAATACTTGAAGGACCACCGCCATAGCCTAGCATTCCAGAACGAAAAAATGCGATAAAAATATGCCATTGCTTCATGCTGAAACCTACTTTCTTTTTAGATGGATCAAGATTAGTATTGATCTTCATCTAGTTTCATTTTATTTCCGTTAAACGGCGTTGGGTTGGGGTTAATCGCGGGTGGGTATTGCATTTTATTTGCGGTAATTCACTTTTATTTGCGGTAGCACGCTTTTATTTGGTACTGTCAATAATTATGTGTAAGCATTTGTACTCAATGAGTTATATGTCTTTGTTAGTGGAGGATTCAGGCAGCCGCGGCTGCCTGAATCCTCCACTTTTAGGCTTTGGGATACCGCTCCTCAAACATTTTTAATATTTGATCATGAGCTAGGCCGAATCCACTTAGTTTTCTTCTTGACCAGCGCTCGTTATAGTCGATAGAGGTCAGGTACGTAATCTTTTCAGCTGCTTCAATGTTAGGCAGGCTATTCATGGTTTTTAACCTCTTGCGGATTTCCTTAATGGTACGCTCAATAAGATTTGTAGTGTAGATGTACTTTTGGACATCCTCAGGGTAGCGTAAAAAGGTTAAGAGTACTGGAAGGTCTTCTTCCCAAGAAGCTATTTCTCGACTGTAGCGCTTTTTCCATTTCTCCCTGAGCTCTCCGAACGCTTTCTCAGCTTCTTCGTATGTGCTTGATGTATAGACTTTTTTAAAATCAGTACTTAGCTCAGCTTGATCCTTCTTACGTGCTTTATTCATAGTGGAACGGACCTTGTGTATTACACAACGTTGAACATCAGCTTTTGGAAAGATGGAACGAAATGCCTCTTCGAGACCAGTCAGTCCGTCAAAAACGCCTAGCAGTACTTCCTGTACTCCTCTGTTGCGCAGGTCCTGGAGGATTTCCTTCCAACCATTTGAAGATTCTATTCCTCCTACATAAAAACCAAGGATTTCCCTGTGGCCTTCCGGAGTAATTCCTAGAACAATATAGACAGCTTCTTTGGCTACTGTATCTCTACGAATCTTTACAAATAAAGCATCAAGAAATAAAGCACAATAGCGCTCCTTTAAAGGGCGGTTCTGCCATTCAATCACATCCTCCATCACGGCAGATGTGATATTCGATATGGTGCCAGGGGAATATTGTTCCCCAAGCAAGTTTTTCAAGATGCTCCCTACCTGACGGACTCCAACCCCGTGTTGATAAAGTTGAACAACGAGCTCATCTACTGCAACCATTCGCCTCTGATAAGGCTCAAACATATTAGTTGTGAACTCTCCCTTACGATCACGGGGAACAGCCAAATCTTCAACGCGGCCATACATGGTGTCGAGAGTCCTCGGATAGTATCCGTTACGCGAATTTCCTTCTCCGACAGGTTCGTTCTCTAGTACACTCTTGATTTCCTCACGCAAGATAGTTTCTATTTTCTCCTTTAGGAGATCCTGCATGGAGATTTTTAAGATAGTGGCTAAATCTAATTTATCTGTGTTAAAATGAGACATGGATAAAGTACTCCTCTCAAAGGTTATTGTGGTGATAACTCAGAGAGTACTTTGTCCTTTTTTATTTGTCTAGCAAAAGGACTTACACATACTTTTATACATCATCTTTTATTTGCGACAACTACTTTTTATTTGCGATTACCCACTTTTATTTGCGATAACCAAGCTTTATTTGCGATCCCCCACTCACCAACGCCAGTCCCCTCTACTACATTAATACCCCGCTACTTCACCATCAGTTCTTGATTCCGTTCCACCTGTTAGGACGCCTGTTTCCGGGTTGCGCCAGATGATTTGACCGCGTCCGAAGCTGCCAGAGTCTAACGCGACTTCGATTTGGTGACCTTTTCGCGCTAACGCTTGTGCGAGATGGGTCGGGAAGGTTGGTTCGACCATCACTTTCTTCCCTTCCATCCATTGCCATCTAGGTGCGTCTAATGCTGCTTGTGGATTCAAATGGAAGTCAATTGTGTTCATAATTACTTGCATGTGACCTTGTGGCTGCATGTAACCGCCCATAACACCGAAAGGTCCGACTGCTTCATCACCCTTCGTTAAAAAGCCTGGAATGATTGTATGATATGTTTTCTTTCCTGGCGCTAATGCGTTTTCGTGTTCAGGATCTAATGAAAAATCGTGTCCACGGTTTTGTAAGGCAATGCCAGTTCCGGGAACGACTACTCCTGAGCCGAAGCCCATATAGTTGCTTTGGATGAAAGATACCATGTTTCCTTCGCCGTCAGCTGTAGCTAAGTAGACCGTACCACCTTTTGGCGGAGTTCCAGGCTCAGGCGTAATGGCCACATCTCCAATTAGAGCACGTCGCTCCGTTGCGAATTTTTTGCTTAAAAGCTCCTCTGCACTGTATTTCATTGTGCGCGGGTCAGATACGTATTTTTTTGTATCTTCAAACGCTAGCTTCATCGCTTCTATTTGTTTATGATACGTTTCTACCGTATCTCTATCAGTAAACACATCATCGTTTAAAATGTTTAATGCCATTAGGGCTGCTATTCCTTGGCCGTTCGGAGGAATTTCCCAAACGTCGTACCCTTTATAATTTACACGAATTGGGTCTACCCATTCAGGTTCATAGTTTGCTAAGTCTTCATACGAAATAAATCCGTTATGTTCCTTTGAAAAGGCTGCGATTTTTTCTGCTAATTCTCCACGGTAAAATGCTTCGCCATTCGTTTCGCCAATTGCACGTAACGTATTTGCGTGACCTTCTGATGCCCAAATTTCGCCGATTTCTGGTGGACGACCTTTTGGAGCAAACGTTTCGAACCAACCTGAAAATTCTTCTGACGTTCCTTGCTGTTTGTATGCTTGATAAGCTCCCTTCCAGTACTTTCCTAACGTCGGTGATACTGGGTAGCCTTCTGTTGCGTACTGGATAGCTGGCTCTAATACTTCGCTTAATGGTAATTTTCCAAATCGTTTCGAAAGTGTCGCCCACGCTGCTGGTGCTCCTGGTACTGTAACAGGAATTAATCCGAGCTTTGGCATTTTTTCTGTGTACCCTCGTTCCTTCACCGCATCGATGGAAAGAGAGGCAGGGGCTGGACCGCTTGCATTTAATCCGTGCAATTCCCCTTTTGTCCAGACAAGCGCAAACGCATCTCCGCCAATCCCATTAGATGTTGGTTCCACTACTGTTAAACAGGCTGCTGTTGCAATGGCTGCATCAATGGCATTTCCACCTTTTTTTAAAATATGTAATCCTGCTTGTGCAGCTAAAGGTTGTGATGTTGCGACCATACCATTTTTCGCGAACACTGTATTTCGCTGCGATGGATATGGATGGTATAAATAATCTTGTTTCATTTTTCCCAATCCCCCTAATATTTCGATTTTCGAAATTATCTATTATTATACTTACTTTCTCTACTATTTTAAAGCAATTTATCATTTTTAGGGTAGGCAAATAAAAAAGAACCCTAACAATCATGGGTTCACTTAAGATGGTAGTGGTAATGTTATTAAGATCGTTGTTCCTTTTTCTGACGTATCGTACACTTCAATTGTACCACCATGGTTATCTACAATTCGTTGCACAATTGTTAAGCCAAGACCTGTACCGGTTTCTTTTGAAGTGAAAAATGGATTAAAAACTAACTTTTTCGTTTCATCAGGCATCCCTATACCGGTGTCTTTTATAAATAGTTGATATTCTTTTTCCTTCTTTACTGAATAAACCGAAAGTTCCCCCGTACCGCCCATCGCTTCCATGCTGTTTCTTGCTAAATTGTATAGTACTTGTTTCATTTGTTTTGGGTCGAGGAAAAGCTTCGTATCGTCTAGGTTAATAGTAACTTTTAAACGACTATTATTGTTAAACAATTTTGGGATTTCGTTAATGATGTCAATAATGGACATTTTTATTAAATGTTGTGTAGTTGGTCTTGCAATGAGTAGCATATCATCCACGATGGAGTTAATTCGGTCTAACTCTTTTAGTAATAGTGCCAACTGATATTTTTCATTTTGTTCTTTAGTAAAGCTTTGTTTCATTAATTTTATAAACCCAGAAATGACTGTCAGCGGATTGCGAATTTCATGGGCCGCTCCTGCACTCATTTCTCCTAAAAGTGCTAGTTTTTCTGTTTGTTGAATTTTTCTTTGCATCTCTTCAATTTCTGTTATATCGATGAAATGTATAATTCTCCCGATAAGCTGTTCGTTTTTATTTTTCAATTCAGATTGGGAAAATAAAAGAACTTGACTTTTGTATAGAACTTTTTGGTTTTTGCAAAATTCTCTAGAGCGAATTATTTTCCAAAATTGTTCATCTGATCTTAGCTGACCAATAACTTCCTTCTCATTAATCTTCAATACTTCCTTCGCTGTTACGTTTAGGAAAAATTCATTTACCGTATCATCTGACGTAATGATCCCTACTGGTAAAGAATTTAATATTTGTTCACGATATGTTTTATCCTTTTTCACTTGTTCAAACATTTTATAATAATTTTTAAAGGCAATTGACACGATTACAACTATAATAGTAAAAACGGCTAAGCCAAAAATAGGAAAAGGATCTATTAATATTAATAAAATAATAGATAATATTAGTGTCGCAAAATAGTGTGTCACCGATCCGTCACTTAGATTTTTAACCATAGTAGTTACTTTTACTGAGTTGGCAATAGCAAAATAAGATGCTATAACGGCAATATTTACAACGAAATAAATAGCCGTTGAAACGATATAAGCGTGCGCATACTCTAGTGATAATGCGCCAATTTCTCCACCGAGGGTTTTATAAATATAATAAGCAATCGTATATAAACTAACATAGAGACTAAAGTTAAATAAATGCTTCCACCACTCCGTCCCTTTATGAGTAAAGTAATTTGGCACAATACTTAGCAATAATATGAAAAGTGTCGTTTCAAGTCCATAGAAAAAAAGGGTGGATAAATAGATGGTAGCATCTAAACACAATGAGTTATCACGGGGAGGAATGTAAATTAAATAAATATTTAATAGGGCAACAGCAAAAATTGATAATAGGATAATACTCCAATGAGGCACAACAATATTAAATGAAAAATGCGTAATAAATAGAGCAAGTCCTATCATTATAATGCTTGCTATATATAAATTACTCGTTTTTTTAAAAAGGGCTTGAATTCCCATCAATATCACACTCTATCCACGAAAGTCCTTATCATTTTACTACTACTCTCATTTTAATTTATTTGTTTTGATTTTACAATATTTAACTTTGTTTGACAGCATTCGAGTTTTTTCGACTTTTTTGGAAGAAAAAAGGAACCTCTCTGTCAAAGAGGTTCTAATCCTGTAAAGGTAACGTAATTAAGAAAGTTGTCCCATTTTCTGATGTCTCAAAAACTTCTATTTTTCCGTGATGGTCGTCTATTATTCTTTGTACAATCGTTAAGCCGAGCCCTGTACCAGTTTCTTTGGAGGTGAAAAACGGATTGAATACCGTTTTTACTGTCGCTTCGTCCATTCCTGTTCCACTATCTTTAATATATATTTCATATGTTTGTTCCTTTTTTACTGAATAAATGGAAAGTCTCCCGAGCCCATCCATCGCTTCCACACTGTTTCGTATTAAATTGTACAAAACTTGCTTCATCTGTTTCGGATCAACTAGTAGTTTCGTATCATCCAACTGAATCGCAACGTGCATAGAATCGTTAAGTAATAGGTTTTTGGGCAGTTCATTTAATATTTCTTTAATCGACATGCGCATAAGTTGTGGAGATGCTGGTCGTGCAACCGTGAGCATATCTTCAACTATCGTATTAATCCGCTCTAGCTCTTTAAGCAATAAAGGCAGTTGATACCTTTCGTTATTTTCTTTCGTAAAGCTTTGTTTCATTAACGTTAAAAATCCTGAAATAACGGTTAATGGGTTCCGAATTTCGTGCGCCGCTCCTGCACTCATTTCTCCTAAAAGTGCAAGTTTCTCTGTTTGGTTTATTTTTCTTTGCATTTCCTCTATTTCTGTCATATCAATAAAATGGATAATCCTACCGATAAGTTGTTCTTTCTTATTTTTTAATTCGGATTGTGACAATAGAAATAATCGATCGTTATGTTTTACATTTTTATTATGGCACAAGTCTCTAGAATAGATTACTTTCCAAAATTCCTGATCTTTATATAAATGAGGCTTTACGTCCTTTTCCTCTATTTGTAGAAGCTCTTTTGCTGTTGAATTTAGAAAGAATTCATTTAACGTATCGTCTGATGTTATAATTCCGACTGGTAACGAATCTAAAATTTGTTCTCGATACGTTTTATCCTTTTTCGCTTGTTCATACATGTTAAAATAGTTTTTAAATGCAATCGATACTAGTACGTTTATAATCATGAAAATTAGTAGGCCGAAGATTGGGTGCGTTCCCATTAGAATAAGTAAAATATAGGATAAAATCAGCGTTGCTAAATAGTGAAAAAAAGAATCTTCCGCAATGCTTTTTGCAATAGAAAACATATTGGTATCGTTTGCCATAGCAAAATAAGAAGTAACAATAAAAATGTTCACGATATAATAAACTGCTGTAGAAATGATATAAGCATGTGCATAATTTAAGCCGAATAATCCTATTTCTCCACCGGTATAAATAAAGGCATAATACGCACCAATTATTATCCAGTTGTACATACCAAAATTTACTATATGTTTCCACCATTCGGTTCCGTCTGTAATCCAATTGGTACTATGTTGAACAATGTAGTAGAGAATCGTACTTATTAATAAAATTTGTAATGTAATTTCAATTCCATATAAATACATTACGCTTAAATACACAGTCGTATCCAAACATAATCTATTATCTTTTGGTGGTAAATAAATCATAAAAATATTTAATAAAATTATCGCAATTACAAGTAACCCCAATTGAAACCCGTTCGTTAACGGCATAGAAAAAGAAAAGTGCATTAAAAATAGAAGCACTCCGATGATTATTATGAAGGTTGCAAATAGATTGTGGGATTTTCTTAAAGATGATAGATTCCCCATATAAGACCACACTCATTTTTTTAATATTGTTAGACAAACCTACTATTAGTTTAGTTTATACGTAAAAAATATACAATAGATTCAAAAATACACAAATTAGTACATTAATTCATACAAAACAAAAAATCTTTCCTAAGAAAGCTCTTAGAAAAGATTTTTGCTTGGTCGACATTCTCCATAAAATACTTTATGTTGTTAATGTCACATCGGTTATTTATAGTATTACCCGATTAATTATTTTTTATTCATCAGAATTTGAAGATTCTTGTGGCTCGTCTTGCTCTTCTTCTTCATCTTCAGCAGGAGTGTCTTCTTCCTCGTCTGCTGGCGCATCTTCTTCCTCATCCACTGGAGGAGCTGTTACTTGAGTACTCTCCTCTTCTAATAAGGCAGTTAATGGCTTATTGAAGAAATCAATTGGATTTACAGCAATGCTATCTTTACGAATTTCAAAATGAACATGAGTGTATTCGTTGTTCATTACGCTTGTTCCAGCTTGTGCAATGGATTCACCTTGCTTAACGGAATCGCCTACTTCTACAAATAGTTCATTTAAAGATTGGTAGAACGTCTTTACGTTATCGCCATGATCAATTTCCACTACAAATCCTAGTAATGGATCTGATTCTGCACGAGTTACTGTACCGCTTAATGCAGCGACTACTTCAAATGTTTCTCCATCTTTTAATGCGATGTCAATTCCTGTGCTTGGACGATAAATTCCATTATAGGATACGAAAGATTTTTCTTGCTCATCTTCCGGTCTTGTAGGATCCCAGAAATGTTTTTCAATAACAGTAGAGTCAACATCCACTACTGGAAATAAGAAGTTTTCTACTGGACTAGTAACTTCTACTGCTGGTTGATCTCCTTGTGAAATATCCCCTTGACCGTTCGTATCATTTCCTAAATCTGGTTCAGTTGAATTTGCTGCTTGGAACATTAGTACTGCCGTTAAAATTATTGCTGCACTTGCTAAATAGATTGCTGGGAATACCCAACGCTTTTTCATAACCTTTTGCCACTTCGAATTTAGAGAAGTCCGTTTCTTTTCTTCCTCTCTCATTTATCATCACCTCAGCAATCATTCTGAACAGAATCCGAGAATAATATACATATCTATCAAAAAAAATTTTTAAATAGTTAATATTCGTTACTTTTTATGGAATTATTCATAGATTTAGGAGTTTTTTATTTTTTTTCGTATTAGATTTGTTTGTAGGGGTTGTCCGTTGCAGTTATCCGCGGAGCCTGAGTTCTAGTCTTTCATCCGTTTCCTGTACGCTTAAAACTCACTTAAACTTATATTTTCATATTAATGTTGCTAGCTGGTAGATTTTTTTAGTCATTTAATGCACTATACGATGTACCTGTTGAGTTATTGAAGTACTTGGAAGATTTATTGATGCACTCCTCGAATTTTTTGATGCACTTGGAAAATTTATTGACGCTCTTCTCGCGTTTTTTGACGCACTTGGAAGATTTATTGACGCTCTTCTCGCATTTTTTGACGCACTTAGAAATTTTATTGACGCTCTTCTCGCATTTTTTGACGCACTTGGAAGATTTATTGACGCACTTGCCAATTCGGAACTACCTTTGGGACCAATCAAAATTTCGGACAAAGACCGCTTCTTTTTTGTGCCAACCGTGACGTTTTTTCCAGCCTAACTAACTCGGTTTTACGCCAGCTGCGACTCTTTTTCGGCCAACCGGATTCACTTTCACGCCTACTGCATCGCTTTTTCGGCCTACCGAACTTGCTTTCACGCCAACCGAACTGACTTTCACGCCTACTGCATTGCTTTTTCGGCCAACCGAACTGACTTTCACGCCAACCGACACACTTTTTCGGCCAACCGAACTCGCTTTCACGCCAACTGCATCGCTTTTTCGGCCTACCGAACTGACTTTCACGCCTACTGCATCGCTTTTTCGGCCAACCGAACTGACTTTCACGCCAACCGACACACTTTTTCGGCCAACCGAACTCGCTTTCACGCCTACTGCGCCCCATATTCGGCCAACCGAACTCGCTTTTACGCCAGCTGCGACTCTTTTTCGGCCAACCGGATTCACTTTCACGCCAACTGCATTGCTTTTTCGGCCAACTGAATTCACTTTCACGCCAACTGCATCGCTTTTTCGGCCAGCCGAACTCGCTTTCACGCCAACCACAATGCTTTTTCGGCCAACAGGATTCACTTTCGCGCCAACTGCATCGCTTTTTCGGCCTACCGAACTGACTTTCACGCCTACTGCATCGCTTTTTCGGCCAACTGAACTAACTTTCACGCCAACTGCCACACTTTTTCGGCCAGCCGAACTGACTTTCACGCCTACTGCATCGCTTTTTCGGCCAACCGAACTGACTTTCACGCCTACTGCATCGCTTTTTCGGCCAACTGAACTAACTTTCACGCCAACTGCCACACTTTTTCGGCCAGCCGAACTGACTTTCACGCCTACTGCATCGCTTTTTCGGCCAACCGAACTGACTTTCACGCCTACTGAATTCAATAATTGACGCTTTTCCCGCTTTTATTAACGCAACTCCCCCGCCTATTCACTCCGTACTAGTAGTATCAATAAACAAATAAACCCCTCCTACTGTTTTCGTTAACAAGTAAGAGAGATTTGTGTTGTTATTTTATTATGAAAGTTCTAAATTGTTACAAAAATAATCCATAATCCATTTACAACAAGAACGTTTGTTTGTATAATGGAGCTGTCGGAAATAGAAAGGGGTTTTTGTATGACAGTAAAAGTCGTGGAACATAAGTTTGAAGGAGATGCCGAGCAAGTATCAAAATGCAAAAGAATCTTTATTATCAGCTTCCAAACATTTGCCCAATATTGTTAGTCCTACTATTCATTACGGCATTTGGCCACAAGGTGCTTCACAAAAAAATCCGGACACTCATGTATATATCCTCTGTGTAGAAGTATCCTCTTTTGATGGAATACCTGAATGGTACTTCCGAACAACGTTAGCGCCTCAACAATGTGTTGCAGCCGTAGATAATAGTGATAATCCGTTCAATGCCGCGGGAGAGAAAATGCAGGCTTTCCTGGAGGATAAAGATTATTCTTTTTCAGCTGATGGCCGTAAATATACAATCTGCGAAAAATACGAATATGACGGTGAAGGGTATTCTAGGTATTCTTTACCTATTATATAGAGGGTGTTAAGGGATGGAAAAAATAAAAATTCAAAATGAAGCGAAACAGCTGGAGGCAAAGCAAGCAAACATTGGAGGTTCTTCTTTCTTTGAAGTTTTTGCAGAAGGTATGAATATTACTTGCGCTACACTTGAGGGAACTACTTTTCATGATGTGAATTTAAGCAAGGTGACGATTACGGATGCAAACTTAAGTGATTTAGAAATTAATGGCGCCCAATTAGGTGGGGCATACATTCATCACATCGGCTTACCTCCAGAGGGCCATGAAAACTTTGTTCCAGGAGCAAAACAACGACCGTTAACGTTTGAACATTGTGAACTCGAAGGAAGCCGTATTTCTAACTGTAACCTTACAAATGTTGAAATTAATGACTGTGAGCTTACTGGATTAAAAATTAATGGAATATTAGTAGAAGACTTATTAGCATCCTATAAAAGGTAATAATCGCAAAAATGGTGATCCTCGTATTTTGCGAAGATCACCATTTATTCTTATTGTTTTGCCGTTAGTTTCGTTACAAATTGTTCTGCGCTTGCTATTTCAACACCACGGTAATAATGCGTAACGATTTGGTCATGAGTACGACCTTCTTTCGCCATTCCGTTAGCGCCGTACTGGCTCATTCCAACTCCGTGACCATAGCCTTTTGTTTGGATGACAATTTGATCGCCCTTACGCTCCCATGCAAAGTCACTAGAGCGGAGTTTTAACGCTTCACGAACTTCCCTGCCGGATAGCTCTTTGCCGTTAATCTGGACCGTTTTCACCCTGTTACCAGTTGTCCTTGACACGATATTACCGATAGAGCCGTCATTTGCTAGCTTTACACCGAGGAGTTTTTCAAATTGTTCTACCGTTACAACCGTTTGATCTAAAAACTCTTTTGATTCTGTATCCCAAGGACTTTCTACACTACGTAAGTATGGATATTTGTTGGACCAATATTCTTCCGAGTTTTCTGTAAAACCATTGCTTGTTGAAAAAAAGCTCGCATCGATCGGTTCATTTTCATATGTTAATATTTGGCCAGCAGTTGCTTGAACAGCCTTTTGGATTTTTTCCATTTTCCATTCATAGTCTCCTGGGTCCCATTGTTCTTTTAATTGTGCTGGACTTTTGTATACTTGATGTTGAACGGTATCAGAGACGATTGCACCTGCTGGAACACCTTTCGGGTCATTTATGAGCATCTGTCTCACTACATACGTTCTTGCCGTCAATGCCTGTGCTTTTAATGCCTCCAGCTCGAAATCTGCTGGCATTTCTGACGCTACTACACCTACAATATATTCCTCTAGCGGAATTTCCTCGATGTTTCCAGCTTGGCTTCGATATACTGGAACGTCAACAGGCGAGCTTAAATCAATCGGTTCCATGTCTTTCGTTTGTACATTTTCGGTTAGCTTTCCGGCTTCCTTGTCTGCAAACGGTACGACTACTAGAGCTGGAATTAGTAGGATCATAACAAAAAGGATAGATGAGAGTACGATAATTGGTTTTATGTTTTTCATAAATGTGTCGAGCCTCCGTTTGAAATGAAATACTTGTATATTCCATTCTTATGGGCTTGGACAAGCAATTATGACAAGATTTGTCTCACAAAAAGAAATGACAACTTTTTTTATTTTTGTTACATAATTGTCATGATTATGTAAAACAATAGAAGGTATGAGCGAAAATTATCAGAAATAAACTAGAGGAAAGCATAAAAGCGGAGGCAGCTCGCTTAGGTCCAATCAAACTGGAGCTTTTTCGCAGGAGATAAAGGAATCACGGCGAGCGATCTTTGAGGCGATGATGACTTATCGTACGGAGGAAAAGTGAAGTTTGAGCCGGGCCTAGCCGCCGGAGCTAGTACCGCATATAAAATGGTTGGCCCAATAAAAAAACAAAGGTCCAGACTCTATTAAAAGAATCTGAACCTGTGTGTCTATTTTATGCTTCTTTTACTTCTACTTCTGAAACAGCTGGTGCGCTTTCTAACGTAATACGTTCTACGTCTGCACCAAGGCTTGCTAATTTTTGATGGAAGTTTACGTAACCACGGTCTAAATGTTTTAGTTCCGTTACACGTGTATAACCATCCGCAATTAATCCAGCTAAAATTAATGCAGCTCCTGCACGTAGGTCAGTTGCGGCAACTTCAGCACCTTGAAGAGTAGAAGGTCCATCGATAATTACCGAGCGGCCATCTATTTTTATATTGCCGTTCATGCGTCTAAATTCTTCTACATGCATGAAGCGGTTTTCGAAAACTGTTTCTGTAATCATACTTGTGCCATCAGCAGCAAGTAATAATGCCATCATTTGCGATTGCATATCCGTCGGAAATCCTGGATGTGGCATCGTTTTAATGTCTACAGGCTTTAAACGCTCTGGACCGATAATACGTAATCCAGTTTCTTCTTCTTGAATTGTTACGCCCATTTCTTGCATTTTTGAAACTAGAGATGATAAATGTTCTGGTACTGCACCTTGTACTAGTACGTTACCGCCAGTAATGGCAGCTGCTACCATAAACGTCCCAGCTTCAATTCGATCTGGAATAATATGATGAGTTGTACCGTGAAGTTCTTTTACACCTTCAATACGAATTGTGCCAGTTCCTGCACCACGAACTTTCGCTCCCATTCCGTTTAGGAAGTTTGCTAAGTCCACAATTTCAGGTTCTTTCGCTACATTATCAATAATTGTTGTACCTTCAGCTAATGTAGCTGCCATCATAATGTTTTCTGTTGCTCCTACACTTGGGAAGTCTAAATAGATTTTTGCACCTTTTAATCTTCCTTCGACTTCTGCATCAATAAAACCATTACCAACTTTTACTTTTGCTCCCATTGCTTCGAAACCTTTTAAGTGTTGGTCAATAGGCCTGGAACCGATTGCACATCCTCCTGGTAGGGCAATTTTCGCTCGACCTTCACGAGCTAATAAAGACCCCATCACTAATACGGATGCTCTCATTTTTCTAACGTATTCAAACGGTGCTTCCATCATAAGCTCTCTTGAAGCATCAACCGTAATACGATTGTTCGAAAAGCTTACATCAGCATTTAAATAACGTAATACTTCGTTGATCGTATAAACGTCAGAAAGCTCTGGAACGTCCAAAATTTCACATTTACCTTTACTTGCTAATAATGTTGCAGCGATAACAGGCAGTACTGCATTTTTTGCACCTTCTACCTTCACAGTACCCGTAAGCCTTTTTCCGCCACGGACGATGATTTTATCCAAGGTCTTCCCCTCCGCGTCCTATGTTCTCTATATTAATATTCAATCGTTATAATTGGCGTGCCGATTACAACTGTAATCTTTTCGCCTAATCGTTCTTTTCTAAGTCCAATTTGTAAGTTTATCAGTCCATGGTGTGTAGGAATTACTCGGTCCCACTTCCCATTATATGCAGAGATTGATACAAATGTATCCTCTTTTAATGACTCCACTTCTGAAGCATTAAAATCAGTAAGCAAATTGTTTGACAGATCATGCAAACCAAAGTTAATCTTATCACCTGCTGTGCCTACTATACAAGCAAAACTTTCATATTCGCCTTGAAAAATATTGGCAGATTTCTGGTCGAATTGTTGCTGGATTTTTTTAGGAGATTCAAAACTAAAGTCGGACCCTTTCATCTCAAAAAGTATATACGTGGTTGGATTAGTTTTTGTGTGGGTTGTTATGAATTGAATGGTCTCAGTTTCTTTCGTCGACTCATTAATAAACGTTCCTGTTAGACTCCAACTGTCCTCTTCTATCGACTCATTCCAAGTAAATTGGTCCATCTTTATTTTTAACTCATTTGCGTACGTTTGAAATCCGTCTAAGTTACTAATTGTTTTGACGTATTTTCTGCCATAAAGTTTCCACTCATCCATGGAAAATTTATTTTTTTCAAAAACATTTACGATTTCTTCAAATTCATTACTCGTTACAACTTGTTTTTTATTATCACTTTCATCTGCACGCGCGATATTTTTTTCATTCCCAATCGCTACGACAACGAAACCTATACATACAAAAATAGCTATTCCAAATAAAACATTCTTCCAATTATTTTTCATATCCCCTCGTCCCCTCTCCTTATTACCATTCTTGCCAGGAGGAGGCTTTACATACATGGGAATTGTCGTCAATTTGTTTATGAAAAATGTGGATGTATACATACTATTGTCGATTTTCCATACTATAAAAGACGATCAAGCTAGTATCTTTTTTATGTACAGTGAAATTTAAAATAAAAAGTGTATTCTTTGTGATAAGAATAAGTAATCTAAGAAGAAATTGCTGACAGTAGAACCAATTGCGATTGTTACGAGTATGAGTAAAAGACGGATTTGTAGTACTTTGTTTGGCTTCATCCATTTTTCATATTGTACACTTTGTAACGCCCACCAAGTGACGGCAATAAATACGATATGCGACAAAATACTAATTAATGCTTGAGCACCAATATCTGCTTCCATCATTCACCCTCCTCGACACTTTCCGACAAGTGACAGTCATCAATCAAAATTTTTCGACATTGTTCCATCAAAAAAAGAAGGAGCTTCGACACTCCTTCTTCTATTAAACCATATACCCCATTTATTGCACAATCCATAGTTCAGTAAAAATCCTATTTTCCCCCAAAAATAGTGACAAATTACTGACCAGGTAGAAAGAAATCATATAAAATATTGAAATAGTTGTGGAAAAAGTCTAGAGCGATATTAGGCATAATACCTAAAATAACCGTTCCAATCACTCCTATTACTAATACAATCCACATTGGAACTGGTATGTTTACTTTTTCCTCGTCTGCTGTTGGACGGAAGAACATTTGCGTCATAATACCGAAATAGTAGACATACGATACGACCGTTGTTGCAATTAAAACCGATGCTAATACGTAAGCATTCGACGGTTCCGAAATAGCCGAGATGAAAATATTTACTTTCGCGATAAAACCAGCTGTTCCTGGAATTCCAGCGAGTGATAGTAAAAAGATCGACATAATTACTGCTAATGCTGGTGAACGGCGATAAAGTCCCGCAAAAACACTAACATCTTCCGTCCCGTACTTCGTTGTGACGATTTGAACGACTGCGAATGCTCCGATGCTCATAAATAAGTAGGCTAATAAGTAGAACCAAATCGCATCAAACATGTATAAGAAGTTTAACGTTGTAACCGCAACGAGGATGTAACCTGCGTGCCCAATGCTCGAGTACGCAAGCATACGCTTTACGTTTCGTTGACGTAGAGCAACAACGTTACCGATAACCATCGATGCTACTGCAATAATTGCTAAAAATTCTTGAAGCGATAAAAACATCGATGTTTCTCCACCTTCAGCAGGTGTCATGATAAATAGCGTAACGAAAATACGTAATACAATAACAAATCCTGCTGCTTTGGAAACAACTCCTAAAAACGCGGCGACTGGAGTTGGTGCACCTTCATACACGTCTGGTGCCCACATATGAAACGGCACTGTTGCGAGCTTAAAGGAAAGTCCTACAAACATCATAATAAAACCGATTAGCAACATATGCTGTAATTCTGTTGCATATGCTTGCATTAAAATTTGTTGCATTTCTAACAGGTTTGTTGTTCCTGTTAAACCGAATACGTAACTCATCCCAAATAACGTAATCGCAGTTGCGATGGCTCCGTTTATCACATATTTCATCGCTGATTCATTCGAAGGTCCATGGTATTTACGGATGCCAGCTAATATATAGGACGATAATGATAATAGCTCTAGTCCGATAAATAATGTAATTAAGTCTCCACTTGATGCCATGAACATCGTACCGAGGAGGGCCGTTAAAAATAAGTAATAAAACTCTCCCCTGTAAGTTTTTATTCCTTCTTTCGGTTCATAACTAATGGCCATTAACATCACAAGTGCAGAACCGATGAGGAGCAGAAGCTTAAAGCTTTGTGCAAAGCTATCTAAACGAAACGTTTCATGCAGAATCGATGTTACTTTTGGTTGGCCAGCTCCCACGCTTTCAAATGTACCGACTAAAAAGCCAATTGCTACGAGAATTCCTGCAAATCCAATCCAGCCAAGATAGCGGCGATCAAACTCTTTTTTCAGAAATAAATCGAGTAGTGAAAGAAGGGTTGCAACACCAAGGATGATGAATTCTGGCATCATAGCGCCCCAATCAAAGCTGAGTAAAGTTTCTATATCCATCTCCTATTCACCCTCCTAACCCTAACATAATGGCTTCTATTGTTGCTTGTAACGGATAAACTAAAATATTTGGATACACACCTATTAATACAATAAAGAACACTAATACAAGCACTGGAACATATTCAGCTCCGCGCATATCGACTACTTTTTCGCTATAGTCGATTGGCTTACCGAATGTGATTCGAAGTACTGCTCGTAAAAGGTAAGCAGCCGTTAAAATAATCCCTAACGCACCAACTGCGGCGATAATCGGCTCTTTTTGGAATAATCCTAAAAATGCCATAAATTCACTAACGAATCCACTCATCCCTGGCAACCCAAGGGAAGCAAGTGCTCCAACTAGGAAAAATCCAGCCGTAATTGGCATTACTTTCGCTAAACCACCAAGTTTTTCGATATTCGTTGTACCTACACGCTCATACATTACTCCAATGAGGAAGAAGAGAAGCGCTGCAATAAATCCGTGAGAAACGACTTGGAATATTGCTCCTTGAATTCCAGCTTCGTTTAATGCCGATAATCCAATTAGTACGATTCCCATATGCGAAATACTTGAATAAGCAAGAACCATTTTAAACTCCGTTTGAATGAGCGCTAAAAACGCACCGTACAGTAAGTTAACAACCCCGAGTATCGCTAAAATAACAGAGAGACTAGCAAATTGTTCTGGAAAAATATTTAATCCGAAACGAATTAACCCGTATGCTCCAATTTTCAATAATACACCTGCATGAAGCATAACGATCGACGGTGGTGCTTGTACGTGTACTTTTAACATCCAGCTATGTAGCGGGACGATTGGTAACTTAATACCGAATGCAACGAGTAAAGCAATTAATAGTCCCATTTTAAAGGAATCTGTTAAAGGAACGATCCCGCTATTACTTGTCACAATTTGTGTAATTTCCGCGATATTCATCGTACCTGTTTTTGTATAAAGGACGATAAATACGATTAATAAAATAGCTGAACCGAGTCCGTTATAAACTAAAAATCGATAAGCGGCATTTTCCTTTTCAAAATAACCCCATTTTCCGATAAGGAAGAACATCGGTATTAACGTAATTTCAAAGAAAATGAAGAATAATAGTAAGTTTTCAGCAGCAAATACTCCAAGCATCCCAACTTGTAAAAGTAAGAATAGTAGAAAGTAGCCTTTCCATTCTTTTTTAATATGAATGGAAGCGATAGCTGCTAGAGTTGAAAGAACTGCTGTTAATAGGATCATCACGAGTGAAAAGCCGTTTAATCCTAATTCATACGGTATTCCTAAAAATACATCTGGCCCATAAAATTCCGATATAAATCGTGGGCTTCCAATTTGAAACCAGCTACGATTTTCTGCAAATTGTGTAAGCTCTGTACCGCCTCTAAACTGGAAGTACGCGATAAACGCTAATAGTAAGGATGGTAGCGTCGCTAAAACTCCAACCGTTTTAATTAGCTTTTCATTTGTTTTTGGTAAGAAGAAAAGCACTACCATACCGATTAGTGGGGCAAATATTAATAGAGATAAGAAGTAGTTACTCATCCGATATACCCCCCTACTAACGCAAAGATGACTAATAATACTGCTAAACCGACAAACGCGACAGCACCGTACGTTTGTGTTTGACCGTTTTGCATTTTCGAACCTATTTTACCGAGCGTTTGCGTAAAAGAAGCAATTCCTTTCATCGTTCCTTGTACGAGGAATTCATCGATATATTTAAAGAATAGACCGATCACTTTTGACCCGTATACAAACGTCCCTTTGTAAAGCTCATCTATCCAATATTTGTTGTATAACATGCTATACGCTGCAGGAGCTCCTTCGCTGAAATAGTCACGCGGAATGGACCCTTTATTGTACATAAAGTAAGCTAACGCAATTCCTGCGAACGATACTAACGTTGCCACAATCATGATCCAAGCTGGACCTGAAATATGTGCTGGTCCATAGAGAACCGTTCCTTCTGTAAGCCAATCGCCTAAATGATGACCGAACCACGGTGTATTAATAAACCCTGCTCCTACTGCTAAAACAGCAAGAACAATCATCGGGATTGTCATGACAGATGGTGATTCGTGAACATGACGTTGATCTCCACGACTCTTTCCTGTAAACACCATGAAGAATAAGCGGAACATATAAAAAGCTGTAAAAAATGCAGCAATTAGTGCAATGATGAATAAGAACGGATTACCGTTTACCCATGCTGCTATTAAAATTTCCTCTTTACTAAAGAAACCTGAGAATAGCGGGAATCCACTAATCGCTAACGTACCGATTAAAAAGAGTATCCCAGTTAAGCGCATTTTGCTCCATAATCCGCCGAGTTCTTCTACATTTTGTGATTGAGCAGCGTGGATGACACTTCCGGCTGCAAGGAATAAAAGTGCTTTGAAGAACGCATGTGTCGTTAAATGGAAAACACCTGCAACATATCCAGCAGCACCTAGAGCAAGCATCATAAATCCAAGCTGACTGACAGTTGAATAGGCTAACACTCGTTTAATGTCTTTTTGCACAAGACCGATTGAGGCTGCAAAAATGGCTGTAAATGCCCCAACAATTGCTACTGTCATCATTGCAGCTTCACTTGCATTAAATAGCGGGAATAGTGTTGCTACTAAGTAAACCCCTGCTGCTACCATTGTCGCTGCATGGATTAAAGCAGAAACTGGTGTTGGACCTTCCATCGCATCTGGTAGCCAAGTATGTAACGGAAACTGACCAGATTTCCCAATTGCCCCAACGAAAATAAGAATCGCAATGAGCGTTATCATTTCGTAGGAAATAGCACCCGCTTCTAAACTAGCAAATATATCACGATATTCGAAGCTGCCAACTTGCCAGAATAATAGAATGATCCCGATGAATAATCCTACATCCCCGATACGCGTCATAATAAACGCTTTTTTCGCAGCGGCTTTCGCTTCATCATGGTAAAAATAAAATCCGATTAATAAAAATGAACCGACCCCAACTAATTCCCAAAAAATATAAAGTTGTAAAAGGTTCGGTGATAAAACTAGTGCCAGCATCGCAAAGGTGAAAAGACCTAAATAGGAATAGTACACTGGAAAACGGCCTTCCCCGTGCATATAGCCTTTAGAGTAAATATGTACGAGTAAGCTGACTAATGACACTACGAAAAGCATTAATGCATTTAATTGATTTACTTCAAATCCCGCTGTAAGCTGTACATCTCCAATCGTTAACCAAGTAAATGATTGATAATATGTTGGTGCTGATAGCCGATCCCATAATACTAATGTAGATAGAACGAATGATACGAGTGTGAGCGCAATACCGATATACGCACTCGATTCTTTCAGTTTTTTACCTACTAGTAATAATAGGATAAAGGAGATCAGCGGAAAAAGCGGGATAAGCCAAGCATTCTCCATCATCGTATCAAATCCCCTTCTCTATTCACGAGGCTATGTTACCTCATGCTTTCTCAAACAAGTTCTTCCACTGTTTTTAATGCTTCAATGAATTCATTTCATCGACATTGACGGTACGACGGTTGCGATAAAGTGCAATGAGTATTGCTATTCCTACTGCAACTTCTGCCGCTGCGACCGTTATGACAAACAGGGAGAAAACTTGCCCTGTAATCGATGGGTTCATCCCAAATTTACTAAATGCGACTAAGTTGATGTTCACTGCATTTAGCATTAGCTCGATTGAAATGAGTACAATGACGACATTTCGTTTTGTAAATGCACCGTATAGGCCGATACAAAACAAAATAAGTGCTAGCACGAGGTAGGCTGATAAAGGTACACTGCTCATTTATCTTTCGCCTCCTCTTCTTCATCATCCCGTTTTGCTAATACAATAGCCCCAATTAAAGCTACTAATAGTAAAACAGACGTTAATTCAAACGGAATAACGTAATGTGCATAAATCGCTAGTCCAATTTGCTCCGTATTGTTTACGTGTAACTCCGTTGCTTGTTCTCCTAGCTCTAAATTATAAATACCGAAATACGTAACAGCTGCGAAACCAAGGATACCGACAAAGACGAGTAGTTTTCGGCCTACACTTGAAGTTTCACTATGGTCGTTGTGACGCGTTAACATGATTCCGAATAAAATAATAATTGTGACCGCACCTGAATATATAAGGATTTGTGCAGCTGCTACAAACTCTGCCGAAAGAAGAACGTAAATACCTGCAATACTTATGAATGTAAACACTAAGGAAACAACCATGTGTACTACTTTCGTAAGATTGAGCATCAGCACGGCGCCAGCGATTGCAACAAGTGCTAAACATAAGAATATGAGAAATTCTCCGCTCATGCTTTATTCTCCCTTCGGACGTTTGTATCATTTTCATCTAGCCATTCTAAATCTTTAAATAAACGATCTCTACTATATTCTGCAAGCTCGAAGTTATTTGTCATGACAATCGCCTCTGTCGGACAAACTTCTGTACATAAGTCGCATAAAATACAAATTTCAAAGTTAATATCGTACGTATCGATGATTTTTCCTTTTTTGTTTGGGTCTGGATGTTTTTTACCCGTTAGCTGAATGCAATCAGTTGGACAAATGTTGGCACACTGATTACAAACGATACATTTTTCCGGGTAAAACTTTTGAATACCTCGAAAACGATCAGGTAGTGGAAGCGGTTCTTCCGGGTAATTATACGTTACTTTTTTCATAGTTAAGTTTTTAAGGGTATACTTCAAACCTTTTGCAAGACCGCGCATTTCGCTTCACCCCTACATTTTTTTCCCGATAAAACGGGCTTATTTACTTAAAGAAAATTTCTTTAATAATTGCTGTGACGAAAATATTTGCTAATGCTACTGGTAATAGTACTTTCCAACCGAACTCCATTAAATGATCCGCTCTCAAACGAGGGAACGTTACACGGAACCAGATTAGTAGGAAGACGACAAAACTGAACTTCAGTGCAAACCATACGCCTGCCGGAATGAATCCTAAAAATTCGAATGGTGGTAACCATCCACCGAAAAATAATACCGTTGTTAGCGCAGCCATCGCGAATAAATAAACGTACTCTGCAAGCATGAAGAATGCCCAACGGAACCCTGAATACTCAACGTGATAACCAGCAACTAGTTCTGATTCTGCCTCTGGTAAGTCAAATGGTGTACGGTTTAATTCTGCCACTGATGCAATAAGGAATATTAAAAACCCTACCGGTTGAAGAATAATGAACCAAGCTGTCTCCCCTTGCATTAGGACGATATCGTTTAAGTTTAAACTTCCTGTTAAAAGGATAATTCCGATTACCGACATAACAAGCGGTACTTCGTATGAAATCATTTGGGCCGCCGCGCGCATTCCTCCAAGTAAGGAGTATTTGTTGTTGGATGCCCAACCTGCTGCGACTACACCGACTGTTGTAATACCAGAGATGGCAATGTAGTACAATAAGCCAACTCCAATATCCGCAAATTGAAATTTATCTGTAAAAGGAATAACTGCTAACACCATGAATGCAGGTGTAAAAGCGATAACTGGTGCTAAAATGTAAAGTGGACGATCCGCTAATTTTGGTATCGTATCTTCTTTTAAAAGAAGCTTTAAAACGTCGGCTACCGTTTGTAGTAACCCCCATTTCCCACCTACTTGGTTTGGCCCCATCCGTGCTTGCATAAATCCCATTACTTTACGCTCTGCTAAAATTCCGTACGTTACGAATCCTAATACAGCTAATAATAGCGCTACCGCTAATCCGAAAAAGATAAAAAAATTCGTTAAACTAGGAGTAGAATGGAGTAGCTCTTGCATCATTAGCCATCCACCTCCCCAAGTACGATATCAATTGCACCTAGTATCGTGATTAAGTTAGCCATATTTTCTCCTTTTAAAAGTTTTGGGAGAATTTGAAGGTTGTAGAAAGATGGTCTACGAAACTTTAATCGATATGGCTCTTTTTTACCATCACTGTTAATGTAGCAACCAATTTCACCACGAGGCGATTCAATTCTAACGTACGCCTCTCCTTTAGGTGCTTTAATTATTTTCGGTACTTTTGCCATAATTGGACCTTCACTAGGGAACTGAGCGACCGCTTGCTCGATAATTTTTAATGATTCTTCTATTTCAGCCATGCGTACTTGATATCTAGCCCATGCGTCTCCACCATCTTGAACTGGAACATCAAAGTCGAAACGATCATAAATCGAATATGGCTCATTTTTGCGAAGATCCCACTTCACACCAGTACAGCGTAAGTTTGCCCCACTTAGTGAGTATTGAAGAGCGTCCTCTTTCGTGTAACGTCCAACTCCTTTTACACGGCTTAAGAAAATTTCGTTACCCGTTACTAGTTCGTGGTAGCCTTTCAGTTGTTCGCGCATATATGGAACAAATTCTTCTACCTTTTCAATCCAGCCTTCAGGCGCATCCCATTTTACGCCTCCTACACGCATGTAGTTAAACGTTAGGCGTGCTCCAGAAAGCTCATTTAATAGATTAATGATCATTTCTCTTTCACGAAACGCGTAAAGAAAAGGAGATACAGCCCCGATATCTAACAAGTATGTACCGTACCATACAAGGTGGCTCGCGACGCGTCCTAATTCCATTGCAAGTACTCGTAAATATTCCGCTCTTTCCGGAATTTCAATATTCATCATTGTTTCTACTGCATGACAGATTACATAGTTGTTTGTCATCGCAGAGAGATAATCCATTCGGTCTGTATACGGAATAATTTGTGTATACTGCAAGTTTTCAGCTAATTTTTCTGTACCACGATGAAGGTACCCTATGACAGGTGTAGCTTCTGTAATGATTTCCCCGTCAATTTTTACAACAAGACGAAAAACTCCGTGTGTACTTGGATGCTGAGGTCCAACGTTTAATAGCATTTCCTCTGTACGAATCATTTGCTACACCTCCACATCAAACGGCTCATAATCTTTACGTAATGGATATCCAACCCAATCATCCGGCATCATAATTCGCGTTAAGTTCGGATGACCTGTAAAAATAATTCCTAATAAGTCATACGCTTCACGCTCTGGCCAATCTGCTCCCGCCCAAACTGGTTGGAGAGATGGAATCTCTGGATTGTCCCGGTCTACTTTCACCTTTACAGCAACGGATTGACTATTTTTATAGGAATATAAGTGTATATATATTTCCATATGTGTCTCAAAATCAGTTCCATGTAACTCAGACAAATATTCAAAACCGAGCTGTTCATTGTATCTTAAGAACTCTGCTAGCTTAAAATAGCTTTCTCGCTTCACTATTAATGTTGGCACGTCTTTCGATAGTCTATTAATATAGGACTCTTCAAGCACATCTTCTCCTAAATGCTCTTGAATAACTTTTAAATATTTATCTAAATATTTTTGGTTAGGCGATGGCTTTTCCGGTTCCGCTTCTGTTGCCGCTTTGCCGCCTACCTTCGCTGCTGCAGCTGCTTTTGCTTTTGCCGCCGCCGCTGCTTTTGCCTTTGCTGCTGCGATTGCTTTTGCTTTTTCATCTGATGCGTCTCCGCTAGTTGCTCCGCCGTCACGCTGTTGCTTCGCTAGTGCGGCCGCCTTTGCTTTCGCCGCCGCTGCTGCTTTTGCTTTTGCTGCTGCAGCCGCTTTTGCTTTTTCATCTGATGGGTCTCCATCAGTTGCTCCACCGTCACGTTTTTGCTTCGCTAGTGCGGCCGCCTTTGCCTTTGCCGCCGCTGCTGCTTTTGCTTTTGCTAATGCAATTGCTTTTTCCTTGTCATCCGATGCGTCTTCGCTTTCCTCTGCATCGCCTTCACGTTTTTGCTTCGCTAACGCTGCTGCCTTTGCTTTCGCCGCTGCCGCCGCTTTTGCTTTTGCTAATGCAATTGCTTTTTCCTTGTCATCATCCGAATCACTACTGCCTGCTTCTGCCTCAGTTGCTTCTTTCGCCTTTTGTTTCGCTAATGCCGCTGCCTTCGCTTTTGCTGCCGCCGCTGCTTTTTTCTTTGCTAAGTCAAGGTCGCTTTCTTCTTCTGCGGATGGTGCTTCTTCTTGAGTTTCAGCTTCTTTCGCCTTTTGCTTCGCTAGTGCAGCCGCCTTTGCTTTCGCTGCCGCTGCTGCTTTTTTCTTCGCTAAGTCGAGGTCGCTTTCTTCTTCAGAAGGGGATTCATCCCTTGCTTCTGCTTCTTCTTGTTTAGCTTTCATTTTAGCAAGAGCTGCCGCTTTCGCCTTCGCAGCTGCTTCCTTCTTTAATTCTTCTAAACTTTTCTCATCGCTCATGGACTAGATCACCTTCTTCCCAGTCTTTGCTTCATAGCGAATCTTTTCTCTCAGTTTGTTAATTCCATAAATAAGAGCCGCAGGATTTGGAGGACAACCTGGAATATATACGTCAACCGGTACTATTTGGTCCACTCCTTTTACTACGGAATAGGATTTAATATATGGACCGCCAGCAGTCGCACAGGACCCCATCGCTATGACCCATTTCGGCTCAGGCATTTGATCATATAAACGTTTTAAAACAGGCGCCATTTTTTTCGTAACGGTACCTGATACAATCATGCAATCTGACTGACGAGGAGATGTACGGAAAAACGACCCAAAACGATCTAAGTCGTAGTGAGACGATCCAACTCCCATCATTTCAATTGCACAACAAGCTAAACCAAACGTCATTGGCCAAATTGAATTACTTCGCGCCCATGCTTTTAGCTCTTCTAACGTGGTAAGAAATACAGTTTGCTTTAACTCTTCCATTTCCTCTGGTGAAATATTCTCTAAATTTAGGTCCATTTTAACACCTTCTTCTTCCATGCATAGATAAGTCCGATAAGAAGCATAACAACGAAGATAAGCATTTCAATTAATGCAAAGACTCCTAGCTTCTCATAAGCAACAGCCCATGGATATAAAAATACGGTTTCTACATCAAAGATGACAAACAGTAATGCGAAAATGTAATATCGAACATTAAACTGAACACGTGAATCGTGAAACGGGTCGATACCACTTTCATACGTTGTTTGCTTTGCTGCGTTTGGAGCATGTGGTCTTAAAAACCTACCTGCCGTTAAAGCAACGATAGGAAGTAACACGCCTAATAGCAAGAACACGATCACAATCAAATAGTTATTTTGATATAAGTTAAGTAGACTCATGCCGCCCCCTCCAAAGCTTTTCATTTTTTCAAATTCATCTGAATATTAAATAATGTAACCGATAACAATTATACCAAATACCAATATCTGTGTCGACATAAGATGTACAAGTGCCACATAGAAATCGTATGTTTGTTATTTCACATTTATGAGGTGAAAATAGTGGAAATTGATGAACACTAGTGGTACCGCAATTTTGGGTAATGGGAACAGCATATAAGATAGAGTTAACTAGAGTTGGAGATGTGATAAAGATAATAGACATGGAGAAATTTTTTAGGGTGAATAGATTGTATAGTGATAACAGTTTGATGGGGTGGAGCCGGATCTGAATGAAAGACATGTGAGAACCGGAATTCGGCTTAGGAATAGATGATGCACATATTTTTGGGGTTAATGCTCATAATTTCCCGTGTAATACACAGAAACACTTTGATAACCCACATAAATGTGCTCAGAACACAGAAATGAATCGATGTTGCACATATTCTTGCGGATATTGAACATAAATCTCCATGTAATGCACAGAAACACTTTGATAGTGCACATAAACTTTTACAGTGAACAGAAATGAATGGATGTTGCACATATTTTTGGGTTTATTGAACATAAATCTCCACATAATGCACAGAAACACTTTGATAGTGCACATAAACTTTTCCCGAGAACAGAAATGAATGGATGTTGCACATATTTCGGTGGATATTGAACATAAATCTCCATGTAATGCACAGAAACACTTTGTTATTGCACATAAACTTTTCCCGAGAACAGAAATGAATGGATGTTGCACATATTTTTGGGTTTATTGAACATAAATCTCCACATAATGCACATAAACACTTTGATATTGCACATAAACTTTTCACGAGAACAGAAATGAATGGATGTTGCACATATTTTTGGGGTTATTGAACATAAATCTCCACATAATGCACATAAACACTTTGATATTGCACATAAACCTCCACCTGACACACATAAACACTTTGATTGTTTACATAAAGCCACATTAACATAAATGTCCGCATTTTTTCTACTCCGAACAATAAAAAACCCCGCCAATCTGCTTCTATAAGCAGACCAACGAGGTTAGGTATCAATAGTTATATAATTAGCTGCGTTTAGCAACGTTTAGACGGTTGATTGCGCGTTTAAGTGCTAGTTCTGCACGACGGAAGTCGATGTCATCTTGTTTAGATTGCATACGACTTTCCGCACGCTTTCTAGCTTCTTCCGCACGGGTAACATCAATGTCCTTTGAAGTCTCTGCCGCTTGTGCTAGGATTGTTACCTTGTCAGGTCGTACTTCAAGGAATCCACCACTAACAGCAACAAGATCCGTAGTATTCGCATTTTTCACGCGAACAGCTCCGATTTGTAAAGGAGCTACCATTGGAATATGTCCTGGTAAAACCCCGAGCTCACCTTCAAGAGTTTTTGATACGACCATTTCTGCATCAGATTCATAAACCGGGCCATCGGGAGTTACTACACTGACAGTTAACGTCTTCATTTCATTCCCTCCTAGGTCCGTTTAATTAAACTTCTACACCCATTGACTTCGCTTTTTCCACTACTTCTTCAATGCGTCCAACTAAGCGGAATGCATCTTCTGGAAGGTGGTCGTATTTACCGTCAAGAATTTCACGGAAACCTTTAACCGTTTCTTGAACAGGAACGTAAGAACCTTTTTGTCCAGTGAACTGCTCAGCAACGTGGAAGTTTTGAGATAAGAAGAATTGGATACGACGAGCACGGTGAACAGTTAATTTGTCATCATCTGTTAACTCGTCCATACCTAGGATTGCAATGATATCTTGTAATTCTCTGTAACGTTGTAAAGTAGACTGTACTTCACGAGCTACTGCGTAATGATCATCTCCTACTACTTCAGGTGATAATGCACGAGAAGTTGAAGCAAGTGGGTCTACCGCAGGATAAATACCCATCTCAGATAATTTACGCTCTAAGTTTGTTGTCGCATCTAAGTGAGCGAACGTTGTTGCTGGAGCTGGATCCGTATAGTCATCGGCTGGTACGTAGATCGCTTGGATCGATGTAACAGAACCGACAGCTGTAGACGTGATACGCTCCTGTAATTGACCCATTTCAGTAGCAAGTGTTGGTTGGTAACCAACGGCAGATGGCATACGGCCTAGTAGGGCAGAAACCTCTGAACCTGCTTGTGTGAAACGGAAGATGTTATCGATAAAGAATAGAACGTCCTGACCTTGCTCATCACGGAAATATTCCGCCATTGTAAGACCAGTTAAGGCAACACGCATACGCGCTCCAGGTGGTTCGTTCATCTGACCGAATACCATCGCTGTTTTGCCGATAACGCCAGAGTCGCTCATTTCGTGGTAAAGGTCATTACCTTCACGAGTACGTTCTCCAACACCTGCGAATACGGAAATACCACCGTGTTCTTGAGCGATGTTGTTGATAAGCTCCTGGATTAATACTGTTTTACCTACACCGGCACCACCGAATAGACCGATTTTTCCACCTTTAATGTATGGAGCAAGTAAGTCTACTACTTTAATACCAGTTTCAAGGATTTCTACGTCTGTAGAAAGTTGCTCAAATGTAGGTGCTGTTCTATGAATTGGATCACGACGAGCGCCTGCTGCAACTGGTGTATCTAAGTCGATGTTTTCCCCTAATACGTTGAATACACGACCTAATGTTACGTCTCCTACTGGTACAGAAATAGGAGAACCTGTATCTTCTACTTCCATGCCACGAACGACACCATCAGTAGAAGCCATAGCGATTGTACGAACTGAATCGTCCCCTAAGTGAAGGGCAACTTCTAAAGTTAATTCGATATCAACTTCATTAGCGCTACGTGCTTTATGATTAATTTTTAGAGCGTTGTAAATTTCAGGAAGATGTCCACTTTCGAACTTTACGTCTACTACTGGACCCATGATTTGAGTAACGCGTCCTTTCATCGTTTTCCCTCCTATCTTACTTTTACCGTTCAACTTTTTATGTCCGAATCTTTTTTATTCTATTCTAATGCAGCCGCACCAGCTGTAATCTCGGTAATTTCTTGTGTAATCGCTGCTTGACGTGCACGGTTGTAAACAAGTGTAAGGTCACGGATAAGCTCTTTCGCGTTATCTGTCGCACTTTGCATTGCCGTCATACGTGCTGCGTGTTCACTAGCTTTTGCGTCAAGTAAAGCACCGTAAATTAAACTTTCTGCGTATTGCGGAAGTAAAACTTCTAAAATAGCGTCTTGAGATGGTTCAAATTCATAAGAAGTAAGTTTAGAGTCTTGAGCTAAGTCCGATAGTGGAAGTAGTTTTTTCTCTGTTACTTCTTGTGAAATTGCACTTACGAAGTGGTTGTAATAGATGTATAACTCATCAAAAGTCTCATCTGCAAACATACCAACTGCTTGACTCGCGATATCTTTAATCTCCGCAAACGATACGTGGTCCCCTAATCCCGTGATTTCGGAATATACAGGGATATTACGTGTTTTGAAGAAATCGCGGCCAACTCGACCGATGGCAATTACTGCGTACTCATCTTGAGACTTGTGTCGCTTTTGGATTGTTTGGTATACAGTACGTAAAATATTACTGTTATAAGCACCTGCTAATCCACGATCAGAAGTCATGACGATGTAGCCAGTACGTTTTACAGGACGTGTTTGTAACATTGGATGCGTTACATCTGTACTTCCAAGTGCGATACTTGCAACTACCTCTTGAATTTTGTCCATATATGGGTTGAAAGCTTTTGCGTTTGTTTCTGCACGATTTAATTTCGAAGCAGATACCATTTGCATTGCTTTCGTAATTTGACTCGTCTTCTTTGTTGAGTTAATTCTCGTTTTTATGTCGCGTAATGATGCCAAAGGTTCTCACCACCTTTTGTAACCTTGTCATGGCGATAACCCACAGCAATGATTATCATTACTGTGGTCTCACCGATTTAATCTATTACTTTTCAGTTGGAACGAACGTCTTTTTGAATGCAAGGATTGCGTCTTTAAGAGTTTCTTCGTCTTTTGGTAAAGCACCAGTAGTACGAATTTCTTCTAATACTTCTTTACGGTTATGATCTAAGAATACAAATAACTCTTCTTCGAAACGAGTTACATCTTCAACTGGAACGTCGTCGATGAAACCTTTCGTTAATGCGTAAAGAATCGCAACTTGTTTTTCCATTTTTATTGGTTTGTTTAAACCTTGTTTTAACACTTCTACCGTACGAGCACCACGATTTAATTTCGCTTGTGTCGCTTTATCAAGGTCAGATCCGAACTGAGCGAACGCTTCTAACTCACGGAAAGACGCTAAGTCTAGACGAAGTGTACCAGATACCTTCTTCATCGCTTTTGTTTGTGCCGATCCACCAACACGGGATACGGATAAACCAGCGTTGATCGCAGGACGAACTCCTGAGAAGAATAAGTCTGATTGTAAGAAAATTTGTCCATCAGTGATGGAAATAACGTTTGTTGGGATGTATGCAGATACGTCACCAGCTTGCGTTTCAATAAATGGTAACGCTGTTAGGGAACCTGATCCTTTTGCATCACTAAGTTTTGCTGCACGCTCTAATAAACGAGAGTGTAGGTAGAATACGTCACCAGGGTAAGCTTCACGACCTGGAGGACGTTTTAATAGTAAGGAAAGCTCACGGTATGCAGACGCTTGTTTCGTTAAGTCATCATACACAACTAATACGTGTTTTCCGTTATACATGAATTCTTCACCCATTGTTACCCCAGCGTAAGGTGCTAAGAATAACATTGGAGCTGGTTGAGAAGCAGATGCTGTTACAACGATTGTGTAATCTAATGCACCATGCTTACGTAAAGTTTCTACTACTCCACGAACAGTAGATTCTTTTTGACCGATAGCTACATAGATACAAATCATATCTTGGTCAGCTTGGTTTAAGATTGTATCAATTGCAACGGAAGTTTTACCAGTTTGACGGTCACCGATAATTAACTCACGTTGTCCACGTCCGATTGGTACAAGCGCATCAATCGCTTTAATACCAGTTTGAAGTGGCTCATGAACGGATTTACGATCCATAACACCAGGAGCTGCACTCTCGATTGGACGAGTTTTCTTTGTTTCAATTGGGCCAAGACCATCCACAGGTTGTCCTAATGGATTCACGACACGACCGATTAATTCTGGACCTACTGGTACCTCCATGATACGGCCAGTACGGCGAACAGAATCTCCTTCCTTAATTTCGCGGAAAGGACCAAGAATAACGATACCTACGTTGTTTTCCTCAAGGTTTTGGGCAAGACCCATAACACCGTTTGAAAATTCAACAAGTTCTCCAGCCATGACGTTGTCGAGGCCATGAGCACGAGCAATACCGTCACCTACTTGAATAACTGTACCTACATCGCTAACTTCGATTTCTGACTGATAACTTTCGATTTGCTTTTTTATCAGCGCACTAATTTCTTCAGCTTTGATGCTCATGAATTTCACCCCTATCTACTATCTGTTCAAAGTTAATTGACGTCCAAGACGTTCTAATTTACTACTAACGCTTCCATCAAAAATGCGGTTGCCGATTTGAATTTTAAGGCCACCTAGAATAGATGGATCGACGATGTTTTCAATGGATAATGATGCTTTTCCTACTTTTGCAGCAAACACAGCGGATAGCTGTTGCTTTTCTGCTTCTGAAAGAGCTTTTACGGAATAAACGACAGCTTCTGCTATATTGCGAGCTTCATTCGCTATTTTCTTGTACTCATCGACCATGTCGACTACAATATTTTCACGATGACGATCTACTAAAAGCTGTAATGTATTTACGATAAATGGAGAAGCGCCTACAAATCCTTCGCGGATGATTTGCTTCTTTGATTCTTTTAAAACTTTTGGGTTTGTTAACACTAATTGTAATTCTTTGTTCGTTGCGAACACTGCTTTTACTTCTGCTAATTCTGTATCAAATTGATCGAAAGTGTTGTTTTCTTTTGCTATTTGAAAAAGAGCTAACGCATAACGTTTTGCTGCACTATTTTTACTCATCGTGCTTCGCCTACCTGTTTAACGTAGTCGTCGATAAGTTTTTGTTGATCTTGCTCATTTAGTTCTTTTTCAATAACTTTAGATGCAATTAGGACAGATAGTGATGCTACCTGCTCACGTAAAGCAACAACTGCTTTCTCTTTTTCTTGCTCGATTTCTTTTTTCGCATCTTCTTTTACGCGATTAGCTTCTTCTTGTGCTAATTTAATAATTTCGTTCTTTTGGTCTTCACCAATTTTTTTCGCGCTTTCTACTAGAGTTTGCGCTTCAACGCGTGCTTCTTTTAATAACGCTTGTTGCTGTTCTAAAAGCTTTTTAGCTTCGCGATTACTATTTTCAGCCGCATCGATTTCACTAGAGATATGGTTTTCACGTTTCTTCATCATGTCCATAAGCTTATCCCAAGCAAACTTACGTAGTAACCAAAGTAATAATAGGAAAACTGTTAATTGGACAAGTGAGTCGCCAAGAGTTAAACCACCACCAGCACCAAGTACTAATGTGTCGAGGTTGCTCATCATTGCTTTCACTCCTTTCAAGGAATACATCGTTACATGAGAAAACTTGGTCTACAACCAAGTTGTGTAGTTTATAAATGGTCTATTTACAAACGAAAGCTAGTTTCTTCTATTAAAACTATTCTCGTCTATTTTATGTTAAAAGGAGTAATTCCCTTAAACATCGTATAAACGAAAGGCGAAGGTTCTCGAGTGAGACGGACTTCGCCTTTATTGAACCTTTTTTAAGCTAATTTTCTAAAATTACATTACCATGAATGCTACTACTACCGCGATGATAGGAACAGCCTCTACTAGTGCTACCCCGATGAACATTGTAGTTTGAAGAGCGTTCTTTAACTCAGGTTGACGAGCGATCCCTTCTACTGTTTTACTAACGATCATCCCGTTACCGAAACCTGCACCTAGTGCTGCTAAACCAATTGCGATTGCTGCTGCTAAAGCTCCCATTGATAATTTCCTCCTTATGTGTATAAAATAATTTCAATTTTTGTAAAAAAAATTTATAAATTAATGGTCATGACTCACTTTGTGTGCCATATAAACCATTGTTAACATTACAAAGATAAACGCTTGAATTGATCCGATGAACATTTTGAACGCTATCCAAATCATCATAGGAATTGCTGCTAAAACAGTTCCGACGATACCAGATGCGATTCCAACTTCGTATCCATTTACTGCTAGTCCTACTAGTAATGCTAGCAAGATTTCTCCTGCAAACATGTTACCGTATAAACGTAATCCAAGAGTAAGCGTGTTTGCGAACTCTTCAATTATTTTTAACGGGAACAAGAACGGCATCGGTCTAAAGTAATCCTTACCGTATTCTTTAAAGCCTTTTAGTTTAATACCATAATAGTGCGTTAATGCAACGACCATTACAGCCAACGTTAATGTCATCACTGGATCGGCAGTAGGCGCTTTCCACCATAACTCATGGTTATAGACGATAGCTAATGGAAGTCCAAGCATGTTAGAAACAAACACGAACAAAAGCAATGTTAGTCCTAACGTGATAAATCTGGCTCCAGTTTTTAAATCCATCGTACTACTGATGATGCCTTTCACAAAATCTACTAGCCATTCCAGGAAGTTTTGCATACCAGTTGGTCGTAATGCTATTGTGCGTGTTCCGATTACTGCTACTAGAAACACGATTGTTGCTGCAATAATTGTCATGATAACGTTTGATAGGTTAAAGGATATGGTAAAATCCCCAAACAAATTAACAACCCTTATCGGTGCTCCATGATCCAACTGTACTCACCTCTCTTCCCCACTGCTTATGAAAATTCTTGCAAATGAATCTATGATAATGACAATATAGGATGTCACAATCCCGATAATTACTCCGTATAGATTTAAATATTCTGGCAATCTTACGGCTAGTACTACTCCTAATACGGCGGCAGCCATCCTTGATACAGTTCCAAGTGACATCATTCTGCCACCTTCAGCTGCTACCGTTCCAAGTTTATTAACTTTTCGGTATAGTAGCCAATGGTTATAAAAGCTGATAACTGTTCCTAGTAGTAATCCTAGAAACCAGTCTTGGTATGGAGTGAAACCCCATCCTAATACATATAAGGCTGCTATAAATAGAAAATACCTTATATGACGCATAAACATAATTTTAGTATCAGGCATAATCATTCTCCTGAAGAGTATTTTCGAAGTAATTGCATAATTCCAAATATACCTGTAGCCAGTCCCAGAAAGAGACCGATAAGTAAAAACAACGGCGGAGTTTCGAATTGTTCGTCTAACCACTTTCCTACAAAAATACCTAGTAAAGTAGGGCCAACTAAGTAAGAGAGAATGCTAGTAGTTAGTGCCATTGCACGGAAAGGGTGTTTCTCATTAGTCATCCTAAATCACCCCAATAATGGTGGTCAAAAAAAAGAGGTCCAACTCGATGAAAATATGTAACATTTACAAGTGTTTTCAATGTATGAAAACCCTACCATTTCATACCCTTTGTAAGCATACAATAGCATTTTGTCAATGTCAATGTGTTATACATAAATTCTCAGTAAACTTTATTGGTATTAAATGGTGTGATAAAAATCACTGTATTATAGTAGTCCCAAAAACTTTACTCTTTATTCTAACACGATTTTAATTGGATTTTCCTGCATTTCTAATTTGACTTTGTGAACATTTTGTGTCCAACTTAAAAACAACTATAAAAACGGCGATTTCGAAAAAAACTTTTGTGAAAAAGCTTTTCTTTATTCGAAATCACCGTCTTTTTATTAATCGAAATATAGATCCACTTCAATGGAATCTTCTTTCTCTTTTCTTTTCGCAAAAATAACTGCTTTTACTAATCCTTTACCTTTCAGTTTTTCCCCACTTATTTCTTTTCTAAGCAATCCTCGTGGTACATCTCGTTGCCAGTCAAGAAAATCGATAAAATGAAGCGTGTCCCCTTCGTATAATGCGATTCCTAACTCTTCTGCACCTTCTGGAACAAATACTTCATATTGATAGCTACCTTCTTTATCGCCGTATCCAAATTGAAAACCTTGAATTCTCGGATAGTTAGGTTCTTCGATCATAAATAAGTAAGGTAACCGAATTTCTTGCCCATCTGCTTTCACCGTTATTTGACCTTCATGCATTCCTGGTTCTAACTTTTCCGGGTTAATATCGAGTGAAACTGTTACTTCTTTCATTTCTCCTGGTTTCAATGAGAAGGATGGGGGAATCGACCATATAATTCCTTTGTTTGCTTTCGGAATATCGAAACGATATTTTACTTCTTTTTCACTAACATTTTCTATTTGAAGAATAACATCTTTCTTTTCTCGCTTATCAATTTTTTCGTAAATTCCATAATGAAGGGATCCTGGCTGAATGATAGACTTTGTCTCCATTGCATCTTTTAGTTGAATACGACCTGTTCCTTGCTCGAGAACAGAATAAAATTCTCCATCCCCTTTTTTTAATACTTTCGTTGTATTCATTAATGCCGCTTTTATTTTTGAAGGTTCCCAATCTGGATGAGCTTGCTTTAGTAATGCTGCTGCTCCTGCAACATGAGGTGCTGCCATGCTCGTCCCTTGAAGCGCAATATATCCATTTGGTACGGTACTATCAATTGCAACTCCAGGCGCAACTAAGTCCGGTTTAATTTCCCACGTATGTGTAACAGGTCCTCTTGAACTAAAAGAAGCAATTTCATCCCGATGCCATCTGTATTTCGTTTTCATTAATTTTCTTTTCTTTTTCAATTGGTTTTTTAAAAATACCCCGTCACTTTTCGAAATAGAGACGACCGGTATGTCCACTTCCATCTCTAGTCCCCCAAGAAACGTTCCTTCTAAATTATTATAAATGATAACAGCAATTGCACCTTGTTCTTTCGCATTTAACACTTTTTCAGTGAACGGAATTTTCCCCCGTTCGATTAATACTACTTTTCCTTCTACATCTTTTATGTCTTTTTTCTCACCGAGACCGACAAACTCCATCTCGTAATACTTTGCTTGTTTTAAATTCCACTTTGGGGCTCCTTGAAACGGGAGCATTTCTACTTCTTCGCTCGAGAAAATAGTAGCGATGTGTGGGATGTGTAATGGAGGGGTGGACGCTCCGACGGATATCGCCTTTGTTGACGTGCCAGGTGAGCCTACTGTCCAAAGGTTCGGTCCCGAATTCCCACTCGATGTGACTGCAACAATGCCTTTTTCGACTGCTTTATCTAAAGCGAGACTCGTTGGCCAGTCTGGACCGTTAATCGTGTTTCCGAGTGATAAATTTAAAACGTCTACTCCGTCTTTAATTGCTCGCTCAATAGCAGCAATAACTTGTTCACTCGTGCCATTCCCACCTGGTCCAAGTGCTCGATATGCCATAATTTTCGCCTCTGGTGCTACCCCCATCATCTTTCCATTCGCAGCAACAATTCCAGCAACGTGTGTTCCATGTAGTGTTGGAGGTCCTTGTTCACGCTTTGTTTCCATCGGATCATCGTCCTGATCGACGAAATCATAACCTCCAATATAATTACTCGCTAAATCTGGATGTGTATAATCAATACCAGTGTCGATGATCCCTACTACAACACCCTCACCTGTTAAGCGGTCTCCATCCTCATCGAAAATGCCTCTTATTTCTTTCCCACCAATAAACGGGACACTTTCATCAATGTGTGGGTTGTAGATAGAAACAGGTGAAACATCGAGTATCCCTTCCTCTTTCTGTAGCTTTTCTAACTCTAGTACCGGTCCCTCTATCGAATATCCGTGAAATACTTCTGTGTATGTATATTTAATAGAGAGTGTAGGGTATTGCGTTTCAATGATTTGTTGGATTGCCTCATGCATTTCTTCATCTGTCCGGATAATAACCGTTTGTGTTTCTTCATCACTTATAGGTTGACTAACGGGTAACGGTGGACGTTCTGGATATTGAAAGGCATACGTTCGTTGGGTAATAGAAAAAAATAATGCAACAGCTATCGATATTATTAGAAATTGACGGCACGAATTCATTAATTTAACCACCTCTTTTCTAATGTTTGTTTTTGGAGGGAGAAATATGTAACGATTGTTTAGCGTGGATTGAAGTTTTTTTGAAGGTGGGGAATGGGGTACGGATAGGCCTGTTTAAGGTGGTTTTGCGGGGCGATTTTTAATTTTTGTTGTAGTTGGGAGGAAATTTTATGCGATTCTTTGAGATTTATGAGGCGCTTGGGAGGTTAACAATTCACTATACGTAGTTTATGAGGCACTTGTGGAAATAATTGATGCACTTCGCGAATTTTTTGACGCACCTGTACAAATTGTCGACGCTCTTGGCAATTCGGGACCAATCGGACTTTCGGGCAAAGACCGCTTCTTTATTCGTGCCAACCAAACTAGCTTTCACGCCAACCGCGACTCTGTTTCGGCCAACTGAGCTCCCTTTCACGCCAACCAAAACACTTTTTCGGCCAACTGAACTCTCTTTCACGCCAACCAAAACACTTTTTCGGCCAACTCAACATCTTTTTGCGCCAACTCGACATTCTTTTGTGCCAACCCAACATCTTTTTGCGCCAACCCGATACCCTTTTGTGCCAACCCAGCTTCCTTTTGCGCCAACCCGACACCCTTTTGTGCCACCACAACATCCTTTTGCGCCAATCGCAACACTTTTTGTGCCAATCGCAACACTTTTTGTGCCAACCCAGCGTCCTTTTGTGCCAACCCAGCTTCCTTTTGCACCAACCGCAACCCCTTTTGTGCCAACCACACCATCCATCCCCTCCACCTCATCAAAAAAAGCTCCCCATAAATGGGAAGCTCGTAAAAATTATTTTGTACCGTACAATCTATCGCCAGCGTCGCCTAGACCAGGAACGATGTAGCCTTTTTCGTTTAGCTTTTCGTCTAGTGCTGCGATGTAAATGTCCACGTCTGGGTGTGCTTCTTTTACTACTTCTACGCCTTCTGGTGCAGCGATTAAGCACATAAATTTAATATGTTTTGCTCCGCGTTTTTTCAAGGAATGGATTGCTTCTACAGCAGATCCACCTGTTGCTAGCATTGGGTCCACTACTATTAGTTCTCTTTCTTCTATATCTGAAGGAAGCTTCACGTAATATTCAACCGGTTGCAACGTTTTAGGGTCGCGGTATAATCCAACGTGCCCTACTTTTGCTGCTGGGATTAGCTTTAATATACCGTCTACCATGCCAAGGCCAGCACGAAGGATCGGGATAATACCTAATTTTTTTCCTGCTAATACTTTTGATTTTGCTGTTGCTACAGGAGTATTTACATCCACTTCTTGAAGTGGTAGATCACGAGTAATTTCAAAAGCCATTAATGTAGAAACTTCATCTACAAGCTCACGAAATTCCTTCGTTCCTGTACTTACGTCTCGTATGTATGTTAGTTTATGTTGAATTAGCGGATGATCAAAAACGTATACTTTTGCCATCGAAAGCGCTCCCTTCATCTAATCAAAAATTTTATATCACGAATCTATTTTGTCCACACTTTCACTGATTTTACAGAAATTCGACAAATCGTTCAAGTCATTGACGAAAAAAAATAGAGGTCTAACATCAGACCTCTACAAAAACCTTATCCTAGTTCAGGATATAGTGTGAATTTAGCAGTTAATTGTTCTACTTTTTCTGCTACTTCTTTTAACTTCGCTTCATCTTCATGATTTTTTAACGTTTCGGCGATTAGAGCTGCGATCACGTCCATATCTTCTAAACCGAATCCACGACTTGTAACCGCTGCTGTTCCAATACGAATACCACTTGTTACGAATGGACTTTCCGTTTCAAATGGAATTGTATTTTTGTTAACTGTAATACCTACTTCGTCTAATACCTTTTCCGCAACTTTACCTGTAATGCCTAAAGAGCGTACATCTACAAGTAATAAATGGTTGTCTGTTCCACCAGAAACAAGACTTAACCCTTCTTTTTCTAGAGAAGAAGCTAAACGTTTAGCGTTCTCAATAATGTTTTGTGCATATACTTTGAAATCGTCTTGTAATGCTTCACCGAATGCTACTGCTTTTGCAGCGATTACGTGCATTAATGGGCCACCTTGAATTCCAGGGAAAATGGACTTATCAATCTTCTTCGCCCATTCTTCTTTACAAAGAATCATTCCACCACGTGGTCCACGTAACGTTTTATGCGTAGTCGTCGTAACGAAATCTGCATAAGGAACTGGGTTAGGGTGTAAGCCCGCTGCAACTAAACCTGCGATGTGTGCCATATCAACCATGAGGTATGCACCTACTTCATCCGCAATTTCACGGAATTTAGCGAAGTCGATAACACGTGGATATGCACTTGCACCCGCAACGATAAGTTTTGGTTTATGTAATTTCGCCTTTTCTAATACATCTTCATAATTAATGGTATGAGTTATTTCGTCCACACCGTATTCAACGAAATTATATTGAATTCCACTGAAGTTAACTGGACTTCCGTGTGTTAAATGTCCGCCATGAGAAAGGTTCATCCCTAAAACAGTGTCTCCCGGCTCTAAAATCGTAAAGTAAACTGCCATGTTCGCTTGCGCACCAGAATGTGGTTGCACGTTTGCATGTTCTGCTCCAAAAATTTCTTTCGCACGATCTCTCGCAATGTTTTCTGCTACGTCAACATGCTCACAGCCACCGTAATAACGACGACCTGGGTATCCCTCTGCATATTTGTTTGTCAGTACAGAACCTTGTGCCTCCATTACTGCTTCACTTACAAAGTTTTCAGATGCAATTAATTCTATTTTCGTACGCTGTCTACCTAGTTCTGCTTGTATCGCTTTAAACACTTGTTCATCTTGTTTTGCTAATGTCATTCTCGAATCCCCCTTTGGCGTTTATTCGGAAATTTTTCATTCTCCACATTATATTATCATGTACGAGGCTACTTTTGAAAGTAAAAAAAGAAGATTGATAGCGTTTCCTACTGTAAATTTTCGGATTATTATTCGTCCCAATTCCAAAAGGTGACATCCCCTACTTGGGCCGCTCGTAGTCCTTCGACTTCCTTTAGCTTCAAAAGTTCCTTTACCGGTCCAGTAACGACAGCACCGTATACTTGGAAGTCATTTTCCTCTATACCTTTATAGTACTTTTCAAGATACTCCTTCGTAAATATATGTTCTTGGAATGTACTTTCTTCAATCAACCCTTGTAAGTTCACTAAATAAATATCTCTCATTTGTTCTGCTCCATCTACAAAAGGTCTAGAGATGGACATCGAATGGCGATATTCTTCATCTACCGTACTTACTCTACCAATCCCAAGACCTTGACCAGGTACGTAGTTAATATAACCTTCTTCCCCACCACTGGAAGACATATAAGGAAATGCCCTTTCTCCAACATTTAACGGCATCCAAAGAACATGAATATCATAACCTTCCAATAAAGTTAGTAACTCTTCCATACTATAATAACGGTCCATCGAAAATGCCATTTCTGCAACAGTACCTTCATGGACTTTCTCTAACTTTTCCCATTGCCCAGGTTTTTCTGGAGCATCTAAAGGTGTTCCCCCCGTTGGATCTTCTGGCAAATAAAATTCAAATGTATTGCTGTATTGTGGTTTTTTATTTACAGTCATTGTTGGCTTACGTTGGAATAGCTTCTTCTTTATTTCTACTTCCCCAATTTCTATTTCACCGTTTCCAACTTTCTTATAGATAGGATACTTTATTGTTTGAGTAAAAAAAGAGTCTATTTCTGGGTATACCCAAAAACGATATTCAATATGAATATTTGGCTCTGTTATTAGTAACATAGTGTCGGCATCATGAGCGTACTTTAACGGATTCGTTGTTTGGATAATGATCCATTTCATTCCCGATACTACAAGAAAATATGCGATTAATACGGCGATTGTTATTCGGAGAATCCGAAAAGTAAGCGTGAATCGATACTTCGTTAATATTTTCTTCTCCTTCTCTTCTGTCCAGTTACTCATATTTTTTCTCCTCTCTTTCTCCGAGATCTTGAAGTCGTTTTCTGGCACGATGAATCGTAATTTTCACTTGGCCTTCGTTCATTTCTAACACTTCGGCTATTTCCTCATAACTATAATTCTCTATTTCTCTTAAATAGAGAACAGAACGATATTGCTCGGGGAGGAGACTAAATAGTTCTTCTACTAATTGGTGGTTTTGCTTCTTTTCATATTCTATCTCTGGAATTCCATACGGACTGACCATTTCATCACGTTGTAAAAACGGAACCCACTGCCATTTCTGTTTTTTGCGCCAAGTGTCTAAATACGCATTTCGTGCAACTTTATATAACCATGCTCTCGCTGAGGAATTGTCCTTCCATTCATGCAAAGAGATTGTCGCTCTCACAAACGTTTCTTGGACTAAGTCTTCCGCAACTGAAGGTGAGCCTGACAGTTTCTGCAAATAGTAATAAAGTTGTTCCGCGTAGGCTCGGTATAATGTATCCAACGTCTCCCTTCGTTGCTTCTCCACTTTTTCTCCCCCTTATCTATTATGAAAACGAACGATGTTGGAAAAAGTTACAGTACATTTTTAAAAAAATAAAAGCACTTGAGTAAAGCTTCAAGTGCCATCTTCTAAAACATATATCGCTCTCGCACCGCCGATTAACTTTGGACGGGTAGTCGCTAACGTGATGTGTGCTTGGCCAACGTTTTTTCGTTTTACCCGGACAGGTACAGCCACATGCTTTATATGCATACCGATAAAAGTGTCACCGATGTCAATACCACCGTCTGCTTTTATATGCTCTACCATAACGGCATTTGGCATGTTTCGGTACGCATAAGATGCCATTGCTCCACCCGCTTGACGGACTGGAACAACGGTTACTTGTTCAAATCCACGTGTATCTGCAAGTTCTCGTTGCACGACGAGTGCTCGATTTAAATGTTCGCAACATTGGAATGCGAGGTGGACACCCGTTTGTTTGCTGAACTGGGAGAGCGTTTCATAAACCATTGCTGCTACTTCATCCGTGCCTGCTGTGCCGATTCGTTCTCCGACGATTTCACTCGTACTACAGCCAATTACAAATATTTGCCCCTTTTGAAGATTTGCTTGCTTTTGAAATTCATCTAATATTTCGGTTAATTCGTTTTTCCAATCCGAAACTGTCAACACGCTCACTCCTTTTTACAGAAAAAACCCATCAAAGCTAGCGATGGGCATTTACTTGTTTTTATTTTTCTGCAGCATGAATTTTGTTCACGCGGTTTTCGTGACGACCACCTTCAAATTCTGTTTGAAGCCAAACGCGTGCAATTTCTCTTGCTAAACCTGGTCCGATTACGCGCTCTCCCATTGCAAGGATGTTACTATTATTATGCTCACGAGTTGCTTTTGCACTGAACATATCATGCACAAGTGCGCAACGAATCCCTTTTACTTTGTTGGCCGCAATAGACATTCCGATACCTGTTCCACAAATTAAAATTCCACGATCGTATTCTCCAGAAGCTACTTTTTGAGCAACTGGTAGTGCATAGTCTGGATAGTCTACACTCGTTTCACATTCACAGCCTAAATCATCGTGCTCAATATTCATTTCATTTAAAAGTTCAATAATTTCTCTGCGGATATTCATACCACCATGATCTGAGGCAACTGCTACTTTCATGTTTGTCATTCTCCTTTACCGTATGTTTCTCTTTTTTCATATTACCCTTCTAGTTAAAAAAAATCCATCATTACAATTGGAGAAAACGTTTGTCTGTTTTATTTACAACTATTCACCAGCTCCATTGTTGCTTTGTCTGTATTTTGCACGTAAGAAACGAGCTCATGTAATTGTTCGTTTTGCGTTTCTATAGAAGCGGACATTTCTTCTAATGAAGCGGTTGTTTCTTCAATAATAGCCGCAAAATCACTTACCGACGTTTCAATGGAGAACGAAGATGCCCCTAGCTGCTGTGTTATTTCTTCAAATTGCTTAGCGGTGTTATTTAATTGTGTTACACTTTCGCTAATTTTCAAAAACACCCCGTTCGTTTCTTTCGTTAACTCCACACTTTCTAACATTCTTAATGAATTGTCCTTCATTTGCTGTTGCGTAATGGCGGTGCTCTCGTTTACTTTTGCTAGATTGTTAGATATTAAATTAGCTGTGTTAGATGTTAGCTCCGAAAGCTTTCTTATTTCAGCCGCCACGACCGAAAATCCTTTACCGCTTTCTCCAGCACGGGCCGCTTCTATAGAAGCATTCAACGCTAAAAGGTTTGTTTGTGCTGCGATTTCTTGAATGTTATTTGTAAAACCGTTCGTTTCCTTTATTTTCTCCACTAATGTTTCCATCGTTTCCGACATTAGTTGAATACTTTGCTGAAAGTCTACTATTTTAGTAGAAAGTAATTCAACCGTTTTACTACCATTTTGTGTTTCGAGTTGGGATTTATCCGTTTCCTTCTTCAAAACAGAAGAGCCTTCGAGCAATTGCTTTACCATTTCGTTTAAACTTTCGATTGATTCAGTAATAGTAGAAGCCGTTGCACTTTGTGTGTTCATTCCGGAAGATATTTCGTTTACGGCTATTACCATTTCATTAAAAGTATAACCTTGTGTTTCTCCTTGTTTACGAATGTTTGTGAGGTTTTCACCTATAGTTGTCGCTTTATCACCGATTACACTAGCTTGATGTTGTAGCTTTTGTAACATGTTTTCTGTTTCTTCTTGTAGTTTTTGGATTTCTACATTTTGCTTTTGAGACACGCTGTTTTGGAAAAAGAGCGTTAACGTAATGACGATGAAAATTAAATAGAAAATGACTAAGTTTTTCAAGTCCATACCTAAATCAGCACTTGTTGTTATAAAGTAAAGAGCGCTAAGCAATAAAGAAGCAACTGTTCCAACGATTAGCGTATTCCGTGTATTATATATAGCAGCTGCGGTCATGATGTATAGTGGTAATAGCATAATTGGTAACGATGAGGAAACAGACATAATAAGGTAGACGACTATAGCAATCCCACCAATAGCTATATAAGGCGTTTGCATTAGGAATATTTCTTTTTTTATAAAGAGCGATAGAGCCGATATAAATATAGCTCCACCTATGCCGATTGTTAGGATGACCGCTAACGGTTGTAGAATGGATATTTCCACTACTAAGGCTAGAAGTACTGATATGAATGTAACGAGATTGATAAGTTTGTTTTTTCTTGTAATGTCTTCTTTTTTTAGTTGGTCTAATTTTTGTGAACGTTCCGTCATATAGAAGTACCCCTTTTAGTAACTGTAGTTTGTTAAATCTAGAACTTGGACCTCCCCTTTGATCCAGTTCTTTATTGCAAATAGCGGAAATACCGGCTACCATAGTTCCGCTTCACTTCGCTGCATGTACTCGCTTGGTCGACCGTACCGCGACGTCCTGTCGCACGGTCGACACTAGCACGTCCTGTGCGTCGCCGCGGGCGTGGCTTGAGCCTCCTCCTCGCTTTCGCTCGTGCGGGGTCTCAAGACTCACGCTTCCCCCGCTGGAGTCTCGCACCTTCCGCTCCGTTCCACTCACGGTTCTAAATCTTTTAAGGTAAAATATTGTAACAGTTCTAAGGCGAACCAACCATTATCATTTACCGTTATTTATCAAAAAAACCTCAGCTATTAGAAATAATAAGTGTATTTATCTCTTTTGAAAGCTAAGGTTTTATTAGTTGTTTAAATATGAAATTTTTCTATCGTTTGTTTTAGGCGGTTTGCTTGGGTGGCAAGCTCTTCGGAGATGCCTTCAATATCATTGATTAATGTTGCTTGTTCTTGTGTAGCTGCTGTTACTTCTTCTGCACCCGCTGATGTTTCTTCTGCGATTGCTGCTACTTCTTGTGATTGTCGGGATGTTACTTGAATGACTTCCATTTGTCTGTTCACTAAATCCGCTATATGTTTTACCGCGTCGGCTACTTCCATGACAGACTGTTGCATTTCGGCAATTACTTCGTTCGTTTTTGTCCCTTTGTCTGCCTCAACATTTGCTACTTTTACTTGTTCTTTTATGCGAGCAACGACATTTTTTACTTCCACTTGTATGTTTTGGATCAAATCGGAGATAGCTTGTACTGCTTTTGCACTTTCGTCCGCAAGTGAACGAACTTCATCCGCAACAACTGCAAATCCACGACCATGTTCACCAGCTCGAGCTGCTTCGATGGATGCGTTCAATGCTAAAAGGTTCGTTTGCCCGGCAATAGTGCCGACTAATGAAATGATATGTTCCACTTCTTTCGCATGTTGTTCTAATCTTTCTACCGCTTTTAATGATGCGCTATTATTTTCTGCTAGATTATGAATACCAGACACAAGAGAGTGAATGATTTCTTTGCTTTCATTTAAATCTTGCACCATTTCTTGCGATAATTGCTCAGATGACGTTGCTTTTGTATGTACTTCATCCGCAATTTGAATAACATTTTCTACAGACTCTGCTGTATCTTGTACAGAGGCAGCAGAACTTTCTGCCCCTTTTGCAATTTCTTCTATCGTTACTGCAATGTTGTCTGCTTGTTCAGAGGCTTGAGAGGAAACGGATGAAATATGCATTACCTTTTTGTTCGTTTCATCGAAGTTTTGTTCAATATGTTGAACCATTTCTCTTAAGTTATGAAGCATTAAGTTGAATGACGTCCCAAGCGCTTGAATTTCATCACGTGATTGAACTACAGGAACGTCTTCTGTTAAATCACCATTCGCTGCTTTTTCTGCAACTACTTGAATTTGATGTAATGGCTTCGTTAAATATTGTGCAGCGACGTAAGCTAATATTCCCGACCAAATAACACCTAACGTTAATGTAATGATCGTAAACGAGACTTCATTTAAAAATGATACATAATCTGCCACAACGTAAATGAAGAAACCACTCACACTATACGTAATCGCTGCTAAAACTGTAGTAAAAATAACTAACTTCCAACGCAAACTAAAGGTAAATATTTTTTTCTCCTTCAAGCTTCTTCCCTCCCAAATTTCCCCTGCCTACAACTTTTTTTCTACTATCTGTTCAATTAATCTCTTTAGTTCTTTAAATGTTTGTTCATACAAAGGTACACTGCCGCCAAACGGATCGATTATATCGCCATCTTCGTCTGCAAATTCCTTTAATGAGAACGTTTTCCCCTGTGCATGCGGATATTGATAAGTAATGGATTGTTTATGCTGATTTGTCATTGTTAAAATGTAGGTCGCCCATTCAATATGCTCTTCTGACAGAGCTGTCGAACGATGATCAAAAGCTATACCCTGCTCTTCCAATACTATTTGCGCTTGTGGAGACGGAGCACTACCAGAATTCGCATAAATCCCTGCTGATTTCACTTCCACACCCGGTAGTTTTTTACTATATAAAATCGCTTCTGCCATTGGGCTTCGACAAGTATTTCCTGTACATACAAATAAAATATTCATTTTCATGTCCTCCTCGATGTTATTGTTTAATACTATTATAGTCCAAGTTCGGAGAAGAACAGAAAAAAAGTATGAAAACTTTTATATACTTTATTTCGGCATATTTCAATAAATGTTTATGTACTAGATAGCAAAAATTAGGTAAAAAGTAATAAGATTTTTAGAGTTTTGGATGGGGATTCCTCTTTATCGTCATGGGATAGATGTTTATTACAGGTTTTCATGCAGTTACGGGGAGATTTTGGGCGGACCTGAACGGGTTATTGACGGTGGTTCGGACTTTTGACGCACTTGAGAAATTTATTGACGCAGATACGAACCTTTTTAACGCACAAAAAAAGCAAGGCATACACCTTGCTTTTACGGCAATAGTAATTTAATTCCGAATGCTAGTAAAATGCTGCCACCTAGTGCTTCGCTGTAGGAGCCAAGCCAACCTTGTAGCTTTTTCCCTGAAAGAAGTCCGATCCACGTTAATATCATACTGACGATTCCGAACATCATTACGGTTAAAAATACTTTTGCACCGTATATGCCTACGCTTAATCCGACAGAAAAGCTGTCCATGCTGACACTTAAGGCAAAAAGGATTAATCCGAAGCCTACTGGGGTAATAAACGGTTTATCATCCTTTTTAAAGGAGGCAATCATCATTTGTAAGCCGAGAAGAATTAATAAAATGCCACCCGCCCATGTTGCTAGCGCACCGAATTTTTCTGACAGCAGCTTTCCTACGAACATACCTCCGAGCGGCATAATGATATGAAAAATTCCAATTGTAACCCCTATGTAAAATATTTGCCTTAATCTTAATTTAATCATTCCCATCCCTAGCCCAACGGAAAAGGCATCCATTCCTAGAGCAACTGCCATAATAAATAGAGTTATGAGTTCTTCTATAAAGTGTGTAATTGTAATCTCTCCCTCCCAACCGGACTAGCCTATATAAACTTATGCACAACCAAGAAGGGATAGAAGAGAAATATACAATTTTTAGTTGTTATTTTTTTCATAAAAAAAACGAGCAAGGTTATCCTCACTCGTTTTCTTTCACTATTTTATGACCAGCTGCTTTTTGTAAACGATTCATAATGGCTGCCCCAACACCAACTTGTGGAAAACTTTCGCTAAAAATAATATCCACAGACGTTTCATTAAAGGCGCGCAATACTTCGTATAGATGTGCTGCGATTGTATGTAGGTCTTTTCTCGTACCAACTGTTAATACAACATCGGCTTTTATCCTATCTATTTGTTCATCTGTGGATAGTACTCCGACGATTTTCCCATCTTTTCTCGCTTTATCCACAACGTGTTGTAGATATTGTGGACTTCCTTCTACTATATATAGTGGTGCGACCGGAGCATAATGTGTATATTTCATTCCAGGCGACTTTGGTTTTAATGATGCTTCTTCTTTTTCCAGCGCAGGATCCACATCCACTCTGCCTACCACTTTTTCAAGTTGCTCTTTCGTTACGCCACCTGGCCGAAAAATAACCGGGATGTCCCCTGTACAATCTACAACGGTTGACTCTAGGCCAACTCCTGTTGCACCACCATCGACAATACCAGCTATTTTACCGTTAAGATCCTCCTCAACATGCTTAGCTAATGTTGGACTTGGTTTACCTGAAAGATTTGCACTCGGAGCAGCAAGCGGTAAGCCGGACTCTTCTATTAGCGCTAGTGCAATTTCATGATCCGGCATCCGAATCGCTACCGTATCTAGCCCAGCAGTTAATAACTCGGAAATACCTGCCTTCTTTTTTAAAATAATCGTTAATGGTCCCGGCCAGAACGTTTCGGTTAACTTTTTTGCTACTGGTGTTATGTTATCCACAAGGTTTATCAACTGTTGTTGATTACTAATATGTACGATTAACGGGTTATCACTCGGTCTACCTTTCGCCTTAAAAATCTTAGCAACGGCGCTATCTTTCAAGGCATTTGCACCAAGTCCATATACCGTTTCAGTAGGAAAAGCTACTACTTCATCTTGTTGTAAAAGTGCTGCTGCTTGTTGAACATGTGGATAACTTTCTGTTTTTACTTTATTTTTATCCACAATCCACTTTATTGTGTTCATTTTATCATCCTCGTTTAAAAATCTAGTAATAGTACTATTACTTTATTAAAATTTTCTCCATAACACAAGCTTTATCCACATTCTGTGGATAAAGCATACCTTTTTTGTGGATAACGTTGTTTGTTTCAGAATATTTCACAAAAAAATGTGTATAGTTCCGATATCCATATAGAATAACCTATAATTCACATGCTAACACTTTACTTTCGGATAATGAAAATGTCTCCTTCACGTAAGGTGATTGCTGTATTTCGGACGGCACTTCTTCTATTTTTTGTGGTACAAAACCAAGTAGTTCAAAAAAAGATGCAAAGTTGGCCTTGTTCGTAAACAGAAATAGTTTTTCTACTTCGCGCTTTTTTGCGTATATTTGGGCTTGTTCAAACAGCTGCAAAATATGATGTTGCTTAAAACTTGGTGAAATAACGAGGGACCGAAGCAAAGCGTATTTTCCGTGACGTTCAATTCCTAACGTCCCTTCTATTTTTCCCTCTTCATTTTCTACCACTAAAAAGTCTTCAATCGAATCTTCTAAACCTACTGCACTAATATTAGCTTGTCCTAAAAATCGTTCTACCATTTGCACATCATTTCTATTAGCCGTTCTTACATATTTCATATTTTTCCACCTCGTTTTAAATAGATTCTAGTAATAATCTATGAACCGAGATAGAAAGTAGAACTGTTTTTATAATAAATCTATCATTTATTTAAATTTCGCGAAAATGTTTGCAATAAATTCGAATAAGAAAAACTTTACTTCCACTTCTTCTGGCTCTTCATCTACTACTACTAATTGTTCTGATTGTTCTTCGTCCTCAAAAGGTGTTGCAGAAGTTGCTTCTCCGTTTGAAAAGTCTAAGAAACATAATGGCGGAAATAGTACACACCACCAGTTTGCACCAGTACCTTTTCCTAACGTAATTTTAATTGCTTCGTAATCTCCAGCTGGATATATAAAACGACCGTACATTTTTGTAGGAAAATCTGCTCTTCCAAACTCTACATTATACTTTTGCTCGATGCCTTCTGCTACCATTACTTCTTCAATAATATCTTCTATTGCTGGGATGTTTCCTTTAATGACAGCTCTTGCTTCTTCCTTTGACGTAATATCTGCTACCCAAATTGTAATTTCTTCGTTCACTCGATCGCGTATTTTACGTTTTAACTCTTGATCTTCGTCATTATCACTATTTGCTAGAATACGTAAACGAATCGCATCGTCCGGAATAACCATTGAACCGTTCTTAACACCTGCTTCTACTTGCTCGCCTACTAGTGACACAAAAGCTCCCATAAACATTATTACTATATATAAAGGAATCATATTTTTTTTAACCATTTGCTTTTTTCTCCCCTCTCTAGCAAACAGTTTGGACCAATTGGATAAATATTAAACTAGTAAAATGAAAAAATATATTTTTTCTATAACGAATCCTTTTATAGAAACAAAAAAAGTAGGAACCGTAATGTTCCTACTTTTTTAATAGTTTATAATATTTTTCGTCGATTCTTATAAACGATTACTAAGCTTGCCATAATGAGAATAAGCCCAATCGCTATCCAATTATAAAAATGTGTGGCCGTTTTAGGTAATAGATTTGATTGGTTACCACTATTCGTTTCTGGCTGTTTCGTTATTTCTTTTTCATTAGACTGTTTTGAGTTGTCCGTTTTTTGTCCTTTTTCTGTGTTTATGTTTTCCTCTTTCGGATTCTCAACGACAGGTTGTTCCCCTACTGGATCTTCCTCTACTGGATCTGTTGGTTTTGGAAGTTCTGAATGAATATTCCCTTTAGTAAAAGTCCAAATATCCGAAACGGCTCTACCGGTGTATTGGTCTTCTGCTACAACATACCAAGAATACGTTTTATTTTGCTCTAGATTTAACCAGTTCATTTCCGTTTGACTACCACTCTCTACTCCGTCAACCGTACCGATTTCTGTATCTGTGTATACATTAACAGCAAAATAATCAGTAGCAACTCGCTTTTCTTTTACTGTTAAATCGACTTCGATAATAAATTCATCTTTTTCAGGGTAGTCAGTTGGATCATAGTAATTGTATTTGTCTAAATAAGGAGAATACGTATTTACGATAATTCGATTGTTGTCTTGATCTATATGCAACAATCTCATATATCCTAGTCCACCTTCCGGACCACCTTGGTAGTCTGCAAGCATTTGATAAACTTTACGATCTGTCACTCCATCACCGTTATCATCCACTTCACTAACTAATGTTTGTGCATCATGGTAATGGCCACTTAGAACAGCCACTACGTTTTTATTTGGCACAACAACTTCGTTAAAAATACGGTTACCGATTGGACTACGGTTCCCTGAAACTAGTAAATATTCATGGAAGTTTAAAATCGCGATACGGTCTGGATATTGCGCTAATACATCATTCATCCATTCAATATCTTCGTCGGAAACTCCCCATCCCATATGCACCATGATGAAATCATTGCCTTTTTCGGAAATTAAATCGAAATGGCCACGGTTATTTTTATAGGAGCCACCGTAATAAGGTTTATTTTTAAAGCGCTCCTCACCAAACCACTTATAATATTCGGTATAATCGTCATTTATATAATCGACATCATGGTTTCCAGCGATAACGCCATAAGGAATGTTATGGTCATCTAACGTCTTCATCGCTCTGTCTGCATTCACCCATTGAAACTCTTGATAGTATTTATCTACCAGGTCACCCGAGTGGAACACATATTTAATTTTCAACTCATCTTTATTTTCAGCAATCCAATGAGTCATTCCATCATAAATATGAGGATAACTCTCTGAATAATATTGTGTATCTGTCATCCAAACGAATGTATAGTCATATTCCTCCGGTGAACTTGGTATTTCATCTTGAACTAATACGTTTACTTTTTGCTCTTTCACATATTCATGGAACGATACGATTCCTTTTAACTCAAAGTCTTCTATTCCAGCAATCTTGTAATCTAGTAATTCCCACTTCTTTGTATCGTGATTCCAAGCATACATGGATACTTTACGAACATCGAGAGAATTTCCGTTCCAAACTAGTTCAATCAAATCATTTTCGTCAATCGTCTCATCTATTGTCACTTCAAAACGATGGTATGGGAATTGTGTACTTGAATCATTCGTTACATAGTTTCCATCCTTTTCGGAAATGGTTACATACTCCTCGTCTCCAAATTTCTCTTCCCCTTCCGGCACCATCGTTTGTGGTGGCTCATAATCAGTAGCATTGGAGAAAATTCGGATGGAGTCTGTTCGCTTCGCATCGTATTTAAATCCTTCATAGAATGATACTTTTAACTCGTCATCTGTAGGATCACTTACTTTCACTACTAATGTAGGGTCACCATCTACTGAATGATCTGCACTGTCCGTTGGTGAAACTAACTCTGGCTTAAACGGATTTTCATTCACTACAGAAAAATGCACCGTTTCTTCTGCTCTGTTACCAACATTGTCTGTCGCAATGACGACTAGCTTGTGCTCTCCAGGTGAAAGCAGTGAAGATGCTGTTTCGTACGGTGTTTCTATTTCCTTCCCATTAAGCAACACTCTAACAGTACTTACACCTGCAATATTGTCTGTCGCTTGTACTTCTATTGTAAAAGGACCTTTATATTCGTGACCTTCCATTATAGATGTAGAGACTTGAGGTGCTGTGTTATCAACAAAAACAGTCGCCGCCATTGTTTCGTTTTGTTTTACGTCTAGCGCTTTAATCGTATATTCACCATCTAAAACAGTAGTTGTATCAAAAATAAAGGATTGGGATGGTGCTTGTTCCTCTGTAATCGTAAACGTAAAATGTTCAAATGGTCGGTACGTTCCGTCATCACCCATATCAAAAACTTGTGTTGGGTCTGATTTTAATGGATCGCGTAGTATCGTACCGTCTGGTAATACGAGGCGAACATCTCGTAAGTTAAAGTCGTCACGGTTTTCTTCTAATTGATCCAGTTCGAAAGGTGATGATTTATTTCCTGATCTAACTGTAATTGTATTTTCTCCTACCGTGAGGCGGTCCGCTTCAATCGGTATCGTAATTAATGTCCAATCTGCCATCGTTCTATCAAAGATATGAAGAATGTCGTCTCCCATTGTGACCGCATTTTGGAATAATGCATTGATACCACTCACTTCATAAGCAAAATACGCATCCTGCTCCAATGAAGAATACAATCCTTCTGTCCATTCTTCCTCATCAATATAAAGCTTTACATCACCCGAAACAGCTGAAGGTGACGTACCTTTGATGACTTTTTTGCCTGCTATAACTTCTCCATCCGATACATTTAAACGAAGGCTAGACTTGTCATAAAGACTAGAAACGGTAATTCGTTTTGTTTCACTGACTAATTCATTTGTACCGTCCGAAACGACAAAATAGTAGTCCACATAGTCTTCCCCAATAATGTCAGGAGAGGCAATTGTCCAGAAAAACGTTTCATTTTCTTGATTTTTATTTAAAATAACCCCTCTGTAATCATTGTCTGTACTTAATGAATAAAACAGACGGACTGACTTTACTTCTCTATCATCCGAAGCTTCCGCTCTAATTAAAATATCTTCTGTTTCTAACACTTCTGTTACGCTTGTTAAATCTGTTACTATTGGTGGTGTTGTGTCATCCTCAAGTTCCACAACTTGAGGTGGTACTTGGAAAGATTCCACTCTTCCAGGTGTTGCAGCTTCAATGCTTAGTTTTGTAGATTGAATAGTACCATCTTGTGGATATTTATAAAGAATTCCTTGATCTGGATGAGTATCGTCTACACCAGGCTCATCATTATAGTAAGCGATTGAGATTGGTTTTTTTGCATTCGTAGCTACTAAAAGCCCTCTCATTGCCGCATTTGCCATACCAGCGCTATAAATTCGAACAATATCTTTATTTTCCACTAAATCAGAGCCATAATTTGCATTGAAATCGTCTACTGTGCTGTGACCGTTTTGATCATTAATAATCCAAAATACGAGCGTCCCTTTTGACGGAATCATTACTTCTTCTGGGATAGAAGGCCATACTACATCCGTATTTGGATCGGCACCGTAGCGATAATTTATTTTGTAATCTTTAAAGTTAATGTCTTTATTCGTATTGTTATATATTTCAATAAACTCATAACCATCAGCCGTTCCTACATTTGTAGAATCAGGGACAATTTCCGTTACGAGAAAATGAGGGAGACTATTATAATCCACTTCACTTACTTGAACAGAGATTGTATATTCTTCCGTTTTGGCTATATTAAACCCATCCGTTGCTTCAATATAATATATAACATCACCCTGTACATCTAATCCTGGTATATCCGCTCTATATATTTGTGAATTATCTTCTGAGGACCTCATCGGAATAGACTTCCAATCGTCACCTTCCGCTAGTTTATAAAAGACGTTAGCAAACGGTGTTGTCTCGTTATCTGTTATTTCCGCTTCTATTTGTACGGGAGAAAAAGCTGTTGCTTCAGTAACAGGCTCATGAGAAATTACCGGTGCTTCTATGTCGACAGGTAGCTCCTCTAGTTCAATACGTTTCGTTGGAACTTGAATAGGTTCAATTGTACCTGGTGTTGGTGGTGCAAGGCTTTTGTATTTTTCCATCTCTGTACCTGATTGTGGAAACTTATACTCGATACCAGCTCCTGTATTATCGTTATCCGATCCTAAATAACTTGCTGAAACTACTACATTACCATCCTTATCTTTCAATACTAAAGCGCGGTCTCCCCCGTTTGCAAACCCTGGAAAAACATCTTTAAATTCCACAACTTGCTCGCTCGTTAATTGTGTACCAAAATTTTCATTAAATTGATCTAAACTTCGGTCACCAACATTAAACCAAAAAACGAGCGTTTCTTGTGGTTCTATCGTTGTGACAGGAATTTGAAAAGTTAGCTCATTTCCAGTTTGAGTGTATAAATAAATAAATGAAAAATTTAATAACGACAAAGGTTGATTTGTATTATTATAAAGCTCAAAATACTCAAAATAGTCGGTACCACCCCCTACAGAATTCGGAGATAGTTCTGTTATTAAGATTGGAAGGTCACTATATGTATCTTCCTGTTCATCTATAGGTTCTTCGACGACTGGTTCTTCTTTTGGCTCCTCTATTTGAACTGCTTCCACTGTACCTGGTGTTGGAGGTGCTAAACTTTGATATTTTTCCATCATTGTCCCTGTTAAAGGATACTTGTATTGGATGCCTGCCCCAGTGTTATCGTTGTCGCTAGCCAAATAACTTGCCGAAACAACTTCCTTTCCTTCTATGTCCCTAATTACAAGTGCTCGGTTGCCTCCATTTGCAAAGCCTGGAAATACATCTTTAAATTGTATTACTTGTTCACTCGTTAAATTTATTTGGAAATTTTCATTAAATTCTTCTAAACTTCTATCCCCATTATTAATCCAAAAAACTAATACTTCTCCTGGCTTAATAGTCGTTTCTGGTATTTGAAACGGTAATTCTGAATCACTATTCGTATAATCATAAATAAACGTGTAATCCGATACAAGAATATTCTCTTGAGTCGTGTTATACAGCTCAAAAAACTCGTAATAATCTGTTCCTCCACCCGCTGAGTTAGGCGATAACTCCGTAATTAAAAGTGGTAGGCGAGGAGTATTTTCCATAGGTACAACGTTTGGTTCTTCTGTAGACTCTTCTTCTACCGTCTCTATTTCTTTTTTATTATCAATAGTTACATGTGATTCTTCCTGCGGTTCTGCAGAAACTTCCTCTTCCACTTCCGTTGATTCTTGTTCTAGTATAGAAGGAGCCTCCACTTGTTCAGGTTCCACTAATCCAGGTGTAGGTGTTTCTACACTTGATAGTTTCTCCATTTCTGGTCCTACTTCTGGGTATTTATATAAAATACTAGTTATAGCATCGTTCATATCGTCAGACTTATATTGGGCGGAAACGACTTCACTACCCGTTTCATCTTTAACAATTAGTGCTCTATTGCCCTTTTCAAACCCAGGAAAGTTATCACGCAATTCCACTACTTGCTCTCCTGCTAATTCCACTCCGTAATATTGATTAAATTCACCTAAGTTTCTACTTTGACTATTAAACCAAAAAACGATTACTTCTTTTGGCTGTACAGTCGTTTCTGGAATGGTTATCTCTATGTTGGAATCTACCATATTATCGTAAACAAAAGAAAAGTCTACTAGTGATATTGGATTGGCTGTTGTATTATAAACTTCAAAAAATTCATAACCAGCCTCATCAGCGTTCGATCCTATTTCTGTTAGTAATAAAGACATCTCGCTCTTACTAGTGGACGACTCCACTTCTGTTGCAAACGCATACTTTGGTGGTAGTGATAAGCTAATGTTTGAAAAAACTAAAAGAAACATTAACATATACACTAATAGTTTGTTTAGTCCCGCTCCTACATTCCCCTTTTTCATGCTACTCCTCCTATTAATATGTAATCTACCACCCCCATCATAAAATAGTAGTTTTAAGTTACTATGAACGATTTGTAAATCAAATTGGACGATTTTACAAAACAATTAACAGAAGCTCTACTAAAGCGTTACAAATCAATAGTTTAAGACAAACTAGAAACAATAATATTTACATTTTTCAAAAAATTTAACAGAAAATTATTATTGGATTTACCGTTTCTTTATTTATGTATACGGTTAGAAATATTTTCATCTAAAGAAAAATGTTTTAGGACATTTATTAAACGGGAATGTGGTTAGAGGGGATACATGACTACAGAATACTACTTAGGAAAGGATGAAAACGTTATGTATCAGTACCAATTCCAAATTGAGGATTATCGTGTTGGAAAAGTTGGTAAGTCGTTTAATCATATTAGCGTTCCGGTTAGTTTTGATTTATTAATCGGGGGAAAATGGATGAACGGTACCGTGTTTTATCATCACTATCATCGAACAATAACGTTTGATCCAAATCTTTCTCAAATACTTAAACATATTGACGAAGCAGAGGTTTCTTTAATGAAACAGACTGTCTTTAAACATTTAGAAAAAGAAATAAAGGGGTTGGCATTAAGCCAATCCCCTCTATTCCATCAACGTATGATTCCGTAAACCATTCGATCTTTGCCGTTAATATCATTTATTACTTGAACATCTGCTTGCGGGAATGTACGCTGTAGTAGTTCCTTCACTGCTTCACCTTGCCCAAGTCCTACTTCAAAAGCGACTAATGCTCTTTCGTTTAGAACTTGTGGCAATTCTTCCATAAAGCGCTCATAAAATTCTAATCCAGAGTTCCCGCTTACTAATGCTCGATACGGCTCAAAATCTTTGACAACGGTAGAAAGTTCTTCAAATTCCGTTTCCGTAATGTACGGCGGGTTAGAAACAACAACATCTACTTTTATCCCTTGTTCTATTAACGGTAATAATAAATCACCGTGGACGAACTCAACAGCCGCATCATACTTATGCGCATTATCCTTCGCAACTTCTAACGATTCTCCAGCAATGTCTGTTGCACTAACTTGTAATCTACTATTCTCAAGAGCAAGCGACACTGCAATTGCACCACTGCCTGTCCCAACATCTACTAGGGAGACACTTTCTTTGCTTTGAAATAAATCTTCAATTCTTTGGAGCACTCCTTCGACAAGTTCTTCCGTTTCCGGTCTAGGTATTAACACTTCATCATTCACGAAAAACTGGCGACCGTAAAACTCTTCAAATCCAAGAATATACTGAACCGGAACTCCAGCTACCAATTTATGCACATCGAATACGAATACTTTCCGGTGATTTTCTGAAAGTTCCTCTTGCATATTGCTTAAAAGTTGGGCACGAGACATTTTTAATTGATGCCTTAATAATATTTCGCCCCCGTTTTCATCACGGTTATTTTGTTTTAAAAAAGAAGAAGCCCAAGTGAGGGCTTCGTATATTTTCATCGGTTTCATAGCTATTCCGCCTGTTCCATTCGTTGTGCTTGATCTTCCATAATGAGAGCATCGATTACTTCATCTAGCTTCCCTGTTAGAATTTGATCAAGTTTTTGAATTGTTAGTCCGATACGATGGTCTGTTACACGGTTTTGCGGGAAGTTGTACGTACGAATACGCTCTGAACGATCCCCTGTTCCAACCGCTTGTTTACGGTTTGCATCATATTCGGCTTGAGCTTCTTGCTGGAACTTATCATATACACGAGCACGTAATACTTTCATCGCTTTTTCTTTATTTTTTATTTGAGATTTTTCATCCTGACATGAAACAACGGTATTCGTCGGAATGTGCGTTAAACGAACTGCAGACATTGTCGTATTAACTGACTGTCCACCAGGTCCACTTGAAGCAAATGTATCTACACGAATATCCTTTTCATGGATATCCACTTCTACCTCTTCCGCTTCTGGTAAAACTGCAACAGTAGCGGTAGATGTATGAATACGGCCCCCAGACTCAGTATCAGGTACACGTTGAACACGATGCGCACCGTTTTCGAACTTTAATTTAGAAAAGGCACCTTTCCCAGTAATCATAAAAATGATCTCTTTATATCCACCTACACCAGTAGAGTTTGCCTCCATTACTTCCGTTTTCCAGCCTTTTGCCTCGGCGAAACGACTATACATGCGGTAAAGGTCACCAGCAAACAGTGCTGCTTCATCTCCACCAGCTGCACCACGAATCTCCATAATAACGTTTTTATCATCATTAGGGTCCTTCGGTATTAGCAAAATTTTCAGACGCTCTTCTAACTCTTCAATTTGGTCTTCTAGTTCTGAAAGCTCTTCTTTTACCATTTCGCGCATTTCATCATCGAGCTTTTCTTCCAACATCGCTTTCGCATCATCGTACTGTTCTTTTACTTCTTTATACTCACGATAAGCTTCAACTGTTTCTTGAATATCTGATTGTTCTTTCGAATAATCACGAAGTTTATTTGTATCACTAACGATTTCCGGATCACTTAATAATTCATTTAATTTATCATAACGTGCTTCTACTGCTTGTAAACGATCAAACACGTGCATTCACCTCTAAATGGATTTTGCAAATTAGCATTATATGTACAACAGTATAATTATAATATAGTAGAAAGTAACAGTCAAAATCTAAATTATTGGAAAAAAAGCAGAGAGTTACCTGAATGTCTAAAGAGGTTGGGACATAACTTTTTTCATGAAAGTAAAAAAACGAACAAAAAAATATCCGGGGAAAACTCGCTCCGGAAATATACTTCGCTTTCCGCGGGCGTGTCTAGTTACGGCGGCTTGGCCCTCGAGACATAAGCCAGTCACTTCCGTTGGGCAAAGAGCGCCCAACTGCAGCGTCTGTCTTATGCTTGTCGGGCCAGAGCGAGCCGCCTTCACTTTTCGTACTGGTGAGCCTCCTCGTGCTGCGCACTGCTATCTTCTCACCTATGCCTTTCCTCCCGCTGGAGTCTACGTATATTTCCTCCGCTAATCCTGCAATTGTTCGTTTTTTATCATGATGAATTTAGTTTTGTCTCAGCCGTTTTTTAATTTTCGTTTTGCAATTGTACATCGTAATCATATCGTGGTAGCGCTCTAGCTAGTTTCCGGTTTACTTTCTTTTTCAGCTCTTTTCTTTCTTCCTTATCTTTTTTCTCGGTCGTATAAACTGTCGCATGAATAGTGTTGCCATTTATAAAAATAGAGCCCGCTCTCACACCCGAAACTGCATTTATCACTTCACGTGCTTTATCTTGGTCATCCCCGTACGTTGGTCTATTTTCTGTTAAATCGATAAAATTAGGATTTTGATTTGTATTGTAACGTTCACTATCTAAATCACGTTCATAATAACCACCGTATCGATTGTTAATAAACCTTGTTCCATCTATATCTTCACTTTGGCTAATTCGCTCCCCATCAATCCCACAACCAGCTAGCAGCAAACTTGTTACCAATAAGATAAGTATCGTTCTCACTTTTCATACACCTCCTACCTTTATACTGCCCACCTACTTTTTTTTCATAGGAGAAGGTATCATTCCAATTTTTACATCCAATTTCAATTCGTTTGTTCAAGCATACTATTAGTAATGGAGCACGTAGTTGGTTTTCTGTTTTCTACGATGAGTTCTTACGCTGACTTTTCAGCTGGTTATGCACCAATTTCCGTCACGGTTTGCACCACTATGAAAAGTTTATGCACGAAAATTCCGCTCCAATGCACCACTCCACAGTGTTATCCAGACGCGTTACACTAGAACCCGTAAAGGAAGAAATAACTAATGATAAAAATGCTTTTATTTATGCCATTATTGTTAATAGCTCAATGTATGTTACTTTTTGCTTTAGACTTTATTGTAGGTATTCCAATGCAAACGAGTATTCGTAACATCATCAATCCGTTTTGGGTAATGGATACGGAGGAATACGCCATCATCATTATTATTGCTGGGCTAAGTGTCGGTATTCCGTTATATAATAAATTTCGTTTAGTGCAGAAAGAGAAAGAAACTACTTAACTTTTTTTCATCACTTTTTTACGGAATATAGCTATTAACAATAACATGATTGGAATACCTGCTTGAAAAGGTAAATGTAAATAGTACGGGACAATGTCTACTCCTTCTTTTAAATGCTCAGAAAAATCCCCTGCAATTGTAATAGAGCAGAGCGCTGTTAATAAACCTACTGGAAAAACAAAGGTGCGAAAGCTGTTAAGTTTTAATACCGATTTAATTCCACTTAAGCCCGCGTACATAAAGATAGAAATTTTAAAAAACATTGTTAATACGAGTGTTACGACGACAAGTGCATCTAGTCGCTCTAAAAACTCAGCAACTTCAATTTTTCCAACAGTCATTAGAAGTGGGAAGGTAGATACACGAGACACTTCCGCACCTAAAACGACAACATTTAACATCGTTGTATACGCGATTAACAGTCCACTTACAACAATTCCAATTATTCCAGTCTTAAGCGCTGTTTTCTCCTTATTTAATAGTGGAAGAATCATCGTAAACACAATTACTTCCCCAAACGGAAATGTAAATCCAACCGGAAAAGCTGTCTTTATAATTGTTCCAACTCCCTCCCCGAGAATTGGAAATAAATTTTTCAAATTAATGATGCCCGAAAAAAAGATAAGGAAATTGGCGAATAGTCCATTTAATATTAAAAAGATGAAAAAGAACTCACTCATTCTTGCCATCACTTCTAGTCCAAGGAATAAAACGTACACGATTACTATGATCATCACGAGATTAATGACGAACAGAGGGGTCTCTGGCAAAGTCGAGGTGAGTAATAAATCACCAAAATCACGCAATACTCTTGCTGCAATATATAAAAAATAAACGATATATAAGAAACTAATTACTGTACCAATATACTTTCCAACGATGGAGTTTACATAATCAGTGAGTGGTTTATCGGGATATTGTTTATGTAATAAATAGTAAATGCAGAAAATAGCAATTCCACCTGTCATTCCTAATAAAATAGTCGCCCAAGCTCCTTGCTTCGCCTCTAATCCTACAGATACAACAATGGCACTCCCTAGTTCAAACAGAACTAGCAGTGTGAAAAACTGAAAGGAATTTATTTTAACTTTATCCAATTAAACCACCCCATTTCCTATTGGATGAGGAAATTATTATTGTTCATGCCCGTTCTTCGAATAAAACCGTCTACTTCAACATTCACTTTTACAGTTGGGAAAATTTCGTCCCAATTATTTTTTAGCTCCTTCCACTCTTTTGGATGCTGACGGTGAAACTCACTTCCAAAGCCAAAAGAATCTATACCAAGTTCCTGAATGATATTTACCGTTCTTTCTATTTCTCCTTTTATTTCTTCATTTAATTGTTTTTCTAGTTTTAATATATTAGTGGGCTCAAGTAGGTCAATTGGACAGCTCAGCTCCCCAATATTACCCTCCCCTGTTACACTCATGTTAACTATCGGTGCTCCATTATGAATTTCCGTTTCAATTATTGTCCGCGATCTAATTAATTCAATTGCAATATTTCCTCCAGGACGCGCTTCACAATCAAGATTCACTACCGTACTTGTCACATTATCGACGACCCAATTATACCCACGCGCATCGCGTCCATCTAACCAATGAATAAGGTTACCTTCTTTAAATAGCCCTATTCCACTCACTTCTATCCAGCTAGGAAGGACACTTTTCATTAAGTTTTCACCATTTGATCCCTCTTGTATATCCCCGATTAAATGAACTCCTGTAATAACTACTTCTTTTCCATCACTCATTAAATCGCTAATAACTTCACCGATTTGCGAAACGATTGCTCCTCCCCAAGACCGTTCCGTTGTCGCAATCTCGGTAACAATCTTTTTCGCCGGCACACGTTCTATCGATGTTTGTACCTTTAATACATCTTCTGCTCTACTTCCTCTAGCAATAACAAGATCGACATTCGTTCGGAATTCATGATCACGTTCAAACCAGTCTAAAAAAGCTTTCACACCATCTTCACGTGCTATTTCTTCGCCAATAATTACGACGTTCGTATGTGGAAAATATATTCTTCTTGATATTTTCTTCGTAGCTCTTCTTATCGCTTCAAATAACGTGTCCCCTTGCTCTGAATATACGACAGTAGGGGAAGTATTTCGGGAAGCCCCTTCTTGCCCTGTTGCTACATCCCCAGCATTAATAATTTGAAACGAAACGTTAAATTTTCCATCCTCTGTTTTATCAACTCCTACTGCAGAAATGATAGAAAGGTCGGTTATTTCTCGAGCATTCCAACAACTCGTTAATAGAAAGCATATGATGATGGGTATCGATAACTTGAAACTACGTCGAATCATTCGTATCACCTTTTGTTGTTGGGGTTGGGTGTAAATCTTTCGGCATATTTTTTGTTCTGCCTCTACTAATTAAGTGTGGACGGTTTTTCATCCACCAAAGAGGAGCTCGAATTAATCCATCTGCCTGACCTGTTAGACTAAATGGGGCAATTGGATATAAATACGGTACTCCAAATGAGCGTAAGCTACATATATGAGCAACGATAACAATAATCCCCATCATAACCCCATATAAACCGAACGTTGCAGCTACTAGCATCATAAAAAAACGTAACATCCGAGCTGCAATAGCAAGGTTGTAAGAAGGAGTTGTAAAACTTGCAATCCCTGTCAATGCTACTACAATTACCATTGACGCTGATACGATACCTGCCTGTACTGCCGCTTGGCCGATTACTAGTGCCCCTACAATGGAAACTGCTTGGCCAATTGCCCTTGGCATACGAATCCCAGCCTCTCGCAACACTTCAAATGTTAATTCCATAATGAACGCTTCAATTAAAGCTGGAAACGGTATACCTTCTCTTTGTGCAGCTAAATTAATTAGTAGCGTTGTCGGTATTAAATCTTGATGAAATGTAATGAGGGCAATATAAATGGAAGGACCGAGTAAAGAAATTGTAAACGCAATATACCGTAAAATCCGAATTAGTGATGCAATATCAAACCGTTGATAATAATCTTCCGCAGATTTAAAAAATTGTGGAAAACTCGTAGGGACAATTAATACAAACGGTGTCCCTTCAACAATAATCGCCACCCTACCTTCCATTAACTCACTCGAAACAATGTCAGGGCGCTCTGTATTAAAAACGGTCGGAAATGGAGTGAATGTACCATCTTGTACCAGTTCCTCAATATTCGCAGAGCTTAAAATAGAATCAATTTCAATTCGATTCAGCCTTGCCATCACTTCTTGCACGATTTTTTCGTTCGCTACTGATTTTAAGTATAAAACGGCAATATTCGTTTTCGTTATTTTCCCTAATTTCTTCTTCTCTACTTGCAAATCCGGACTTTTAATTTTTCTACGAACTAATGAAATATTTATCGGTAACGATTCGACAAAACCTTCCTTCGGCCCTCTCACGGTAACTTCTGTTGAAGGTTCTTCTATCGACCGGTAATTTCCACCGTTTGTTTTACAACTAACCACTTCGTTTATTCCGTTAACAAAAATAACAGTATGACCTGATACTATCTCGTTCGCTATATCGTCCCATCGATTCAACACGTTAACGTCTAGGACAGATAAAGTCTCTTTTTCTAGTATAGAAAATAGATTCTCTTTCTCTAATTCTTTTTCAAATGGGTATTGTATAATTGCTTCTAAAACATGCTCATTCACGATTTGTTCATCTACTATATTGTTTATAAATACCGCAGTTCCTTGAGTAAAAGGCTTTTGCGTTATTGTTAGTTCTCTAAATGTAATATCATTACTTTTTCCTAATAATTGTTTTATTTTTTCAATATTACTCGTAAGATCTTTATATAGTTCCGAAGTTTCATCCGTTACTTCTACTGCTTCTTTATTATCTTCCTGTTCTTCCTCTATCTTTTTTTTCAAAAGAGAAGATAACGGAATTGGTTTTTTCATCGTATCACCTTCAATTTAGGTACAGTTGGACTAACTATAACTTCCCCTATCGGTATGGAAATATTCACCTTGATATGAAAACAAATGCAAAATAAAAAAGGATCCTGAATGAACAGTCATGGTAACTATTCATGCAGAATCCCTTTACTATTTATTTAATTGTTTGACTTTCCGGTACCTTTACAGGAACTTCGTGATGATGGCGGCAGCGGGCTTCATAGGCTTCTGAAGCACCTACTAGTATAATTGGGTCATCGAATCTAGCTGGTTTCCCGTTAATTAAACGTTGTGTTCTACTTGCAGGAGAACCACAAACAGTACATACGGCTTGTAGCTTCGTAACAGATTCAGCAATCGCCATTAGTTCTGGAACTTTCCCAAATGGCTCACCGCGGAAATCTTGATCTAATCCAGCCACCATTACTCGATAGCCTTTGTTTGCTAGTTGTTGAACAACTTCAACAATTGCATCATCAAAAAATTGTACTTCATCTATTGCGACTACTTCTGTTTTTTCATCTAACACTTGTAGAATTGTATTTGAATCTTTCACAGGTATCGCTAAAACGGACGTGCCGTTATGTGAAACTACTGCTTCATCACTATAACGATTGTCTATTGCCGGTTTAAACACTTGAATGGATTGTTTCGCAAATTGCACTCTTCGAACTCGGCGAATTAATTCTTCCGACTTTCCTGAGAACATGCTACCGCAAATTACTTCTACCCAGCCTGAATGTTCCATAACATACATATAAGGCCTCTCCCTTCCAACAAACAGTTAAGATGCTACCGTTAGTGGTAGCATATGTAGCTTTTTTCTAATTATTTTTAACGAAAGTAGTAGTTGTATAGTCATAAGCGATATGAACTATACGCAATTTTTCTGTTTTTCCACTAGTTGTAATTAATTTCCTACTGGAGCGCGGTCAGGCCGATGCGCCTGCGCTTTTCTATCTGTCTAGCTACGGCGGCTAGGTCCGGCTCAAACTTCACTTTTCCTCCGTACGATAAGTCATCATCGACTCACTCTCGTTCGTCGTGATTCCTTTATCTCCTGCGGAAAAGCTCCAGTTTGTTTGAACCTGAGCGAGCCGCCTCCGCTTTTCTATCTGTCCAGCTTCGGGCGCTAGCGGCTCGAGGTCACAAGTCAATCGCTTCCGAAGGGCAAAAAGCGCCCTTCTACAGCGCTTGCCTTGTGCTTGTCGCCGCTAAGCGAGCGCCCTCAGCATTTCTATCTATAAAGAATAAAAAAACAGGCAAGATGTTGGTTAACCTGCCTGTTTTATCGTTTCGTTTCGGAAAATCGTTGGCATGATTGCATGTACGATTTTTAGCCTTTTCATAACCAATGAGGGAGCAAGCTCCCTCATTGAGATAAGTTCAATATTACTTAAGGCCGTATTTTTTGTTGAAACGCTCAACACGTCCATCAGCAGCAGCATGCTTCTGACGTCCTGTGTAGAATGGGTGAGAGTCAGAAGAGATCTCTACTTTAATTAACGGATAAGTTGTTCCGTCTTCCCACTCAACAGTTTCGTTTGTTTTCATCGTAGAACCTGTGATGAATTTGAAACCTGTGTTGATATCCATAAATACGACTTTACGGTAATCTGGATGAATTCCTGCTTTCATTCTTTTCATCTCCTTTAACGCCCTGAGTCTTTCGAAACAGAGTTATAATCAAATGATACCAAAGTGTCATACAATTCGACATCATTTATCTTAAACACACTGTTGAAATTATATCAAGGTTATTCCAGTTTTGCAACAACTCGTAAATAGTTTTATTTGACAATTGTTGGACGAACTAAATATTAACGTCTACCACCTGTTTTTTGCTCATCGTCTAGAATAGAGAAAAATTCTTCGTTCGATTTCGTTTGTCGTAAGCGACGAAGTAGTTTTTCCGCAAAGTCAGGGGAATCAGACATTGTTTTACGGATTGCCCATAGCTTGTCTAAATGGTCTTTCGGAATTAATAACTCTTCTTTACGAGTACCTGAACGACGAATGTCAATTGCAGGGAAGATACGACGCTCAGCAAGTGAACGGTCTAAGTGTAATTCCATATTACCTGTACCTTTAAATTCTTCATAAATAACATCGTCCATACGAGAACCTGTGTCTACTAACGCTGTTGCTAGAATTGTTAAGCTACCGCCTTCTTCAATGTTACGTGCTGCTCCAAAAAATCGTTTTGGACGGTGGAAGGCAGCTGGGTCGATACCACCTGATAACGTACGACCGCTTGGCGGAATTACTAAGTTGTAAGCACGCGCCAGACGAGTAATACTGTCCATTAAAATAATAACATCACGCTTATGCTCTACTAAACGCATTGCACGTTCTAGTACTAGTTCTGCAACTTTAATATGGTTTTCTGGCACTTCATCAAAAGTAGAGCTTACTACATCAGCTGCAACAGAACGTTCGATATCTGTTACCTCTTCCGGACGCTCGTCAATTAATAGGACGATTAATTCTGCTTCTGGATGATTCGTTGTAATGCTATTTGCAATTTCTTTTAACAACATTGTTTTACCAGCTTTTGGAGGCGCAACAATTAAACCACGTTGGCCAAAACCTACTGGTGCCATGATGTCCATTATTCTTGTCGATAATGCACGTGGTTGTGTTTCAAGTAAGATGTGACGATCTGGGTATAATGGCGTTAAAGCCGGGAAGTGTACACGTTCTTTCGCTGATTCTGGGTCGTCGCCGTTTACAGCTTCTACATGAAGTAGCCCGTAATAACGTTCGTTTTCTTTAGGTGGACGAACTTTTCCAGATACTTTATCTCCATTTCTTAAATCGAAACGGCGAATTTGCGATGCAGAAATGTAAATGTCTTCAGAGCTTGGAGAGTAGTTAATTGGTCGTAAGAAACCGAATCCTTCCGACTGAATAATTTCAAGAACACCTTCCATGAACAATAGCCCATCTTGTTCTGCTTGAGCTTTTAAAATAGCAAATATAAGTTCTTTTTTCGTTAATTTACTGTAATACGAAATTTTATATTGACGTGCAAGTTCGTACAGGTCTTTCAGCTTAAGATTTTCTAAATTAGAAATAGTTAATTCCATGCAAAAAAACACCACTCAATTCTTAATTTTTAGCTATACTTTTTTCTTTTCTTCGAAGAATGTATTGATATAAAGGAACGGATTTCTATTTCTCTATTAGTAGCGGAATAACTATCCTTAGAAGAGGTCGAAGAATAGCTTTTAGAAGCTAATATCGTTGTCTTTCCTATGCGGGAAGTAACGCATTTGCGGCTTAATAGTTAATCTATTTTTATTTCATCATGCTTTCTACTATATCTTTTACAGAAACAATAGATTCTCTATTATTCATATTTTACCCACATTTCCTATCTTTAAGCAACTACTTTTTGTAGACACCCCCTTACATAATCCGTGTCTTATGTCGATTTTACGTCTAGTATTAAAAAATATTTTTACTAGCTAATTTTTCTTTTCTCTTTGTAAAAACTAGGGACAAAAGCGGAGGCGCTTCGATCAGGCCCGTACAAACTGGACTGTTCCGGTAGGAGATAAAGGAAACACAGCGAGCGAAAGCGAGCTGATGTTGACTTATCGTACGGACGGAACAGGAAGTTTGATAGGGCCTAAGCGCCGGAGCTAGACGTAACGTAAGTAAAGTTAGTAGTTATACACAAAATTTACTCGTTTATAGTTTCCTAAATGACAAGGAAAAAACCGCAAGCAAATGCTTACGGCTTGATTACTAAGTTAGGTTTTTTCTTAATGTTATGCTGTCCGTCAATAAATCGAACTGTGCCTGATTTTGCTCGCATTACTAATGAGTGGGTTGTTCCATTCGTTCCTTTAAATTGTACCCCTCTTAATAGCTCTCCATCTGTTACACCTGTAGCTGCAAAAATAGCATCGTCTCCACGAACTAAATCTTCCATGCGTAATACCGCGTTTACATCGGCAATTCCCATCTTTTTGCAACGAATTAATTCTTGTTCATTTTGTGGAAGAAGTTTTCCTTGGATTTCTCCACCTAAACATTTTAATGCTACTGCGGCAATTACTCCTTCTGGAGCACCACCTGAACCGAATAAAATATCAACACCAGTTGCATCAAAAGCCGTATTAATTGCTGCTGCAACATCACCATCATCTATTAATTTTATTCTTGCACCAGCTTCTCTTAATTCTGAAACAATCCGTTCATGACGAGGTCTATTTAAAATAACTGCCACAATATCTTCAATGTCTTTATTTTTTGCCTTTGCCACTGCTTTTAAATTATCAATTACAGGTGCATTTATATCTATCTGCCCGACTGCTTCTGGGCCAACTGCGATTTTATCCATATACATATCTGGAGCGTGTAGTAAATTCCCGTGGTCCGCAACTGCTAATACAGCAAGTGCGTTCCAGCCTCCAGAGGCAACAATGCTTGTACCTTCTAACGGATCTACCGCTACATCTACGCGCGGGCCATAGCCTGTTCCGAGCTTTTCTCCAATGTAAAGCATCGGTGCTTCATCCATTTCCCCTTCACCGATTACGACGGTACCTTTCATTGGAATCGTGTCAAATACGTCTCTCATTGCACTTGTAGCTGCTTCGTCGGCTTGTTCTTTGTTTCCACGGCCCATCCAACGAGCGGATGCTAAAGCTGCAGCTTCTGTTACACGTACTAGCTCCATTGATAAACTTCTTTCCATCGTATCCTCTCCCTATAAAGCACTCTTTATGACAATGTGATATACTATTATCTTTTATTAGTATATCACATTTATCAAGTAATGTTATACTGTTTTAGCATTTCTTTTTAATAAAATGATAGGTGCTGAAATGTGGTTTCGTGTCCGGGAGTGGTGAACCGTTGGCTTGGGTAAAATTGTACGATTTAGTTTTCAGGTTGAGATGCTTCGTTATCATAAGCTTGCTTTCCAGCAGGGAACCACGCTCAGGATTGATATGCTGACTTTTCCTTTCGGTATGCACCAGTTTCAATACTGTTTGCATCACTTTGAAGTGGCTTATGCACCAGTTTTTCCGCTCTTTGCACCACGCTCCCATTACAAAAAAAAAAACAGAACCCATTATGAGTTCTGCATTTGTTCTATTTCTTCTTCTGTTAATCTTTCACGCCAGATTGTTGCGCCTAGCCCTTTTAGTTTTTCTTCTAAATGGCTATAGCCACGATCAATATGTTCAAGACCTGTTACTTCTGTTAATCCTTCTGCCATTAATCCTGCAATGACTAGGGAAGCACCTGCACGAAGGTCACTAGCTTTTACCTTTGCTCCTTGTAGTTGCACAGAGCCATTAATGATAGCGGATCTGCCTTCTACTTTGATTTGTGCATTCATGCGACGTAGTTCATCCACATGTTTAAATCGCGCAGAGTAAATAGTATCCGTTACAATACTCGTTCCTTCTGCTTTCGTTAATAGTGCTGTCATCGGTTGTTGTAAATCAGTCGGAAATCCAGGGTGCACTAACGTTTTTACATCAACTGCTTTTAACTTTTCGCCAGGTACAACTAACACTTGATCTTGATTTGCATTAATATCTATTCTTACGCCCATTTCTCGAAGTTTCGCAATCAGTGGCTCGATATGAGTTGGAATTACATTATCTACAATCATTTCACTACCAGCTGCTGCAGCCATTATCATATATGTACCAGCTTCAATTCGATCTGGAATTATTGTGTGACGACAACCATGTAATGTTTCTACTCCGTCTATGCGGATGACATCTGTTCCTGCGCCTTTTATTTTTGCTCCCATACTCGTTAGTAAAGTTGCAACATCAATAATTTCGGGTTCTTTCGCTGCATTTTCAATAATCGTTCTACCTTTTGCTTTTACTGCGGCTAACATAATATTAATCGTTGCACCAACACTTACTACATCGAGGTAGATTCGTGCACCTTTTAACTCTTCCGCACGTAAATAAATAGCACCTTGCTCATTTGTTACTTCTGCACCTAAAGCTTCGAAGCCTTTTATATGTTGATCTATTGGTCGAGGTCCTAAGTGGCAGCCGCCTGGTAAACCGATGACAGCTTTTTTGAATCTTCCTAACATTGCTCCCATTAAATAATAAGAAGCACGTAGTTTTTTAACTTTCCCGTTCGGAAGTGGCATTGCGATCATATTTGCTGGATCAACAACTATGTCACCTTCTTCTGAAAGCTCAACTGTTCCACCAATTTCTTCTAACAAGCTACTTAAAATATCAACATCTGAAATTTTCGGTAACCCATCAATTCGAACCGGTGTTTCTGCTAAAATCGTTGCAGGAATTAAAGCTACTGCACTATTTTTCGCTCCACTAACACGTACCGTTCCATTTAATTTTGTTCCACCAATAATTTTTAACTTTTCCATATTTGACTCCCTTCAAGGCGAGGTTATGTCCAAATGTACTATTACTTAGTATACACAATTTCTGGCATTATCTAAAACAATATTTCTTGAATATTTTATTAATAATACCTTTTGACTAGTTATTATCGTGGAACTATCGAAGTATTTTACATTAATTCGATGAAAATGAAGCTGCGTGAAGCATAGTTTTAAAACGTGTTTTCTAGGGGAAATAAAGGATAGTCTGTAAGAAAAGAAAAAACCGCCATTCAAAAGAATGACAGCCTTTACCTTGTTGAAAAAATATTGTTGAAATGGTGATTGTTGCTTATTTTAAATATTACGCTTTGTTTGAAGAACCGAATTCGCGCATTTTACCTATTACTGTTGCTTTAATAGCGTCACGAGCTGGTCCTAAATATTTACGTGGATCGTATTCTTCAGGTTTAGCAGCTAACGTTTCGCGAACAGCTTTAGCAGATGCGATTTGGTTTTCTGTGTTTACGTTAATTTTTGCAGTACCGAATGAGATTGCTTTTTGAATGTCATGAGTTGGGATACCAGTACCACCATGAAGTACTAAAGGTACTCCAGCGCGGTTGTTGATTTCTTCCATCTCTTTGAATCCAAGGTTTGGTTCACCTTTATAAGGACCGTGTACAGATCCTAATGCAGGAGCTAAGCAATCGATTCCAGTGCGTTTCACTAGCTCTTCACACTCGTTCGGATCAGCGTAAATTACACCTTCCGCTACTACGTCATCTTCTTGTCCACCAACTACACCTAGCTCTGCTTCAACAGATACTCCGTGGAAGTGTGCTAGCTCAACAACTTTTGTAGTTGTTTCAATGTTTTCCTCGAAAGGATGGTGAGAAGCGTCAATCATTACGGAAGTAAATCCAGCATGAATTGCTTTCGCACAAGATTCAAAGCTAGAACCGTGGTCTAAATGAATTGCAACTGGAACTGTAATGCTATAGTCTTCCATTAAAGCTTTAACCATAGCTACAACTGTCTTAAATCCGCCCATATAACGAGCTGCACCTTCAGAAACTCCAAGGATAACCGGAGAGTTTTCTTCTTGTGCTGCTTGAAGAATTGCTTGAGTGAATTCTAAGTTATTTAAGTTGAACTGACCTACAGCATATCCTTCTGCATTTGCTTTCTTTAACATTTCTGTCATGGATACTAAAGGCATCGTTTAATCCTCCTTTATTTATATAAAACATTACTCGAAAAGTTATTTACCAATATAGTTTCACCTAAACAAAAAAGGCTATGTACATTCCTTGTATAAAAGGTAAAAAACTTGTCGACGAAATCTAACCGTTATTAGCATACCAACTAAATTTAAAATCGGCAATAACTTCAAACCGCTATCGACCGATGTAAGCGTTTAAATGTAAAATGTTTTTATTTTCTGCCACATTCCACTGTTTTTAGGCAAAATTTTACCCCTTACCTAAATGGAAGGGGATATGTAAATATTAGCTTTACACTTTTTTAGGCATGTACTTTCGGACAGCCTCTCTTAATTCATCAATATCAAATGGCTTTGCAAAATGTGTAATTGCACCTAAATCTTTTGATTCTTGAATCATATCAAGTTCACCGTAAGCAGTCATTATAATTACTTGAAAGTCTTTATTAATGGCTTTTAAACGTTTTAAAATTTCAATACCGTCCATGCCAGGAATTTTCATATCAAGTAATATAAGATCTGGCGTATGCTTTTCTACGATGTCAAGTGCTTGATAACCGTTAGCAGCTTGAAATGTAGTGTACCCTTCCTTCTGGAATACTTCGTTCAATAAGATTCTAATTCCATATTGATCATCAACAATAAGTAGTTTATTCCCCATCTTGAACACACCTCATTTCTTTCTGTATAATAAATGCATCTTTTACTTTTATTCTACTATCAAAACATATTTTCCTTCTTTTTGAAAAAAAATTTCTACATATTACAATATATTACACTACTTTTACAGGTGTATAAAGGTACAGAACGATATATTAGAAAGATAGGTGTATTCATTTTGTTAAAAATATTTACTACACAATTACAAGGTTCTTTTCAAAAAATCGCTAAAGAAGAAGAGTTTTCATTTGAGGACGGTGCTCGTTTACTAGCTCAAGCTATCGTAGGAGAAGGTGATATTTATATTTATGGTGCTCGCGAAATGAAAGCTGTCGTAGCAGAAGCGATAGAAGGGGTTGAAACGTTACCACGAGGAAAAGAATTACATCGTGATCTCGCATCCTCTATTTCAATAGCTGACCGTGCATTAATTGTCACGAGATATGATAATGACGAAGAAGCTATCAGAATTGCTAACACTTTAACACAAAACGGGGTTGGGGTTGTTGCAATTTCTACAATTTCTGATAAAAAAGAGGGAAAAACAGAGCGTTCTTTATCCGAAATTGCAGATGTGCATATTGATTTACGGTTGAAAAGAGGACTTATTCCAGATGATGACGGCTCACGTTTCGGTTTCCCAACTAGTATGCTTGCCCTCTATGCGTATTATGGAATTGCTTTTACGTTGAAAGAAACATTAGATGAATTAGAATAGTAAATATTATTTGCCTAGAGCTGTATACAGTTTTAGGCTTTTTTATTCCAGAAAAAAGGAGTCACCTCAGGTCGGCAACTCCTTTCATTCATTATTTTGTTAGTACTTCTGCTTTTTTCAAAGAAGCTTGAACAAAGTCACGGAAAAGTGGTTGTGGTCTGTTCGGTCTTGATTTAAATTCTGGGTGGAATTGACACGCTAAAAACCATGGATGATCTTTTATTTCTACAATTTCCACTAAACGTCCATCTGGGCTAGTCCCAGAGAATATAAATCCTGCCTCTTCCATTTGTTGACGATATTCGTTATTGAATTCGTAACGGTGACGGTGACGCTCGTATACTACTTCTTCCCCGTAAGCTTCTTTTGCTAACGTACCTTCATTTAATTTACATGCATATAAACCTAGGCGAAGTGTTCCACCTAAATCTTCAATATCTTTTTGCTCTGGAAGCAAGTCGATAATAGGGTGCTTTGTTTCTGGGTTTAATTCAGATGAATGAGCATCTTTCAACCCTAATACGTTACGAGCATACTCGACGGAAGCTAATTGCATACCTAAGCAAATTCCAAAGAAAGGCACTTTATTTTCACGCGCATATCGAGTTGCAGCAATTTTCCCTTCCACTCCGCGGTCACCGAATCCACCTGGTACTAAAATTCCGTCCACGTCACGAAGTACGCTTGCTACGTTCTCTTCTGTCACTTCTTCTGAATTGATCCACTTAATGCTAATATCGGAATCAAATTGGTAACCTGCATGGCGTAAAGATTCTGCTACAGAAATGTATGCATCTTGTAACTCTACATACTTCCCTACTAGTCCAATTGTTGTAACTTTTTTCAAGTTACGTACTTTGTTTACTAACTGCTCCCAATCAGACATATCCGCGTCATTGCAAATAAGCTTTAAATGTTCACATACGATTTGGTCCATCTTTTGTTCTTGATAAGATAGCGGAACTGCATATAACGTATCTGCATCGATTGACTCAATAACCGCTCTTTCATCAATATCACAAAATAGAGCAATTTTATCCTTCATATCTTGAGAAATTGGGTGCTCGGAACGTAAAACGATTAAGTTTGGTTGAATACCTAAGCTACGTAATTCTTTCACACTATGTTGAGTAGGCTTCGTTTTTAGCTCTCCAGCTGCATTTAAATACGGAACTAATGTACAGTGGATATACATAACATTATCACGGCCGATATCACTCTTAATTTGGCGAATCGCTTCAAGGAACGGTAGTGATTCAATATCTCCAACAGTTCCACCAATTTCAGTTATAACTACATCTGCTTTCGTTTCGCGACCAGCACGGAACACCCGCTCTTTAATTTCGTTTGTAATATGCGGGATTACTTGGACTGTTCCACCTAAATAGTCTCCACGGCGCTCTTTTTTAATAACAGTTGAATAAATCTTCCCTGTTGTCACGTTACTATATTTATTTAAGTTAATGTCGATAAAACGCTCGTAATGACCTAAGTCTAGATCCGTTTCTGCCCCATCATCCGTTACGAAAACTTCACCGTGCTGATACGGACTCATCGTTCCTGGGTCAACGTTAATGTACGGATCAAATTTTTGAATCGTTACACTTAATCCTCTGTTTTTTAATAGTCTTCCTAATGATGCTGCTGTAATTCCTTTTCCTAATGATGATACAACACCACCGGTTACGAAAATATACTTTGTCATGTGGTCTCCCCCTCAAATATTATGTGATTCTTATTGTCTGGCGGTTTTCAACTTCTATTGAAATTGCCTATTTCACACCTTTTCCGGTATGTAACTAGTTGGTTATTGGGGCTTATTTTTGGATTCTCACTTTTCCTTTAGCTTTCCCATCCAAAATTATTTCACCACTCTTTTGATTAGAAAAAACAGAAAAGTTACGTCGCTGTGGAGCTATAAAAAATTATAAAAAGCGGATGCGCTCTTTATCGTTTTGCTCTTTTATGCGCGTCCCGCTTTATTTTCTGAAAAAATAAAAAACGCCCCCGTTACCGATTAGGTAAGGGAGCGTGTATTGTATAAGTGCTTTCTCTTTTTTAAAGAGCCCAAAAAAGATTCTACCTACGAACAGAATAAAAGTCAAGCACATTCCTTTAAAATGTTACACGGTATTATAATTCTTCTTCCTCTTCTTCGAGTTCCTCTTCTTCTTCGTCTAACTCATCAAATTCTTCTTCATCTTCGATAATTTCTAGATCATCGTCATCTGCGTCGTCATCTGCGTCGTCATCATCATCTAGGTCGTCGACTAGATCGTCATCTTCTAAGTCTTCTTCCTCGTAATCGTCTAAATCATCGAATTCTAAATCTTCTTCGTCTAGCTCATCGAAATCGTCCAACTCAATATCGTCATCAAGTTGTTTTTTCGATTTTTTCTTCGTTTTTGCTTTTACCTGAGGTGTTGTTTCTTCCTCGATTTGGTCATACGGATACCATTCGCGAAGTCCCCACTGATTTTCTCCAATACAAATAAAACGTCCATCAATATTTAAGTCTGTATAAAATTGTGCAATTTTTGGACGTACTTCTTCATCAGATAATCCAAGGATTTGTTTTACGTCATCCAATAGTTCGCCGAACGTATAGGATTTTTTTTGTGTAATTAGTAATTCAGATGCAACTTCAATTAGTGACATTTCCTCTAATTGTTCTTTCGTTAGATGGTCAAGAGCCATGTCAGCACATCCTTTCTATGTATATCATATTAAAATAGTACCATTACTATTTCTATTAACCATATAAAACCATACCATTCATTATAAACAAAAATTAATTGTTTAATCCAGCCTTAAATGATTGTTTATGTAAAAATGTTTATTTAAATGAAAAGAAACTACGGCGTTCGTCATTGTTCGACGAACGCCTTGGTTAGTATTTCTGTTATTATCGTCCGTTTCACTACGCTACAGGTACTCGCTTCCTTCCACTCACAGTTCTAAATCTTGAAAGTCAAAACATAGTAGCAGTTTGTACGGGCGTGAGCAAAGCGCCTCCGCTTTTCTGATTGTCCAGCTGCGGGCGTTAGCGGCTAACAAACTTCCCAGTCCGTCCGTACGATAAGTCAACATCGGCTCCTTTCACTCGCCGTGTTTCCTTTATCTCCTACCGGACTGGTCCAGTTTGTACGGGCCTGAGCAAAGCGCCTCCGCTTTTCGCATTGTCCAGCTCCGGGCGTTAGCGGCTAACAAACTTCCCAGTCCGTCCGTACGATAAGTCAACATCGGCTCCTTTCACTCGCCGTGTTTCCTTTATCTCCTACCGGACTGGTCCAGTTTGTACGCCGCTGATCGAACGCCCTCCGCTTTTCTGATTGTCCAGCTGCAGGGGCTAGCGGCTCTTTGGTCTAAGTCAGTCACTTCCGGTGGGCAAAAAGCGCCCACCTGCAGCGCCTGCCTTATGCTTGTCGCCGCTAAACGAGCCCCTTCCGCATTTCTATCTACATATTCCTTCTGTATTGCCCGCCTACTTGGTAGAGGGCGTTGGTGATTTGGCCCAAGGAAGCTACTTTTACTGTTTCCATTAGTTCTTCGAAGATGTTGCCTCCGCTTATGGCAGTTTGTTGTAGTTTTTGTAGTGCTTCTGCCAGTTGGTCTTCATGTTCTGTTTGGAATTGTCTTAAGTTGCGAATTTGTGTTTCTTTTTCCTCTTCTGTTGAACGAGCTAGCTCGATGGAGTTTAACTCTTCTTCAGATGGCGGGTTCGGGTTTTTATATGTGTTTACCCCGATTATCGGCAATTCGCCTGTATGTTTTTTCATTTCATAATACATCGATTCGTCTTGGATCTTCCCACGCTGGTATTGCGTTTCCATTGCACCTAACACACCGCCACGGTCATTTAAGCGATCGAATTCTTGCAGAACTGCTTCCTCTACTAAATCTGTTAACTCTTCGACGATAAACGCCCCTTGTAACGGGTTTTCGTTCTTCGTTAAGCCATGCTCTTTCGTAATAATCATTTGAATCGCCATTGCACGACGGACCGATTCTTCCGTTGGTGTCGTAATCGCCTCGTCGTAAGCATTCGTATGAAGCGAGTTACAGTTATCTTGTAGTGCCATTAATGCTTGTAACGTTGTTCGAATATCGTTAAAGTCAATTTCTTGCGCATGCAACGATCGACCTGATGTTTGAATATGGTATTTTAGTTTTTGACTGCGCTCATTTGCACCGTATTTATTTTTCATAACCGTTGACCAAATACGGCGAGCAACACGACCAATAACTGTGTATTCTGGGTCTAATCCGTTACTAAAGAAGAATGAAAGGTTAGGCGCAAAGTCATCTATATTCATTCCACGGCTTAAATAATACTCTACATACGTAAAGCCATTTGCAAGCGTGAAGGCAAGTTGAGAAATTGGGTTTGCTCCCGCTTCGGCAATGTGATAACCAGAAATTGAAACGGAATAATAGTTTCGTACTTTATGGTCGATGAAATATTGTTGAATATCTCCCATCATCCGCAATGCAAATTCTGTTGAGAAAATACATGTGTTTTGTCCTTGGTCTTCTTTCAAAATATCGGCTTGCACTGTTCCACGTACTGTTTTTAATGTCCATTCTCTTACTTCTGTATACTCTTCTACTGTTAGTACCCTACCAAGCTCTTCTTCTTTTTTCTTCACTTGTTGGTCTATAGCAGTGTTCATAAACATCGCTAATATAATCGGTGCTGGACCGTTAATCGTCATCGACACAGACGTAGAAGGCGCGCACAAATCAAATCCGTCATACAGTTTTTTCATATCCTCTAGCGTACAAATACTAACACCACTATTTCCGATTTTCCCATAAATATCTGGGCGGTGGTCCGGATCTTCTCCATAAAGAGTTACCGAGTCAAACGCTGTACTTAAACGTTTCGCTGTATCATCTTTACTTAAATAGTGGAAACGACGATTTGTTCTTTCAGGAGTTCCTTCGCCAGCAAATTGACGTTTCGGATCTTCCCCTTCCCGTTTAAACGGAAACACTCCTGCCGTATAAGGGAATTCTCCTGGAACATTTTCTTTATATACCCATTTTAATATTTCCCCATAGTCTACATATTTCGGTAAAACTACTTTCGGAATGGAAAGGCCTGATAAGCTTTTCGTTGTAAGCTTTGTAATAATTTCTTTGTCACGGATTCTCGTTATAAATTGATCACCAGAATATGCTTCTCGTTTCGCATCCCACGATTCTAGTACTTTTTTAGATGTTGGAGTTAGTTGTTGCGCATATTCTTCTCGTAATTGTTGTAGTTCTTGCTTTAGCTCCGCTTTTCCAGCTACTGATGCTGCTTCCATTGCTCCATCTAACTGAAACAGTTTACGGGCAATCTCCACTTGCGCTTGCGCATCCTTATGATAGTTTCGAACTGTTTCGGAAATCTCACGTAAATAATAGCGACGGTCGTTCGGAATAATAATATTTTGTTTTTCTACTTCTTTTGATACTGGCAAACTCGATGAGTAAGTTGTTCCTGCTTTTTCATTTATTTTTTCTAGAAGAGCTGCAAATAACGTATTCGTACCTAAATCGTTAAACTGGCTCGCAATGGTTCCGTACACCGGCATTTCATCTAGCTCTTTATCCCATAATAAACGGCTTCTTTGGTACTGCTTTTGAACTTGACGTTTTGCATCCTCAGAGCCTTTTCGTTCAAATTTATTAATCACAATTAAGTCTGCGTAATCGATCATATCTATTTTTTCAAGCTGTGACGGAGCACCAAATTCGCTCGTCATTACATACATAGAAAGATCGGTAATTTCTGTTATCGCAGCATCTCCTTGACCGATACCACTCGTTTCGACAATAACTAAATCAAAGCCTGCTGCTTTTACAACAGAAATAGCATCCCGTATCGCTAACGATAGCTCGGAACGCGAGCCTCTTGTTGCAAGGGAGCGCATATAAACTCTTGGGTTGAAAATAGCGTTCATCCGAATGCGGTCTCCTAATAGTGCTCCACCTGTTTTTTGCTTTGTCGGATCAACCGAAAGGATAGCAATTTTCTTTTCCGGCACTTCGTTTAAAAAGCGTCGAATCAGTTCATCTGTTAATGAGCTTTTCCCAGCTCCGCCTGTTCCTGTAATTCCTAATACTGGTGAATTGGACTGCATCGCTTTTACTTGCTCTAACATTGCTTGCGCCGTTGATGCTACTTCCGCTTCTGCCGAAAGACCTACTTCTGCTAATGTTATCAGTCTACCAATTAGACGATGATTATCAGCGTCTAATTGCTCTACATCAACGTCCAAGCCTTCTCCAGGTAAAAAGTCACAATCTCTTACCATTAAATCTATCATTCCTTGAAGGCCATACTCCCGACCGTCATCCGGTGAAAAAATACGAGCAATCCCGTATTCATGGAGTTCCTTTATTTCTTCTGGAATGATAACACCGCCTCCACCACCGTAAATTCGGATGTGTGGCGCGCCTTTTTCTTTTAATAAGTCATACATATATTTAAAATATTCTACGTGACCACCTTGGTAAGATGATATAGCAATTCCTTGCACATCTTCTTGAATAGCCGCATTTACAATTTCTTCAACAGAACGGTTATGTCCTAAATGAATGACTTCCGCTCCACTTCCTTGTAAAATACGACGCATAATATTAATCGATGCATCATGACCGTCAAAAAGACTGGAAGCCGTTACGAAACGGATATGGTGTTTTCGTTTATACGTTTCCATTATTTTTTCTCCCCCTTCATAAGACCGTGTAACAATATTTCAAGTTGAAGCTCTATATACTCATTTAAATTAAATTGCTTTTGTAATGCCCAACGTCGGAATCCCCACATCTGACCTTGGACGAACAAATTGTGTGCAAGTAGCGAAATTTCTTTTTCCGAGACAGGTAAATTTTCATATTCAACACAATTGCGGATTACCCGTTCAAACATGCCTACCATTTGTAATTCTTTATTTAACACGTATGGAAGTGCGTCTTTTGATAAAGATTTTGCCTCCTGGTACATAACAAGTACTTCATCTTGCATTTCATCCATTACATGAAAATAATAATATATTGCTGATTTTAAGCTTTTTAAGCATCCTCGGTTCATATCTAACTCTTGCTGTAACCGCTCTCCAACTTGGTCATAAATGCGGTCACAAACGAGATACAATACGTCCTCTTTCGTACGAATGTATTCATACAGTGTGCCAATACTAAATCCAGCCTCTTTTGCAAGCTCTCTCGTCGTTGTACGGTGAAAGCCTTTTTCTTTAAAAAGGCTCACCGCTCCTTTAATCATTTGATCTCTTCTTTTTTCAATTAACTTTTCATCTTTCACCGACGCATGTACTTGCCTTTTTTTCATTAAAGCTCCCACCTATTCGGTTACTTCGTGATCATACGAGAAATAACGAGACGCTGAATTTCTTGTGTACCTTCATAAATTTGGGTAATTTTTGCATCTCTCATATAGCGCTCAACTGGATAGTCTTTCGTATAACCGTATCCACCAAAAATTTGTACCGCTTCTGTCGTAACTTTCATTGCAGTATCACCAGCTAACAGTTTAGACATTGCTGATTCTTTTCCGTAAGAAAGACCTTCTGATTCTCTCCACGCTGCTTGATAAGTTAATAGTCTAGAAGCTTCAATAGATGTTGCCATATCTGCTAGTTTAAAGCTTACACCTTGTTGAGCTGAGATCGGTTTACCGAATTGAACGCGCTCTTTTGCATAAGCGATCGCTGCGTCTAATGCGCCTTGTGCGATACCAACTGCTTGCGCAGCAATGCCGTTACGTCCACCGTCTAGAGTTGTCATCGCGACTTTGAACCCTTCACCTTCTGCACCAAGCATGTTTTCTTTCGGTACGCGACACTCTTCAAAAATAATTTCCGTTGTAGGTGAAGAACGAATTCCTAACTTCTTTTCCTTCTTTCCAACAGAGAATCCAGGGAAGTCACTTTCGATAATGAATGCAGATGTTCCTTTATGTTTAGAAGTTGGATCTGTTAATGCAAACACCACATAGATGTCCGCAATTCCACCGTTTGTAATGAATATTTTAGAACCGTTTAATACGTAATGGTCTCCGTCTAATCTAGCCGTTGTTCTCATTGCACCTGCATCTGAGCCTGATCCTGGCTCAGTTAGTCCGTAGCCACCAATTTTCGTACCTTGTGCTAGTGGCACTAAATATTTTTGCTTTTGCTCTTCTGTACCATATTTGTAAATCGGCCAGCTCGCTAACGATGTGTGCGCGGATAAGGTTACTCCTGTAGATGCACATACACGAGAAAGCTCTTCAACTGCGATACAATATGCTAAATAGTCACTGCCAATTCCGCCGTACTCTTCCGGAAAAGGTATTCCTGTTAGACCAAGGTCCGCCATTTTATTGAATATTTCCATATCGAAGCGCTCTTCTTCGTCACGCTCTGCTGCTGTTGGTTCTACTTCGTTTCTTGCAAAGTCTCTTACCATTTTGCGAATCATTTCATGTTCTTCTGATAATAAAAAGTTCATTTGTTTCCCTCCGTTTTTTCGTTAGTATCTATCCTTGAACAAAGATTAATATTTCTAAGTTTGTCCGTTACACTACGCTGCAGGTACTCGCTTTCCGCGGGGAGAAACGGGAGCCTCCTCGGGCTTTGCCCTGTGGGGTCTCCCGATTCCTCTTCTTCCCGCAGGAGTCTCGCACCTTCCGCTTCGTTCCACTCATAAGTTTAATGCAAAACCTTATTCTAACTTTGGAACTCTTATTGGCACGGCACGGAAATTAGTCCGCCATATTACTTTAATAAATGTTTACTAATTACTAACCGTTGAATTTCACTTGTTCCTTCGTATATTTCACAAACTTTCGCATCGCGGAAAAAGCGTTCTACTGGATAATCTTTCGTATATCCGTAGCCACCGAATATTTGCACTGCTTCCGTAGCAACTTCCATTGCCGTTTTAGATGCAAAAAGCTTTGCAATCGACGCTTCTTTTCCACATGGAAAACCTTTGGAGCGTAAATTTGCCGCCCGATATACTAATAGTTTTGCAGCTTCAACCGCGGTTGCCATATCTGCTAATTTAAAACCTACACCTTGTTGTGCTGCGATTGGCTTTCCGAATTGAGCACGCTCTTTCGCATACGCAACTGCCGCTTCTAGCGCGGCTTCGGCAATTCCTAAAGATTGCGCAGCTATTCCAATTCGACCAACATCTAAGTTAGACATAGCATTTTTAAAGCCTTCTCCTTCTGCACCGAGTAAATTTTCGACTGGTACTTTCGCTTCTTCAAATGTTAGTTGTACAGTGCGAGAGCCGTGAAGTCCCATTTTATGTTCGTCTTTTCCGATAATAAAACCTGGTGTATCCTTCTCGACAATAAAAGCAGAAATTCCTTTTGTCCCGAGCTCCGGATTAGTGGAAGCGTAAACAATATAAGTGTCTGCTTCTCCACCGTTCGTAATAAATACTTTTGAGCCGTTTAAAATGTAGTGATCATCTTTCAACACGGCACGGGTCTTTAAGCTACCAGCATCTGAACCTGAACTTGGCTCTGTTAAACAGAACGCCCCTAAATACTCACCGCTCGCTAATTTGGTAACATATTTTTTCTTTTGTTCTTCTGTTCCAAAGTATAGAATCGGATTCGTGCCGACTGACGTATGAACACTTAAAATAACGCCGACTGTTGCACTCACCTTTGAAAGTTCATTAATCGCAATAATGTAGGACGTAAAATCCATCCCTGCCCCACCGTATTCTTCTGGAATGGTTATACCCATTAATCCAAGTTCAGCCATTTTCTTTAAAATGCCTCTAGGAAATTCACCATCTTCTTCCATTTTTTCTACGAACGGAGCAATTTCTGCTTCTGCAAAGTCTCTGACCATTTTTCGCATCATTTCTTGTTCTTCTGTAAAGCGTAAATTCATGATGATCCAACTCCTATGTCTATGAATAAGTGTAAAATCCTCTTCCTGTTTTCTTACCAAGCCAACCAGCCTTTACGTATTTACGCAATAACGGACAAGGGCGGTATTTATCGTCTCCAAAGCCTTCGTGTAATGTTTCCATAATATAAAGGCAAGTATCTAACCCGATAAAATCAGCTAAAGTTAAAGGGCCCATCGGATGATTCATACCGAGTTTCATCACTTCGTCTACTGCTTCTGGTGTAGCTACTCCTTCGTAAACTGTGTAGATTGCCTCGTTAATCATTGGCATTAAAACGCGGTTTGAAACGAATCCTGGGAAGTCGTTTACTTCAACTGGTACTTTTGCTAATTTTTTCGTCATATCTTCAATTGAGTTGTATACTTCATCTGCTGTTTGTAGGCCGCGTATAATTTCGACTAGTTTCATCACCGGAACTGGGTTCATAAAGTGCATACCGATTACTTTTTCTGGTCTGGACGTTACTGCCGCAATTTCTGTAATTGGTAGAGATGATGTATTAGTGGCTAAAATCGCATGTGCTGGTGCATGTTGGTCCAGTGTTTTAAAAATACTTTTCTTAATGTCCATGTTTTCGACTGCTGCTTCGATGACGATATCTACTGAACTAGCATCTTCTATCGCTTGTGTCCAAGTAAGGCGGTTTACTGTTGCCTCTTTTTCTTCTTCTGTCATTCGGCCTTTTTCTACGTTGCGGTTTAAGTTTTTAGTGATGTTCGCAAGGCCCTTGTCTAGTGATTCTTGTTTAACGTCGTTTACGATTACATCGTATCCTGCTTGTGCGCAAACTTGGGCAATGCCTGATCCCATTTGGCCCGCGCCGATTACCATTACTTTTTGAATACTCATTTATTTGTTCGCTCCTTTTTTCAGATTCTATTTATTTTAGGTTTGATAGTTTGGATATTTTTGTTCTATTTCTCTGTAGGTGCTCGCTTGTTATTGGGATGTTTAGCTACGGTGGCTTCCGCTTCCGTTTTGTGCCAACAGCCTTACTTTTTGTGTCAGCTGATTTCGGTTTTGCGCCAACTCACTCGCCTTTTGTGCCAATTGATTTCGGTTTTGCGCCAACTGAAGTCAGTTTTACGCCAACTGCTACGCTTTTTCGGCCAACTGAGCTCGTTTTCACGCCAACTGCAATGCTTTTTCGGCCTACCGAGCTCGTTTTCACGCCAACTGCGGCGCTTTTCCGGCCAACTGAGCTCACTTTCACGCCAACTGCTACGCTTTTTCGGCCAACTGAACTCGCTTTCACGCCAACTGCAATGCTTTTTCGGCCTACCGAGCTCGTTTTCACGCCAATTGCGACGCTTTTTCGGCCTACCGAGCTCACTTTCACGCCAACTGCGGCGCTTTTTCGGCCAACTGAGCTCACTTTCACGCCAACTGCGACGCTTTTTCGGCCAACTGAGCTCGTTTTCACGCCAACTGCGATGTTTTTTCAGCCAACTGAGCTCACTTTCACGCCAACTGCGGCGCTTTTCCGGCCAACTGAGCTCACTTTCACGCCAACTGCGACGCTTTTTCGGCCAACCAAACTCACTTTCACGCCAACCGCTACGCTTTTTCAGCCAACCGAACTCGCATTCACGCCAACCAAACTCACTTTCACGCCAACGACCTCACCTTTTGCGCCATCCGACTTCGGTTTTGCGCCTTTACCCCTTCACTTCAACTAAAATCGCATCGCCTTGGCCGCCACCGCTGCAGATGGAGGCGATCCCTAAGCCGCCGCCGCGACGTTTTAGTTCATGGATTAACGAAATAATGATGCGTGCGCCGCTTGCTCCGATTGGATGTCCAAGTGCAACTGCGCCACCGTTTACGTTTACTTTCTCTAAGTCTAGTCCTGCGATTTTAGCTGATGCTAGCGCAACTGCTGCGAATGCTTCATTTATTTCAAAGAGGTCAATCTCTTCCACTGTTTTGCTTGTTTTGCGTAGTAATTCTTCAATGACTAGTCCTGGTGTTTTTGGAAAATCCTTTGCTTCGACAGCGATGGATGCATGACCTAAAATAGTTGCCATTACTTCTTTTCCTTCTTGTGCAGCACGATCTTCACTCATTAATACAAGTGCTGCGGCTCCGTCGTTTACACCTGGTGCATTTCCAGCTGTAATCGTTCCATCGTGTCCAAATACTGGGTTTAATTTTGCTAACTTTTCTAAAGAGGTATCTTTCCGAGGTGATTCGTCTGTAGAGACCGTTATTGGATCTCCTTTTCTTTGTGGTATTTCAACTGATACAATTTCTTGAGCCCAAACGCCCTTTTCTGTTGCGGCAATTGCTCGTTCATGACTTCTAAATGACCATGCATCTTGTTCTTCACGTGATATTTCCAATTCCTTCGCAACACCGTTTCCGTATGTCCCCATATGAACACCTGTGAAACTACATGTTAAGCCGTCGTAAATCATTAAATCTTTCACTGCACTATCGCCCATACGAAGTCCCCAACGGGCTTTCGGTAAAATGTAAGGGGCATTGCTCATCGATTCCATTCCTCCAGCTACAATCACTTCTTCGTCCCCAGAGCGAATCATTAAGTCGCCTAATGTGACTGCTCTCATTCCAGAAGCACATACTTTATTGATTGTTTCTGTTTTCACATTCCACGGAAGTCCAGCTTTACGTGCTGCTTGACGTGAAGGTATTTGGCCTTGGCCACCTTGTAACACGGTTCCGTAAATAACTTCATCTACTGATTCAGGAGCGACTCCTGCCCGATTTAGTGCCTCTTTAATCGTAATTGCTCCAAGGTCTGATGCTGTTAATGTACTTAAACTTCCCCCATATCTACCAATCGGTGTGCGAACTCCACTAACGATAACTGTTTTCCCCATGTTTCATCCCCCGTTTTTCATATAGTTTGTTAACGCTTACAAGGTATTTTAAAAAAATATTTTTTGGATAAGGTTTCGACTGAACGCTCGCTCAGTTCCTAATCAAAGAGCATGGTGTATGTTAAAAATCAACATACACCCCTACTTTATAATATGCAATCTAGTAATCTTGTATTCTATGATGCTTGCGGAGTTCCAAAAATTGCTTTTTCTAAAAGCTCTGCAACATCGTATGTGCTTACTGTTTCATCTACTTCCATCGCTTTCGTTCCGTCAGACATCATCGTTAAGCAATAAGGACATCCTGAACTGATGACGGATGGATTTACTGCTAGCGCCTGTTCTGTACGAGCAACGTTAATACGAGTACCTACTGTTTCTTCTGACCACATTAGTCCTCCACCAGCTCCACAGCACATTCCTGATTCGCGGTTACGTTCCATTTCTACTAGCTTCACACCCGGTATTGCTTTTAAAATTTCACGTGGTGGATCGTACACTTCGTTATATCTTCCTAAGTAACAAGAGTCATGGAAAGTGATCGTTTCATTAACTTCGACAGTCGGTTTTAATTTTCCTGCCTGTACAAGCTCTGCTAACACTTCTGTATGATGGAATACTTCTGCTTCTAATCCGAAGTCAGGGTATTCATTTTTAAAGATGTTATATGCATGCGGATCAATCGTAACAATTTTCTTCACTTCATTTTTCTCAAACTCTGCAATATTGTTTGTCGCTAATTCTTGGAATAAAAACTCATTTCCAAGTCGGCGTGGTGTATCCCCAGAGTTTTTCTCCTTATTTCCTAAAATCGCGAACTTCACGCCAGCTTCATTTAAAAGTTTAGCAAACGCAATCGCGATCTTTTGAGAACGGTTGTCGAAAGAGCCCATTGCTCCAACCCAGAATAAATATTCGAACTCTTCCCCAGACTTTTTCATTTCTTTTACTGTTGGGATAGATACTTCTGGTGCTGCATCTCTCCAGTTTTCACGCTCTTTACGGTTTAATCCCCAAGGGTTACCTTGACGCTCGATGTTTGTCATGGCACGTTGAGCTTCTGGATCCATTTTACCTTCTGTTAATACTAAGTAACGGCGAAGGTCAATAATTTTATCAACATGCTCGTTCATAACTGGACATTGGTCTTCACAGTTACGGCAAGTTGTACACGCCCAAATTTCTTCTTCTGTAATCACATCGCCAATTAAACTTGGGCTGTATTCCATTGTTGCTGCACTTTCTTGCATTCCTTTACCTGCAGCAGCAAGTGCGATTTTGTTTCCTTCAGTGTTATTAAACGCAAAAGTTGGTACCCATGGAGTACGGGAAGTAACCGCTGCACCTGTATTCGTTAAATGGTCACGTAATTTTACGATTAAATCCATTGGGGAAAGCATTTTACCTGTTCCTGTTGCTGGACACATATTTGTACAACGTCCACATTCTACACAAGCGTATAAATCAACTAACTGATGTTGTGTAAAGTCTTCAATTTTTCCAACACCAAATGTTTCTTGTGATTCGTCTTCAAAGTCGATTTTTTCTAATTTACCTGGGCTTGATGTACGGTTAATAAATACGTTTACTGGACCAGCAATTAAATGGAAGTGCTTCGATTGTGGTACGTAAACTAAGAATGCTAATAAAATAAGTAAGTGTAGCCACCAACCTACGTAAAATAGCGTGATTGCTGTAGTTGTATTCACCCAACTAAAAAGGAATGCAAAAGCTGATGCAATTGGTTCACTCCAAGTTAGTCCATGATCATGCCAGATAAGTCCCATTCCATTTGAAAAAAGAACGGATAACATTAAACCACCGATAAAGATTAATACTAACCCAGATTTAAAGCCGCGTTTTAAACGAACTAATTTTTCAATGTAACGGCGGTGGAAAGCCCAAACAACCGCTACAAGAATCATTAAAGTTACGATTTCTTGGAAAAACGTAAAGGCAGGATATAACGGCCCTAACGGTAAGTGAGCGTTCGGTGCTAATCCTTTAATAATTAAATCAATTGCTCCTAATTGAACTAATAGAAAGCCATAAAAGAACATAATGTGCATAATGCCACTTTTTTTATCTTTCAGTAGCTTCTTTTGGCCAAAAACGTTGACTAAAAGCTTTTCCCATCTCTCTTTAACCTTCGCGTCGAATTCTACTTTTTTCCCGAGCTTAATGTACTCGATTCTTGTACGAACAACGTATACAAAAAGAGATACTGCGTAAGCGGTTACAACTATAAATAGAATCCAGTTCGCAATTAGTAAATAAGTCGACAAGTGATGATGCCCCCTTCTTGTAGTTATTTCTATCAAATATTCTGAACTTTATTGTAATTCTATCATATAAGTGAATGAGCGTTCAGTCAATATAGAAAATGAAATTCTTTTACAATTATGTATATAAGCTTTAGTTGAAAATAATGATACCTTTTCATCATTACTTAATTATTTCCAACAACAGTTAGACAAAATAAAACGGCGGTTTTCGGCTACACTAAAAGGAAGAATAAAGTGGAGCTAACAATCAGTTGGGGTTATTCCTCCCTACTAATTGTTAATTGAATGAATCGGGTTATGTCCAGGGAATTTATGGACAGTTAACACCGAGATAATTGCTGGAGGGATTACTCTATATGGTCATCATCACCGTCGTTTTGTTTGCCCTTTTTTTACTAATCATGTTGGCGATTCTCGACTTTAAATTAGGAAGAAAAAAGCATTTAGCGGAAGTAGAACATGATGTGTTCCCAAAAAGAAAGAGTAACATTTCGCTTTTTACTGATGGTGGTACTTTATTTAAACATATGTACGATGATTTACGAGAAGCAAAAGAGCATATTCATGCGCTTTTTTATATCGTACGAGAAGACCATATTAGTAAGGAGTTTTTAAGCATACTAAAAGAAAAAGCTGAAGAAGGACTCGAAGTTCGATTATTAATGGATTGGGGCGGCTCATTTAAATTTAAGAAAGAAACGGTGCAACAATTAAAAGGTAGCGGAGTGGAAGTATACTTTTGTCATCCACCTAAGTTCCCCCACCTTTTTTATAGTATAAATGAGCGTAATCACCGTAAAATTACTGTTATCGATGGAAAGATAGGATATGTAGGTGGGTATAACGTCGGAAAAGAATATGTTGGCCAAGATTCGAAAATGGGTGTATGGCGTGACTATCACTTAAAAGTTACTGGCGAAGGGGTAAAAGATTTACAATTTCAATTTTTGCAGGATTGGAAAGATGACACCGGGATTGATTTACGAGAAAATAATCAGTATTATCCGCCATTAACTCCAGGCGAAATTACACATCAGTTCATTCCTACTAATGGTGCCTTTCTAACAGAAACTTTCGTATCATTAATTAAAAAAGCGAAAAAACAAATTATTATTGCTACTCCTTATTTTATTCCGAGTGATGAATTAATCAAAGAATTGTTTAATGCTTTAAATAGAGGGGTAAAAGTTAGTGTTTTAGTTCCTCAAAAGGAAGATCATTTACTATTACGTGATGCAGGGTTTAACTATTTCCCTGCACTTATGCAAGCAGGTGCTACGATTTATCGCTTTTATTACGGCTTTTACCACGCTAAAGTAATGGTCATTGACGAGGAGATTTGCGATATTGGAACTGCAAATTTCGATAAGCGAAGTTTGTTTTTAAACCATGAAATTAATTGTTTAATATACGATTCTGAATTTGTTCAATGTGTACTTCATGAGATTCAGGAAGATATGCATAATTCAGAAGTGTTAACACCTGATTATTTAAAGAAACGTTCTTTCTTAGCAAAAGGAAAGCAACGAGTAGCGAAAATATTATCTCCTTTATTATGAACTGGGAGGGAAAAACCGGTGCTAATTCGATTTGGCTTTGTCTCCCAATCTGTTCTCCTGTGGGAAGCATCGCCGTCCAAAACATTAACATTTACAAGATATAAACAGTTAGAAAAGGTAGAAAGAGATGCGAAGTTAAAGGAAGTTACGAAAATAAATTTACAAAACACATTACGTACCATTTATTATTGTATCGCCCATGAAATTCCCGTATTTCGCTTTTCTTCCTCGCTAGTACCACTTGCTACTCATCCCGAAGTGAAGTGGGATTATTTATCTACGTTTCGAAACGATTTTCAAAAGATAGGCGACCTCGTCAAACAGTATAATATGCGGACAAGCTTTCATCCTAACCAATTTACGTTATTTACGAGTGATAAAGAACATATTACCGCGAACGCCCTAGAAGATATGATTTATCACTATGACATGTTAGATGCAATGGGATTAGGTGAAAGTGGAACGATGAATATACACGTTGGCGGGGCTTACGGGAATAAAGAAAAAGCTGTGGAACGATTTTATGAAAACATAAAAAGGCTACCAAGTGATGTTTTTTCACGAATGACGTTAGAGAATGATGATAAAACATATACAACCGAAGAAACGTTAGAAATTTGTGAAAAGCTTGGTATACCGTTGGCGTTTGATTTTCATCACGAGTTTGCCAACCCGAGTAATACAGCTTGGGAAGAGCTGTTACCACGTGTTTATAAAACGTGGGACCGACTTGGGATTGTTCCAAAAGTGCATATATCTTCTCCTATTTCCCAAACAAAAATTAGACACCATGCTGATTACGTGGATCTATCCTTTATTATGCCTTTTGTGAAAATCGCTCTAGATATAGGACAGGATATTGACTTTATGATTGAAGCAAAACGAAAAGATGACGCCGCACTTTTACTAGCGGAAGAAATCGGAAAAATCCGTGGATTGAAGCGTGTGGCTGGAGGAATTGTGGAGGCGTGATAAAGCCGGTAATCTTTTATTGGATTACCGGCTTTTTTACATGGTGATTGTAACATGTGAAATATTTTATTGATGCACTTCAAACCTGAACCGTCCTACCGTTGATCTCAAGTTTACCTTGTGAATAACGGTATGATGAACTCATGTAGCTTAAAGCCTAAGTAAATACCGACGATACCGATAATTCCAGCTAATGCAGGTGGTGCAGGGATTGGTAGTCTTAACAAGGCAAAAATAAACCCTACGATTAAGCCAGTAAAAAGAGCTAAAATAACTTCCTTCATGATGACATTCCCCTTTTCTCTTTGGTGTATAGTTACAGTATCACCAAAAAGGTTCTATCTTATTGAAACCCTTTTAAATTTATCAATTTTCAAAAAGACGTTTAAAAAACTGCGATAAACAAGAAATGATATCGTCTAATTATATATAGGTAGGCAAAACAGGGGGAGTTGCATGTCTAAAGAAGAAAAAATATCTCAATGGTTTTTTGAATATAGTGATGACATTTACCAATTTTTACTGTATAAGTTGGGTTCACCTGATGTTGAAGATCTAGTTCAAGAAGTTTTCATCCGAGCGTTAAAATCGCTGAAAACATTTAAAGGTAATTCAAGTCCAAAAACATGGCTTTACTCTATTGCTAGAAATATTGCCATTGATGAAATAAGAAAACGCAAAAGGGAGAAATGGAAATCACTTTTACTATTAGATAACGAACAAAGTACGAACATGTCACCGGAAGAATTGTATTTTTTATCAGAGGAACATAAAGTACTTATCGCGACTATTTATTCTTTAAAAAGTAATTATCAAGACGTTTTAATTATGCGTGGAATGAAAGAATTAACCGTTGAAGAAACAGCTAACATTTTAGGGTGGACAGAGGAAAGAGTGCGGTCCACTCATTACCGAGCCAAGCAAGCTCTACATGCGAAGTTAGGAGGGGATAGCGTTGAATAATAAGTTGGATGATTTAGATGAAAGGTTAAAGTCGGTTCCGAAGCCTACTTTAAAGCTAGAGCTCAAGCAAAAAATGCACGAAAAAATTATAAGTCCAAAAGAAGCAATGACCGATAAAATTTTAGCTTTCTTATTGTCGATCATTTTTATTTGGATTGGGTTTATGATTACCGGAAATACAGTTGAACGGTTTATTTTTTATCCTTTGGATCCTCTAATAACTAATGAGTCTATTTACAAAGGGATTACAACGTTATTAACAATCATCATCATACTATTAGTTTTTATTCTATCCTACTGGCTAGCATGTAAAGTGAGCGATTACGTTACAACATTTAGATGGAGTTTTTCCATTAAAGTTTTATTAGTACTCGTGCTCATTTTGCTAGTAAGCCATAAACTTTTTGCTCCGTATTTTTATACTGAACAATATTTAAAAAGTCGTGCGGAATCAGTTATCCAAATGGAATACGATCTCTATGATGAAAACTTATCACAAGAAGAATTTAATAAAAAAGCTAAAAAAGTGTACGGAATGGACCGTGTTTTAACAGATCATTACAAAAGAGATGTTGAGCTTATCGAGTTAAATGAAATTAGCTTTGAGCGAAGATACGCACGGTTTATTTACAAAGTAGCCGTTACTGAAAAAGTGACCATTAACGGTAAAGAGGAGCTGAGTACAAACATATACAAGTACGAATTCTACTCTAAAAATGGATTATTTTACTTGAATGGGTGGAGCATGAATTAGGAGTCAGTGTTGTCACTGACCCCTTTTGTGCTGCTTTTCCGCCTATGTGCCTAAGCGGCCAATTTATGTGTATTACATAAATTAAAACCTGTCAGTGATAAATAAAATGAGTCCGGTGATAAATAAATTCAAGTCATTGATAAATAAAACGAGTTCGGTGATAAATAAATTCATCTCATTGATAAATAAACTGAGTTCGGTGATAAATAAATTCATCTCATTGATAAATAAACTGAGTTCGGTGATAAATAAATTCATCTCATTGATAAATAAACTGAGTTCGGTGATAAATAAATTCATCTCATTGATAAATAAACTGAGTTCGGTGATAAATAAAACGAGTTCGGTGATGAATATAATCACGTTGTTGTTAAATAAACTACTCAAACGAACCGATATTGAGAAAAAACCCTCCACCAACAACCGGCAGAAGGCTTTCCTGATAAGATTACATTTGCTCTGGAGCTGATACTCCGATTAGTTTTAGTGCGTCTTTCATTGTAATTTGAACAGCTTTCATTAATGCTAAACGAGCTGTAGATTTTTCTTTATTGTCTGCATCTAATACTTTTTCGGCATTGTAGAAGCTATGAAGTGCAGATGCTAAATCAAAAATGTAGTTCGTTATGCGGTGTGGAATACGTTTTTGTGCCGCTTCACTTACCGCTAATGGGTATTCTCCTAATTTCTTAAGCAAGTCCATTTCTTTTTCAGAAGAAACATGCTGTAATTCTAATTCGCCGTCCAGTGAAAGTCCTAGCTCTTCTCCTTGGCGAAGCATGCTGCAAATACGAGCATGTGCATATTGTGCATAGAATACTGGGTTTTCATTCGATTGAGATACAGCAAGGTCCATATCAAAGTCCATATGCGTGTCGGCACTGCGCATTGCGAAGAAGTAACGAACTGCATCAAGACCTACTTCTTCCATTAGGTCACGCATCGTTACTGCCTTTCCTGTACGCTTACTCATTTTCATCTTTTCGCCGTTTTGGAATAAGTGCACGAGCTGAATAATTTCCACTTCTAATGCATCTTTACCAAAACCAAGCGCTTCAATCGCAGCTTTCATACGCGGAATATACCCGTGATGGTCTGCTCCCCAAATGTTGATTAATTTATCATGTCCACGCTTTAGTTTATCTTGGTGGTACGCGATATCTGGCGTTAAGTACGTGTAAGAGCCGTCATTTTTAATTAATACACGGTCTTTGTCATCACCATATGTCGTAGAACGGAACCATGTTGCTCCTTCTTCTTCATAGATGTGACCTTGTTCACGTAATGTCGCTAATGCCTCATCGATTTTCCCGTTATTATATAGGGATGTTTCAGAATACCAAACATCAAAACTCACACGGAACTCTTCTAAATCTTTTTGCAGTTTACCCATTTCATACTTCAAGCCGTATTCACGGAAAAACTTCAGACGGTCCTCTTCGGATTCGTGAACAAACTTATCGCCGAATTCCTCTTTTAATGTTTTTCCAATTTCGATAATGTCCGCACCATGGTAACCATCTTCTGGCATTTCTTTATCCATACCGAGCGCTTGGAAGTAGCGAGCTTCTACAGAAAGAGCTAAGTTGTTAATTTGGTTACCAGCATCGTTAATGTAATACTCTCTCGTTACGTCATAGCCTGCTTTTTCTAAAACGTTACATAAAGAATCACCAACTGCCGCACCACGCGCATGACCTAAATGTAAGTTCCCTGTAGGGTTAGCAGAAACGAACTCGACATTCACTTTCTCCCCTTGTCCTACATTTGTTTTTCCGTAATCTGTGCCTTGGTCAAGAATTGTTGGGATTAAATCTGTTAGGTAAGAATTGTTCATGTAGAAGTTAATGAAACCTGGTCCTGCAATATCAATTTTCTCAATAGATGCTTTTGATTGGTCAAAGTTGTTTACGATTTCCTCTGCAATCATACGCGGTGCTTTTTTTGCTACACGTGCTAGTTGCATCGCCATATTCGTAGAGTAGTCCCCGTTTGCTTTTTCTTTCGGTGTTTCTAATACAACGGAAGGGATTTGCTCTTCCGTTGCAAGACCTGCTTTTATTACGGATTGTTTTATTTCTTCTTTTAAACGTTCTTGCACTTGTTCTACTATGTTCATATTGATGAAACCTCCTCATAATGTAACGTAATAAAGTATGTACCCGCTGATTGACCGTGTACGGTTAACTCGTATTCCATTTGGAACGATCCCCGTTTATTTATGTCATCCTTCATGAGCGTCATTTTATTCGTTTCAATCGTAAGCTGAAATGTACCAAGTTCATTTTCATATATACCAGCCGTTTGTTCCCCAAGGCGGTATGTTTGCCTCATTTTAATCGCACCTGCACGACTTACCCACGCTTCTTGGTCCGATAGTTTATAAATAACGTTCACTGTTCCGACAGAAGGTTGCTCCTCCGTAAAAACTATAAACATTTGATTCCCTTTTATGTAGTAATGTCCTTCTGTTTGAAAAGAAATAACTTCTTTTTCACCTTCATGATGTATTTCTGATCTAAATGAAATATTAATAGGGATTTTTTCTCCCTCAACATGTTTTCTCATAAATTACACGTCCTATTAAATGCTTTGTTTCTATCATTCATTATAACCTTATAAGTTTGAACTACTCCACCTTTATTTCTTACGAAATTTGAAGATGGAGATTCCTAAGAACACCAGCGTAACCGCTAGTTTTGATTAGGCTATCCCCGTCGCACCTACGGTTAGAAGTCTTATCGCTTCATTTCTAAGATTTTGTCCTGCGTTAACATCTCTTTGGTGATGGACTCCACACTTGCACGTCCACTCACGCAAATTCAGATCTTTAACGTCTTTGTTTTTGTTGCCACAATTCGAACACAGCTGAGAGCTGGGGAAGGCTTTACTTACTTCCACTACGGTCTTACCGTACCATTCAGCCTTGTACGTTAACATGGTCTTGAATTGATACCATGATACATCAGCAATGGATTTAGCAGTCTTCTTGTTTTTCATCATGTTCGTTACATGCAGACTCTCGATTCCGATAACATCGTGGTTTTTGATGATATCCGTAGAGGTCTTATGCAAGAAATCTGTACGTGCATTTTTGATTTTTTCATGAATACGAGCAACCTTTTTTCTTTGTTTATGCCAGTTGCTTGAACCAATGACCCGCCTCGATAGAATTTGTTGGGCTTTTATCAGCTTTTGTTCTAATGACTTAAAATAGCGGTTGTTTCTGTATATCGTCCCATCCGCAAGGGTAGCAAAAGCTTTTATTCCTAAATCAACGCCTGTTTGAGAGTTTGTTTTTGGTAGTTGAACGACTTCTACTTCCGCAAGTATAGACACAAAGTATTTTCCACTTGGGTTGCGCCTTATCGTCGCATTGATAATTCGACCATCTACTTCACGACTTTTCGCAAACCGAACTAGACCAAGTTTAGGAAGCTTGATGTGTTTATCAAGAACGGCAATATTTTTGTTGGTTTGCTTAGTGGTATAGGATTGTACCTTGTTCTTCTTGCTTTTAAACGTAGGCGCTTTATTTTGATTCTTGTAATACCGTTGATACGAATCTGCTAAATTTTCAACGGACTTTTGAAGGGAAATACTGTCCACTTCTTTTAAGAAAGGATAGTACTCTTTTAACTGGCGAACCGCCTTAATGGAATCATATTTATTGAAAAAGTCACCTTTCCAGTTGTTAGATGGTAACTGCCCGTTTTGTTTCATTTCCTCTACGATGTGCCAATAAGCGTCCTTTTGCTTCTGTTTAGCAAGGAAGAAATTGAACACGAATCTGGAACAACCTATCGTCTTATTGATTAACTCCATTTGTCTTTGATTAGGGAAGATACGAAATTTATACCCCTTTTTGACTAGCATGAACTCACCTCACCATCTAGGAACATACGTTCTAATTATACCATGACAGTGAGTGTTTTGGCTATCGCCAAACGACATTCATCTCCCCCTTATCGCTGAGCTAAGGCTCTTCACGCGATTGAAGAGGGAGTCTTCTGTCGGAAAACGATAAAAATCGAGAGAAACTCTTATAAATTTTTAATAAGTTTTTTATTAGGGAAATTTGAACACTTATTTAGGAGAGGTAGTCTAGGACATAATAAACTATTTGCTGCCTGCACTCTTCTAGTATCCCTATTGCATTTAATCAACAGAAAGTGAACCCCCACCCATTGACCTGATAAATCAAATACGGGTGAGGGTTCGCTTTCGACACATACCTATTGTTTTCGTGTTCGGGGGATCTCCTCTGAACACATGCTGGTTAAGAATGCTCGCAAAATTCTCGGTTTATTAATTATTATACTTTTTAAAGAGTTAATTAATTACCCAAGCCATAAAAGAGTCTATTTTCTTTATTTCACAAACCCCAAAATCATTTCTCTTATTATTTTACTCGCTGTGTTTGCTGTTTGTTCAGAAGCATCATATATTGGAGCAACTTCTACTAGGTCACAACCGACTACATTTACTTCTGATCTAGCTATTGCATGAATAGAAGCAAGTAGTTCACGAGATGTTATTCCACCTGCGTCTACTGTTCCAGTGCCTGGTGCATGAGCAGGGTCAAGAACATCAATGTCGATTGTTACATAAACTGGACGACCAGCTAACGTTGGAAGAATCTCTTTTAACGGCTCTAACACTTCGAATTTCGAAATGTGCATGCCTACTTCTTTTGCCCATTGGAATTCTTCTTTCATACCTGAACGAATACCGAAAGAATACACATTCGTTGGACCGATATGGTCAGCAATTTTTTTAATTGGTGTAGAGTGAGATAACGGCTCCCCTTCATAATGGTCGCGTAAATCTGTATGAGCATCCATATGAATGATCGCTAGGTTAGGATATTTTTTTGCCACTGCTTTCATAACAGGCCAAGATACTAAATGCTCTCCTCCCATACCGAGTGGGAACTTCCCTGCAGCCATTAAACCATCAATATATTCTTCAATCATATCAATACTTTTTTGCGGATTTCCGAACGGTAGTGGAATATCTCCTGCATCAAAATATTTTACTTCTTCTAGCTCACGGTCTAAATACGGACTATATTCTTCTAATCCAATAGATACTTCACGAATACGAGATGGACCAAAACGAGATCCCGGACGATAGCTTACTGTCCAATCCATCGGCATACCGTAAATAACTGCTTGGCTTTCCTCATAGTTCGGATGACTTTTTATAAAAACATTACCTGAATAAGCTTCATCAAAACGCATGTATAGGAACCTCCTCATAATAGGGGTCAGTAATTACCCTGACCCCCAATACTTTTTTATTTATTTTGTTAAATCCGCCACGAACTTCGGCAACACAAACGCTGCTTTATGAAGTTCTTTCGTATAGTATTTTGTATCAATTTCATGGAAACGATCTTCGCTAACTTCTAATGGATCATATTTTTTAGATCCAATTGTAAATGTCCACATTCCACTTGGGTATGTAGGGATGTTCGCAATATAAAGACGTGTAATTGGGAAGATTTCACGAACATCGCGTTGAACGTTGCGAATTAAATCTGGTGTAAACCATGGGTTGTCCGACTGAGCAACAAATACACCGTCTTCTTTTAACGCTCTAGAGATTCCTGCATAGAAACCTTTTGTGAATAAGTTTACTGCTGGTCCTACTGGCTCTGTAGAATCAACCATAATAACGTCATACTTATTTTCACTTTCTGCAATATGCATAAAGCCGTCGCCTACTTGTACGTCTACACGAGGATCGTCTAATTTTCCAGCAATTTCAGGTAAGAACTTTTTAGAGTACTCGATTACTTTTCCATCAATATCTACTAGTGTTGCTTTTTTCACACTAGGATGTTTTAACACTTCACGAATTACTCCTCCGTCTCCACCACCTACAACTAGTACGTTTTCTGGATTTGGATGTGTGAATAACGGAACGTGTGCTACCATTTCGTGATATACCCACTCATCCTTTTGTGAAGTCATGACCATTCCATCTAGTAATAACATATTGCCAAACTCTTCTGTTTCAACCATATCAAGCTTTTGAAAATCCGTTTGTTCTGTATGTAAAGTCTTGTTGATTTTCATTGTAATTCCAAAGTTTTCTGTTTGTTTTTCAGTAAACCATAATCCCATTTTATTCAATCTTCCTTTCTCGTTATCGTATCTATTTCTTCATTTACTATCGTTCCCCAACGAACAACATTAAAACAATTTTCATGTAACAAGAAAAAAGTATAGATGAAACTATCAAAAATTCAAGAAAAATATTTTATTTTCATAAAAAAATGTTTAAAAGGGGCGAAACCTTTTCATACTAAAAGTATTAGTATGCCTTTTGGAGGGTATAAAAAACGATGGAAATTATAACTAATGACCGGCTACAGTCGTGGATCAAATATATTCGTGCTTTTCTTTTTATATCCGTAATCCTATTAATCTCCTTCTTTCTGTTTATCGGATCTATTTTTATATATGCAAAATCAAAAGGAGCTCCTCCACTTTGGGTGACGCAATCGTCTATCATTTATGCTAGTGATGGATCGATTATTGGAGAAGCACATAATGGAGAAAAACGTTATTGGGTTAGTTTAGAAGACATTTCTCCAAACGTCATTGACGCTACGCTCGCCGTTGAAGACCGTCGTTTTTATGAACATAGTGGCTTTGACTATCGTCGTATTGTTGGTGCGATTTTAGCGGATATAAAAGCTAGAGCAAAAGTACAAGGTGCAAGTACGATTACGCAACAATATGCCCGCAACTTATTTTTAAATCACGAAAAAACTGTTACGAGAAAATGGAATGAAGCTTTATACACGATTCGACTTGAGGCGAATTACTCAAAAGATGAAATATTAGAAGGATATTTAAATACAATCTATTACGGCCACGGTGCGTACGGTATTGAGTCAGCCGCTCATTACTACTTTGGGAAAACTGCTAGTGAGTTAACGTTAGCAGAAGCTAGTATGCTTGCCGGCATTCCTAAGGGACCAAATATTTTCTCTCCATTTATTAATGAAGAACGAGCTGAAGCACGACAACGGGTTGTGTTACAGTCAATGGTCGCAAACGGCAACATATCTGAAACCTTAGCAAAAGAAGCTGCCGAACATTCGTTACAGTTTGGAGAACGCGAGCATTTACCGACAGAGTATATGGCTCCTTATTTTCAAGACGCTGTCCGCTCGGTGCTTCGTAATGAACTAGGGTTAGGAGAAGAACTAGTAAAAGGTGGACTACACATTTACACTACGTTAAATCCAAGGCTACAACATATTGCCGAACAGCAAATTGCCGAAGAATTGGATGAGGAATCTGACATTCAAGTTGGGTTTATCGCGATGGATCCACAATCAGGTAGAGTAGAAGCTTTAGTAGGTGGACGAGATTATGAAGAAAGTCCGTTTAACCGTGTAACGCAAGCGATGCGTCAGCCAGGATCGACGTTTAAACCGTTACTATATTATCAAGCGCTAGAAAATGGGTTTACTCCTTCGACTCCGTTTCGAAGTGAGCGAACAACGTTTCAGTTTGATAACGGGCGGGCTAGCTATACGCCTCATAATTACAAAGACTATTATGCAAATAGCGAAGTGCCGCTCATGCAGGCATTACCAGTTTCAGATAACATTTACGCTGTGAAAACGCATTTATATTTAGGAGAAGAGCAGCTATTAGAAACAGCTAGAAAATTCGGTATTCACTCCCCTTTACAAGCAGTACCTGCGCTAGCACTAGGTAGTTCACCCGTTCGAGTGATTGAAATGGCGAATGCGTTTAGTATGCTTGCTAATGGTGGTACGAATGTTACTCCTATTTTTATTGATAAAATTGTCAATTACCGTGGAGAAGTTTTATTTGAAAGTTCACCAGAAAAGGAAAGAGTGTTAGATCCTGATATTACATTTGTGTTAAATCATATGATGACTGGAATGTTTGACCGTCGCTTAAATGGATATATGTCTGTTACTGGTAATAGTCTCGTTTCGCAACTTTCTAGACCGTATGCCGGGAAGTCTGGAACAACACCGACAGATAGTTGGATGATTGGCTATACACCAGAGCTATTAAGTGCAGTTTGGACAGGATATGATCAAAATCAACCACTTCAACAACGAGAGCAACGATATACGAAAAATATATGGGCAGAGTTTATGGAGGAAGCACTAGAAGAAAAGTCCGTTACAGTGTTTCGTCCAACAGATGGTGTGGTAGGAGTACAAGTAAACCCAGAGAGTGGCTTACTAGCAAGTAAAGAGTGTCCTGGTTCTCGCTTAACTTATTACGTGAAAGGGACAGAGCCAACCGAATACTGTCAAAAGCACGGCGAAGAAACTGAACAACAAATTGAACAACTAGAAAAACGTGAACAAGAAGGCGGAAAATCATGGTGGCAAAAATTCATCCCTTGGCTATAAGAAAAGCGGAGGGCGCTCGTTTAGCGGCGACAAGCACAAGGCAAGCGCTGTAGAAGGGCGCTTTTTGCCCTTCGGAAGCGATTGACTTGTGACCTCGAGCCGCTAGCGCCCGGAGCTAGACAATAAGAAAAGCGCAGGCGGCTCGTTCTGGCCCGACAAGCATAAGACAGGCGCTGCAGGTGGGCGCTTTTTGCCCACCGGAAGTGACTGGCTTATGACCTCGAGGGCCAAGCCGCCGGAGCTAGACAGAAGAAAAGCGCAGGCGGCTCGTTCTGGCCCGACAAGCATAAGACAGGCGCTGCAGGTGGGCGCTTTTTGCCCACCGGAAGTGACTGGCTTATGACCTCGAGGGCCAAGCCGCCGGAGCTAGACAGAAGAAAAGCGCAGGCGGCTCGATCAGGCCCGTACAAACTGGACCATTCCGAACAGAAATACATGCACGTGAGAGATTCTCCTTAACAAAAGTAAAAACCCCGAGATTAAAAATCTCGGGGTTTTTAGTGTCCTAGTTTCCATGTGATACCACATGTAAGTTTAGTTTACTTTTTTTACTACAATAACTCAAGTAGGTTAGAAGGACGTTCAATAATCTGTCACATATTTTTTCTCAGAAAGGTATTGACAACCTATTCTACGGCTAATCCGTTTTTTAATTCCTCACTTGAGCGCTCCCACAAACCTGGTTCATGATTGATTAAATAGTTTTTCAAAATAGTTTTAGACCGATCATCCATAAAGTCGACCATTATATGGCGCTTCATCGATTTATCCATTTTATTCACATGCTCTGGTAACGATTTATAGCCACGACGCGCCTCACGATCAACTGTCATTTCGCACGCGGTGACACCTGCATAATATGGGCCTTCTTGTTTACGATCAATCGTCACCCATACGAGCCAATATAGCTTTGGATTTGGTACTTCATCTCGATTCGGAATAAACTTAATTCCTTTTTCTACCGTGCTTCTTGCATGCATAGCACCGATATCTACAAACGCTTCCCCAGCTTCGACATCTACAAACACAGGTGAAACATTTTCTAAACTAAGCGCTCCAACGCCAAACCCTTTATGGCCATCTGTTGGGTCATTTTTTATAATATTAAAGCCAATTGGTTTCTTTTCCATCAAAAATTCCTCCTTACAGCATTAAAAGTGTTGCTAGAAAATCAAAAATTCCTTTTTCAATTGTCGGATAAACGGTGCTAAAAAGTAGTCCAATCGTAACATCATATAGTGGCCTAATAAGTACTAACGCTAAGAAAAAAATCATTCCGAACGGTTCTAATTTTGTTAATTGTGGTCGTACCCTATTTGGAACTAAATCATGAATTATTCGATAACCGTCTAACGGTGGAATTGGTAGCAAGTTAAATATAAATAAGATTATATTTAACATAACAAACACCGAAAAGAACGTTTCAATTGCTCTCCAAGCTGTCGCAGAGACCGTTTCATATAGCCCAAACTTGATAAGGACTAGGAATAAAAACGCTCCAATAATTGCTAAAAATAGGTTACTTAAAGGTCCAGCAATCGATACTAAAACACCTGCAAGTCGAGGGCGTTTAAAGAAAAAACGATTAACAGGCACTGGTTTTGCCCACCCAAAGCCGACTAAGAAAATTAAAATTGTTCCTAATGGATCTAAATGAGCCATCGGCGATAACGTTAATCGACCTTGTTTAGCTGCTGTTGAATCTCCAAATTTATACGCAACAAAAGCATGAGCGTATTCATGAAGTGTAAATGCAAAAATTAACGTAATAGCGACAAATGGAATGAGTTCGAGTGGAAAAGCTAAAAAACCTTCCAAAGTTGTTCCCCTTTTCTATACCTTTTTCTTCTTTCAGTATACAATATTTAGTGATAAGAAAGAAACTTTCATAATAGGAGGATTTACTATGCCATACGTTACAGTAAAAATGCTAGAAGGTCGTTCAGAAGAACAAAAAAGAGCGCTCGTTGAAAAAGTAACCGCTGCTGTTAGCGAGACTACTGGTGCTTCTGAAGATAAAGTAGTTGTATTCATCGAAGAAATGTCTAAAAACCATTATGCTATTGGTGGCAAACGTTTAAGCGACGAAGCATAACATTACCAGTGCCTAGCTCCTCCATATTGAAGTTGCTAGGCCGAATTTATAATTCTTGAGCTAACCTAACCATATCCCTACAAACAATTCCATTTTCAATAATTGGTTGATTATATTCAGCAAAATAATCTTTTATAATATGTTCCATCCTAAACCCTAATTTTTGATACAGTGCTAGTTGGTCTAAACTCGAATTACCGGTTCCAACTTCTATTCGTTTATAACCCGCTTGCCTAGCTGTATGTAAACTATGCTCCACTAACCTTTTCCCAATACCTTTTCCTTGCCAGTCTTCACTAACAGCAATATTAATAAGTTCTGTCGTTATTTCATTTATTTGAATTCGTACATAAACACCTACAACATGATTATTTATTTCTGCTATGTACATTTCACCCTTTTGATAATATTCCTTCACCTTTTGCTCAGATGGATCTGCCAGCAATAATAAATCCATCGGTACAACTTCCCCTTGCTCCCACTTTCGAATACTTTCCATCCCATTTTTCCCCTTTTAAATATTTAATACTTTAGTTAAGTGCTGTTTTAACGACGTTAACCTTTTACAATCTAAAGGATGTAGTCCCTCTTCTTTTATAACAGCTGTTAAATATTCCGACATAACAAGTAGCTTTTTCTTCGTAGGTTGATTACTACCTTCTCCAACTAATATAAAACATTCTAATATAGTAAACATAACAGAAAGATCCTCTTTTCCATAGTTTCTAATTTGATAGAATGTCGTATATAGTAAGTCCTCTAAAGTTTTAACCGGGATTGCTACTTTTTCTACTCCTTTGTCATTACAGTATAGCTCCATATTTGCATCCACTTTCGCATACGTTAATATTAACTTACTCATATAACGAATACAGCTATTTGCCGTGTTCGGATCATTAATACCTGGTGAAATTGCCCGAAGTGCCACTTCTACTAATTTTTGAAGAGCAAAGCTTTCATCCTGAATTGGTGTTCGCTCTGTACCCACGACAACTGCCTTATAAAGCTCCTCTTCCTTTATTTTTTGGGGCTCTTTTAAAAAGTAGATGGAACATATATCGCTATGCTCCGTCACGAAATCACCAATTTGCTTATGAAATTCAATAAATAATTGGTACTTTTCCGCTAGTGCTATCCATTGCTCAACATCAATCAATTGTATATAACCGGTACTTGGGGCTTTTATGTTTTTTATTTCGGAAAAATAAAAATGATCGACACTTAATTGCTCCTTATATTTAAGCTTCCCCTCTAACCTCCACTGCTCTTTGCGTTCCATTCGATCTAAACCTTCTTGCACGAGTTTTTCAATCAGTTTACTTACTTGAATAGAGTTAGCAACGTGTTGGATAAAAATAACGAAAATCCCTAAGCATAAAACAGCTAATAGGACACCTACAAATGCTGCTATTACCGGCTGATCATCAAACCATTCTCTCATAAATAAAAGTGCTAGAATAGAATACAGAAAACCACCGATAAAGATACCTAACACACGTAACGTTTTACGGTCTGTTATAAAGTCTTGAAGAGTTCGTGGAGAAAATTGAGTAGAATAAGTTGTCAATACAACCATGATGGTAGAAAACGTAATGGTCGTCATCGTTAACAATGCGGTTGCAATGGCTGCAAGTGTTGTTTTCGCTAACTCAACGTTTGTAAAAAACAATTTTGGTAGATGCATCATGAATTTAGGTGCAAGGAATATATCAAACATAACAACTAGAATGGTTAGTATGATGCTTAAAGAAGCGTATAGAGTTGGAATATACCAAATACTTTTTCGAACTCTCAACAAAAATTTGTCGCCCATGATTATCCCTCCTTTATAACTTCATACGTTTAGTTTTCACTTACTCGCTCCCTTTTCATGCAAAAAAGCTAAACCTATTTAGGCTTAGCTTTTAATTTGCTTTCTTAAATTCTCTATATAAGAATAAGCTTCTTCCACTTCTTCTTCTGTGTATCGTTGCTTACTTTTTAACGTGAATACTTTTTCTTTCACTTCTTCTTTATCTAAATTCTCGAAAAAAAGGACAGTTGAAACGAGCTCTAAAAAACGAGAGCTTTGGTTGTTCATATCTAGCATACAGTCTTCAAACTTCGTTAATGGAAGCTCAAAATTAGCTAGAAATTCTTCTCCCGATTCTGTTAACGAATAACGATATTGAGAGTAGCCACCTTTGTTTTCTTTTAACTCGTGTAAGAACCCTAAGTTACAAAGCTCTTCTACTCGAAGTGTTACTTCCTCAGAGTACGGCCCGTAAAAATGGAAGTTATATTTCTCGTAAAATGGATAATCTAATTTTTTCGCTATATATACCATTTTTTGCAGCTTTTTTCTCCCAATTACTTCCCCTGCAGCCGCAAATACCTTCATTAGTTTCGCGTGATCTTTCAACAAACCCGTTCATCTCCTCTTACCTTAGACGTTGCCTATATTCCTAAAATCTCTAATATTTTTCTCTTTATCGTTTTTTTCGTTGATACATCTTGTAGTAAATCTAATGGAAAATATAATTTATGATCCGTTCTTCTTTTTCCTGAGATAGCATCTACAATTTCAGATTCTCGGGATAGTTCACGCACCTCACCTGTTGGCATTAATAGATGAATTGGTAAACGTTCTTCTTCCTCTCCAGGACGATAAAAATCGTACGGTAAATCAGATGAAGAATCTACTACTAAGTAGTATTCAGGATCTAACCCAGCTTTTTTAAAGAGGTTGTTTAATTCCATTAAATCTTTCATTTGTGTAGTTGGATTAAATTCGACATATTTAAATAAGTTTCTGTTCATAAAACGTCGACATAGGTCACTCAAAATCGGATCATCCTCTTCTTCCCACGCTTGGAAGTAATAATGGATAATGGATTCATCGAGCTTTAAGTAGTCTTGAAGTGTTAATTCATCTTCAAATATAGAATAGAAGTGTATCGGTTGATGTTTAAAATTGTAGAATTCTTCATGTAGCTGTTTAGCGCGATGTAATATTTTTGTTAAAATCACTTCTGCACTACGTGTTACAGGATGAAAATATACTTGCCAATACATTTGGTAGCGGCTCATAATATAATCTTCTACTGCATGCATTCCACTTGATTTAATTACTACTTGATCCTCTCGAGGACGCATAACACGTAAAATTCTTTCCATATCGAAATGACCGTAGCTTACTCCTGTAAAATACGCATCACGTTGGAGGTAATCCATTCTGTCGGCATCAATTTGGCTAGAAATTAAACTAACTACCATTTTGTTTTTGTACGTTTTCGCAATTACTTCTGCAACATGTTTCGGAAATTCTTCCTTTACGTTTCGAAGTACTGCATTCACTTCTGTGTCACCAAGAATAATGGCTCTTGTAAAATCTTCATGATCCAGATGAAACACTTTTTCGAACGAATGAGAAAAAGGACCGTGTCCTAAGTCGTGAAGCAATGCTGCACAAAGGCACAATAAACGTTCATTCGAATCCCACTCTGGTCTACCTTCAAACCCATCGTCAATAATTCGGCGAACAATTTCATACACACCTAGAGAGTGGTTTAGCCGACTATGCTCTGCGCCATGGAACGTTAAATACGTTGTTCCTAATTGACGAATTCGGCGTAGGCGTTGAAACTCTTTCGTCCCGATTAAGTCCCAAATAACACGGTCACGAACGTGTACATAACGATGTACAGGGTCTTTAAATACTTTTTCTTCATTTAGTTTTTCAGTTGCATAGCTCATCCGCTTTACCTCTTTACAAGCAACTCGTCTATGAATCGCTATTATTTTCCGTTCTATCTGCGGGAATAAATCTATTATAATGCTTTTATTTTTAAGATGAAATGCTCGAATTTTTCAAGAAATGACCATTTTTCTATTTTATTTTACGTATTTTTGCCTTTTTCTACACATTCTATTGAATCTAGTTTTTTATTATTTTTTCGTCTACTTTGAAAATAGGATGGTAGTCCGTTTCACTTCACTACAGACACTTGCTTTCCGCGGGGAGGGAGTCGAGCCTCCTCGGCTGCGCCTGTGGGGTCTCGACCTTCCCTCTATCTCCCGCTGGAGTCAAGTGTCTTCCGCTCCGTTCCACTCACGGCTTTTGAATTTGAAAGGTAAAACATTTAACTGTTCAAAAGAAAGCCACCATCTTCATTCTCTATGATGTGAAGTTTTAGTTCGATAAATTGATATATAGAAAGAAAAAAATCACCTTAGGGAATGTCAAAGGCGATTTTATTTGTTTAATTTTTTTTCTATTTTTTCGATTAGTTCGTCTTCTGTTGGTGCTGATAGAGGACGGTTATTAACAAAAGCAAAGGATTTCTTTCTACCCGGTCCACAATATGATTGACAGCCGATGTCAATTGCTGCTTCGGCGTCTACTTTTTTTAATTTAGGCACTAACGTTTTTATATTTGTAGCCTGGCAATCGTCACAGATCCGAAATTCATTCGCCATGGTCTATTACAATCCCTTCTTCCACGATATAAAAGACGTAAAGGAACCACGTCTCTTTTTCACTAAGAGGTATTGTACATGTATTTGCAAGACAATGCAAGAGAGTTGAAGTTGGTAAATTCCTGTTTATTTACATTGTTTCCTTAGCTAAATTGCATGAATCTATTAATTTTTCTACTAATATGTATAAATATTTTTCCAGTTGACCACAATAATCGTAGGGATGTTTTATTCTTTCAAAACATGAAAAACAAGATATATAGAAAGGTGTGGTCAATACATGAAAGAACGTCAAGATGCATGGTCTGAAGAGGATGACTTACTATTAGCCGAAACAGTATTAAGACATGTTCGTGAAGGAAGCACGCAATTGAATGCGTTTGAGGAAGTCGGTGATAAATTAAACCGTACTTCTGCAGCATGTGGCTTCCGATGGAATGCGGTTGTACGTCATAATTACGAAAAGGCGTTACAATTAGCAAAAAAGCAGCGTAAACAAAGACAACGCGCGCTAGGACAACCTACTAAAAAGTTATTATATACACCACCTGAGCCAACTTTAGAAGATATTCCTTTTGTGCTAGAGCAAAATACTAGCCCTAGCCCGATGGCCGAAATGGCGCAGGAAACTGTTCCTACTATGACTTCTTCTAAACCGAGAAGTAATAGTATGACGGTTGAGGATGTGATTGCTTTCTTACAATCAATAAAACATTCAAACGTACGTCAATCGGCGTTAGAGCGTGAAAATGAAAGACTAGCAAAAGAAAATGAAGAATTTGCAAGAAAGAATGCGGAGCTAGAAAAACGTATTCAAAAGTTAAGGGAAGAACAGGATACTGTTCAAGAAGATTACGAAACTTTAATGAAAATCATGAACCGCGCACGCAAGCTCGTATTATTTGATGAGGATGAAAGAGTGCCGTCAAAGTTTATGATGGACCGAAACGGTAATTTAGAGAAACTAGCGGAATAATAATATAAAAAACATCCAAACAATTGGTTTCATTCATTGTTTGGATGTTTTTTCTTTTGAAAATTATAGATTGGGTGGCAAGAAATATGTGTGTCGTCGTATTTTTTTTCAGCAGTCGGAGTTTATTTACGTGTTTCCTGTAATTTTTAGATGCGTTTGAAAATTTAATTGACGCACTTCCTTGATTTTTTGGCGCACCTGCAAAATTATTGACGCACTTCCACGGTTTTTTGACGCACTTGGAAAATTTATTGACGCACTTCCGCGGTTTTTTGACGCACTTGGAAAATTTATTGACGCACTTCCACGGTTTTTTGACGCACCTGCAAAATTTATTGAAGCACTTCCGCGGTTTTTTGACACTCCTGCAAAATTTATTGACGCACTTCTGCGTTATTTTGACGCACCATCACCCTCAGGCTGTTCATCTCCTGATCCTTTATCGAACGTGTTCTAAGAGCTTGTTGTTCCGTTCTAGAACGCGATTAAAGTATTGTTGATACAGTGTTATTTCTTCCCCATCTAGTTGGCTTGAAATTAATCGGTCTCCAAGGTAGTTTAATGCGTGAAGAAGTCGTAACATTGTGTCTTGAACGGTTAATGGTGTTTGCAGTAAATCGGATAGCGATGCCATTACTTCTGGTTTAATGTTGGGCACGTCGAATTTTAACCCTTGTTCATGGCGAGATGCTTTTTCGTAAAACTGCCGTATCATATCAGCGCGGTTCTCTTTTTGTTCTCGGACGCTTAAATATATTTGCACGGCAACACCATTTTTTATTCTGCGCTGCGAAATTCCAGCAAACTTTTTATGATCGATACTTAAATCATAGCTTCCCGGGCAATAAGAGCCTACTATTTCTTTCGCCTCAATCCTAGCAGGAAAATCACGGAACATATACTTAATTAATTCCCACATCGCATCATAGCCTCTACTTATATCAATTCCTTTTTCGGCTTCAGGGAAAATAAGTGAAATATTCAATACATCTTCGTCTAGTACGACTGCTAAACCGCCTGAATTACGTACTATCACTTCATATCCTAAAGAGTTCAAATATGAAATCCCATCTTGTAAATAAGGTAATCTAGTATCTTGAACACCTAACACAACTGTATTTTGATGAACCCAAGTCCGGCATACAGCTCCAGAAATTCCTTTTCCAACAGACGTACATAACGTATCGTCCATCGCAAAAGATTGTAACGCTTGAAATGTTGGACCTAATGAAGATTGGTCAATAATCCTCCAAGACGGTTGTTTCAGTATATTTAATTCGTTATTATCCATTTGTTCATGCTCCTGCAATTTAGTTTTCCTTCCTATAAGTTTACACGAAAATGAATAAAAGAAAAAATACCATCGCCCTTTTTCAGAACAATGGTATTTTGTCATGTTATTGTACAGCTTGACCAGCTGTAATTAACGCTAATTTATAAACATCTTCTGTACTACAACCACGAGAAAGATCGTTTACTGGTTTGTTTAAACCTTGAAGGATTGGACCTACCGCTTCAAAATTACCTAAACGTTGTGCAATTTTGTATCCAATGTTACCAGCTTCTAAACTTGGGAATACAAAAATATTCGCATCGCCTTTAATTTCAGAACCTGGAGCTTTTTTCTCTGCTACAGATGGAACAAATGCTGCGTCAAATTGGAATTCTCCGTCTAGCGTTAAGTTCGGCTCACGGTCTTTTGCAATTTGGACTGCTTCCACTACGCGTTCTGTTTCTGAAGATTTTGCAGAACCTTTTGTTGAAAAGCTAAGCATCGCAACACGTGGTTCAATGCCGAACATTTGAGCAGTTGCTGCACTTTCGATTGCGATTTCAGCTAGATCTTTACTATCTGGTGCAATGTTAATCGCACAGTCTGCGAACACATATTTCTCATCGCCACGAACCATAATGAATACACCAGAAGTTTTACTTACGCCTTCCTTCGTTTTTATAATTTGAAGAGCAGGTCTAACTGTATCTGCCGTTGAATGTGCTGCCCCACTTACTAAACCGTGTGCTTTGTTTACATGCACAAGCATAGTACCGAAGTAGTTTGGAGTTTGTAGAATTTTTCTAGCATCTTCTTCTGTTGCTTTTCCTTTTCGACGCTCAACAAACGCAGTTACTAACTCATCCATTTCACCGTATGTAGCTGGGTCATATAAATCGATCGCCTCTAAAGAAAGACCTAATTGATCCGCTAATCCTTTTACTTCCGTTTCAGAACCGATAACAATCGGCTTCACAATTTTTTCTTCCCCTAAACGTACTGCTGCTGATAATACACGCTCATCGTTTCCTTCTGGAAATACGATACTAATGCTTTTACCAGCTAATTTATCCTTTAAAGCTGCAAATAAATCGCTCACAAAAGTCACTCCTTGATAATGTTTTAATCTAATCTACCCTTAAGGATACTGCAACGAAAAGGAAAAGCAACTACTTACCCTTGCTGACAACGCTTCCAAATTAAATTCTTTATTTTTTAAAAAAACAAACAATTTCTATAACCTTTCCTCTTCTATTTTCTCTAGGATACCGTTTCGTATTCATAAATACGTCACACATTTTTAAGGTTTTATAAAGAGGTAGTAAGGGCAAACTGTGATATAGTAAGGATATATACATAAAGGCTTGTCCTTTTTTAATAATATGAATTTTTAAAAGGAGAGATTTACATGAGTGAAGCAGCACAAACGCTTGATGGTTGGTATTGTCTACACGATTTCCGTACTATCGATTGGGGAGTTTGGAAAACATTATCAAATGAAGAACGTCAAGCAGCGATCAATGAGTTTTTAGGTTTAGTAGAAAAATGGAATACTGTTGAAAAAGCGAAAAATGGTAGTCATGCGCTTTATTCCATCGTTGGTCAAAAAGCTGATTTTATGATGATGATTTTACGCCCAACTCTAGAAGAATTAAATGAAATCGAAAATGAGTTTAATAAATCACTTCTAGCACAATATACGGTTCCTACGTATTCCTATGTATCTATCGTAGAATTGAGTAACTACTTACCTGCTGGGGAAAATCCGTACGAAAACCCACAAATTTTAGCGAGATTATATCCAGAGTTACCGAAAGCAAAACACGTTTGTTTCTATCCAATGGATAAAAAACGTGACGGCAACGATAACTGGTACATGCTGCCAATGGAAGAGCGCCGAAGCTTAATGCGTAGCCACGGGATGATTGGTCGTTCATATGCTGGGAAAGTAAAGCAAGTTATTACTGGTTCTGTCGGTTTTGATGACTACGAGTGGGGAGTAACATTATTTTCCGATGATGCTCTTCAATTTAAAAAGTTAGTATACGAAATGCGCTTTGACGAAGTAAGTGCTCGTTATGGCGACTTCGGAACTTTCTTTGTTGGAAATATTTTAGAAGAAGATAAAGTAAATACACTTTTTTCTATTTAAACATCAATTTCGCTAGGTACGTGATACCTAGCGTTTTTTTCTGGGCAAAATATTTTTTAACATACTACTAAATAGCTCCCTCTGTTTTTCTTTACACTTCTTAATAGAAATAGGTTCCTCGATTCTCTTCTATCTTTTTACAAAATTAGAAAGCATATATTTTCTACCTTCTTCATACAATCAAGTAGTGTAAATTCATTATTGTATGAATGTCTCTTACCGTCCTTTTTAACGTATTGTGTTTTTATGCCAAATCAATTTCTTTCTCTAGCTTATAAGCTTTACAACTATAGAGAGAAAGCAGAAATTAAGAGGAGGTTTTGTTTCATGAAAGGTCAATTTCCAAGTGGGGGATATCCTCAAATGGGATATAGCTCGAATCCTTATGCCCAATATTATGGGGGACAACCGGGTATGGCTGCTGGATTTTCGCCGGGGCAAGTAGCTGGGCAACAAACTGGTTATAAAATGCCTTCTTTTCAAGCAGCTCCGCAAGACGTACCGGGCATGTTACCGTTAGAGCAATCTTATGTTGAAAATATTTTACGTTTAAACAGAGGGAAGCTTGCTACTGTTTATATGACTTTTGAAAATAATAGAGAGTGGAATGCGAAAATTTTCAAAGGGATTATTGAGGCTGCCGGGCGTGATCATCTGATTTTAAGTGATCCACAGACTGGTAAACGTTATTTATTGTTGATGGTATACTTAGATTATGTAACATTTGATGAAGAAATTGAATACGATTATCCGTTTGGTGCTGCTCCTGGGCTGTCTGCTTATCCCTCAAGGTAATTAGAATACTTATTGTGTGAAAAGAGACTGTCACTTTTGTGGCAGTCTCTTTTTTTTAATTGTCTACCTTAAATAAAGGTTGAGGTAAAAAGTTATCCGTTCCTCTTCGCTACGAGAACTTGCTTTCCGCGGGGAGATGTCTAGCTCCAGCGCATTGGCCCTATCAAACTTCCCAGTCCGTCCGTACGATAAGTCAACATCGACTCAACTAACGTTTCGTCGTGTTTCCTTTATCTCCTACCGGACTGCTCCAGTTTGTACGGGCCAGACCGATGCGCCTACGCTTTTCGTGGAGTCGAGCCTCCTCGGCTGCGCCTGTGGGGTCTCGACCTTCCCTCTTCTTCCCGCCGGAGTCAAGTTCTCTCCGCTCCGAGTCACTCACGGTTCTATACTGGATAAGCCTTCACTCTATTTTCATATTTCATGGTGCAAACTTCCCTTTTACATGGCAGTCACCTTTAAACCATAGAGTTATGTAAAAACTGCCCTGTTTCACTTCGCTACTTTTATATGTCTACTCTGTAAGCAATCTAATTTGTGTTGTTATGCTTTAAGTGCTGAGATGATAATTAGTGTCCAGGCAATTAAAAAGGCTACTCCGCCTAGTGGGGTGATTGCTCCTAGAATTTTTATTCCAGAGGTGCTTAGTACGTAAAGGCTCCCTGAGAATAGAATGATTCCAATAAACATTGACCAACCAGCGGCGTTTAGTAACGATGTTTGGCCCCATCTGTCTATTAAAAACGCAATGACGAAAAGTCCTCCAGCGTGAAACATTTGGTAGGTTACACCTGTTTTCCACACTTCTAACATATCGTTTGAAATTTTCCCTTCTAATCCGTGAGCACCGAACGCTCCTAATGCTACTGCTAAAAATGCATTAACTGCTGCAAGTATAATAAATAAACTCATTTTGTACATGCCTCCTTATCTCTATATTATAATAAGAGAAAAGTAAATTTCCTAATGAAATGAGGGTGGAAGAGCATGAAAATCAATTACCAACCGATTGGCGACCAAGCAATTAGAATTGAATTTCCTAAAAGTAGCTCTGCGTATATTCCTTCTATCCTACCATTACTACGTCAAAAAGATATTTACGGAGTAACGGATATTACCCCAGGACTCACTACTATCACTGTTTACTATCAATATCCACAAACTAACTATTATCGTTTAGAGGAAATACTAACAAAGCTATTACAAAATATCGACATTGAAAAAGCTACTGGCCTTTTGCGAAAAGTTATCGTACCGGTTTTATACGATGGACCTGATTTAAAAGAAGTAGCTGATTACCATCAAAAAAAGGTAAGTACGATCATCGAGGAGCATACACAACCTTTCTACCGAGTAGCGATGTTAGGATTTTTACCTGGCTTCCCATATTTAACCGGCCTATCAAACTACTTACATACTCCAAGACGGCAAGACCCCCGTCTACTAGTCGATGCTGGCTCTGTTGGGATTGGTGGAGAGCAAACAGGAATTTATCCGATAAACTCTCCTGGAGGTTGGAACATTATCGGAAAAACCCCACTTCCCCTGTTTCAACCGGAAAGTAAAGAGCCGTTTCTTTTTCAGGAGGGAGACACCGTTCAATTCATTTCTATTACAGAAACAGAATGGAGTTCCTGGGTGAAGAAAGTAAATGAAAATAGGAATTGGCGAAAGGAGATTATTTCGCATGAAAACGATTGATTTAAATTGCGACCTAGGAGAGAGCTTCGGTCCATACAAAATAGGAAATGATGAAAAAATAATACCGTACGTTTCTTCTATTAACATTGCATGTGGATTTCACGCTGGAGATCCAGCTGTGATGGAGCGGACAGTAAGACTTGCAAAAGAAAATGGGGTGAGTATCGGTGCTCATCCCGGTTTTCAAGATTTGTCACACTTCGGACGAAGAAACTTACCTGTTACATCGAAGGAAGCGTACCAACTCGTCTTATATCAACTTGGAGCACTGCATGCATTTTGCCGGGCATACGATGTACCGTTACATCACGTAAAACCACACGGGGCACTTTATAACGTTGCTGCGGAAAATAAAAAAATTGCCGGGGCAATTGCCGATGCTATTAAACATTTTGATGATTCGTTAATATTGTATGGTTTAAGTGGAAGTTTATTAATTCAAGCTGGAAAAGAAGCAGGATTACAAACAGCATCTGAAGTATTTGCCGACCGCACGTACGTTGCGAGCGGGGCATTATCTCCAAGATCATTGGACGGGGCAGTTATTCATGATAGCGAAAAAGTGTTAAGTCAAGTACGTCAGATGATTAGTCACGGAAAGGTTACAACTTTAGAAGGAAAAGAAATTAGTATTAAAGCTGATACGATTTGCTTACACGGTGATAATAAAGATGCATTACTGCTAGGAAAACAGATCTATTCCATGCTAAAAGAAGAAGGGTTTTCTGTACAGTCTGTAGCGAGGTGGAAACAATGACTTATCCCCTCTTTATCGTAAAGAAAAAAGGGCTACTCACTAGCTTTCAAGATAGTGGACGACTTGGCTATCAGGCAAAAGGTGTAGTAGTTTCCGGTGTGATGGATTCATATTCTTTTGAACAGGCTAATAGGCTCGTCGGCAATGATCGAAACGAGGCATGTATGGAAATGGGGTTAATAGGACCAACATTACAATTGCTTGCAGACGAAGCAATGATAGCTGTATGTGGAGCAAATATAAACCCTAGACTTAATGGCGTTGCCTTCCCAATGTGGAAATCGATAAAGGTGCAAAAAGGAGATGTTCTTTCTTTTCCAGGCACAAGTGAAGGTATTTACGCTTATTTAGCCGTTCGTGGTGGTTTTTCTGTTGTGGAAGTGCTCGGTAGTAAATCTTACTACAATAAGGCTAACATCGGTACAGCCATTCATGATGGAGATACGCTGTACGGACAGAAGCTTTCTACTTATAGGAACAGGTTTCTTTCCCAAAAAATGATTCCGTCTTTTCCGAAAGAACAAACTGTACGGGTAATTCCCGGTCCACATGAAAAACACTTTACAAACGATAGCCTTCAACGTTTCTTTTCTACTACGTATACAGTTAAACAAACGGATCGAATGGGAGCACGATTAGATGGGCAACCACTCGAAGTAGTTGGAAGTGGAGATATTTCATCTGATGCTATACCATTTGGTGGTATTCAAGTTCCTCGTAATGGGCTACCACTCGTACTTCTTGCTGATCGGCAAACGACTGGTGGATATCCTCGTATCGGGACTATCATAAAAGCTGACATTCGAAAACTTGCCCAGCTTCCTCCAGGCGGGAAAATTCGTTTTCAGCGAACTACATTAGAAGAAGCATACAAGCTTAACTCCTGCTCTTTAAATACAACTACTGAATAAAATAAAACGCCCTATGGTTCATGGCTACTATGGACCGAGGGCGTTTTGTTTATCTAGTATGAAGATATATTTTTAACGCTTGTTTAAGCTCATCATCTCTATAATTGGATTCAATATTGTAATGATCACCGTCTAAATGTGCTACAAAGTTTTTGTAACCGTGAGAATGGAGAAAATCGTTCACACTTGTAATATCTTCAGACGATGTTAATAATGGCTTTTGTCCAACATAATCACCATTCACATATACTTCATAGCGATCATGTGAAATCTTTGTAAAATTCTCGTTTTGATTAAATAACCCTAAACCAACAAACGTTGTATTGCCAGTTCCTTGCAAAGTAAACACCTCCCATGCTTGTTGGGTGTTTATATTGTTGCACTACTCATAAAAAATATGATGGTAACATGCGGTAGTTTAGGAAGAGATTAAAAATCAAATATCGAGTCACCATTCGCATCTGATTCTGCCATTGGTTTTGTTTGAATCGTTTGAGGTGGTTGCCCAACTACATTGGTAGCAAATGTTGGTGCCTTAGGTGTAGTTGTTGCAAAAGGTTGACGTTCTACTTCACTTTTTCTTTCATCAGCTAAAGCCAGCTCACATAGTGATTTAATCGCAGCAAGTCTCTCTCGCTGTTCACTTATTTTTGTTGTTTGTTTTGCTCGATTTACTTCGAGCTCTACTTGTTCCAATACTTTCGTTAATGAAATAGTCATGCTTCTTACTCCTTATTTAATAATATGGCGAAATCATTAAGTAAACGAGAACACCAGTTAAACTAACATATAACCATATCGGCATTGTCCATCTCGAAATTTTACGGTGTTTTTCTTTTTGCATCGTAATTCCGTATGCAAAGGAAAACAGTGCGAGAGGGACGATGATAGCTGCAAGTACTATATGTGTAAGAAGGATAAAGAAATAAATAGATCGGATTATTCCTTCTCCACCAAAAGGTGTTGATTCTGTTAAGGCATGGTACGTTACGTACGTTACTAAAAATAATGCTGTAGTCGTAAATGCTGCGTAAATGAAACGACGATGAATCGTAATATTTTTATTCTTTATCGCAACGAGTGCACCAATTAAAAATAGAAAGGTAAAGCTATTGAAAATTGCGTTCATCATTGGTAATACGGTTAAGTCTCTGTTAGCAAATTGTTCTTGTTCGGGTAAGAAAAATAAAATGACGACTAGTGCGTTTATTGCGATGGAAAGGCCGATAACCCATGGCCATATTTTTTTCTTTTGCATAGTTGATCTCCTTTATTAAAAGATGCTCTTAGATAGGGTGGTCGGTGCCAAAAAGAGCTAACACCCCGATTGGTTCAACTAACAATCAGTGTACCATTGATTGAAGTTTCACTTTATCCATTTTTTCTTTTATCTGTATAGTTCATACATGGACTACCTGATGATCGGAATACTGTAAGTGAGGGCATTGTGCTCGTTTTGAAACCGAATGCGCGGCAGCCTTTTGGGTATTTCCTATCCCAAGTGACGTAATAATGTTTACAGTGTAAGCAGTTTATTCTTTTTTCATTTGTCATCGTTCGACAAACCTCCCCTTTGCCTATTGTAGCACGATTTGTAGGGAAGTTCTTTTGGAAAGTGCTTCGGATTATTACTATTTAGTTACTGGTGGCTCATAAATTGATTCCCGTGGCACAAAACGCAGAGCGATTGGCTCATAAATGGATTCCCATGGCACAATTCGCGGAGCAGTTGGCTCAAAAACTAATCTCGGTGGCACAAAAAATGGGGCTCTATTTTTCAATGGATCTTTGTAAAAGGCAAATATCCAAACCACTCCAAAACAAATACAAAAAAGTGGAGAAATCTACGCGCTTCCCCACTTCCTTTAAATTTAACTAGCCCAACTTTATTTAATACTTCTCATATTTTGTTCTAGTTGGTTTGATGTTTCTTGTAATAGATCTGATGTTTTCTTTATTTGATAAGATATGTTTACTTGTTTGTCTGTCGTTGCAACTACTTGTTCCATTTGTTTTGTTGCATCTGCAGATGAAGTGACAAGGTCATTAACCGAATGAACGATGTCGGTCACTCCTAAACTAATTTCCTCCATCGCAACGGTAATATGTGATCCTTGTTCCAGTAGGTTACCACTGCTTACTGCAATTTGATTAAAAATAGAGGACGATCGTTTATTCTGTTCATTAGTATGCTGTAATTGCCCTTTGAATTGTAGAAACTCCGTTGATATTTCTTTAGCGTTCCCTTCTACAGTGCCGATAATTTGTTTAATTTCATTTGCAAATTCATCTGTTTGTTTCGATAGTTTACGGATTTCCGTTGCAACAACAGCAAAACCTTTCCCCGCTTCACCTGCTCTTGCTGCCTCAATCGATGCATTTAATGCTAACAAGTTGGTTTGATTCGTAATCTCATTAATATTAGCTAAAAACGTTTGGGCCGCTTCAATACTATCTGTAATGAGTTCGAACTGTTGTACTAATTTTTCTGTATCATCCGTAAATTTCTGCATTTGTTGTGCAACTTCATTTAATGCTCCCGAACCTTTTTCGGACATCGTGTTCATTTCTTTTAGGTTGTTTTTCATTTCATCGACGATGCTATAAATTTCTTCTGTACTAGCAGAAGCTTCCTCTGTAACGGCAGAAATAGCCGACGTTCCTTCATATTGAGCAGCTACTTTTTCCGTTGCCCCCGTTGATTGGTCTTTAATTGTTGATGATAGTCCGATATTACGTTCGGACGCGTCTATTAAATCGACCATTACTTGCTGTAGCTTTTCATTTGCTTGCTTACTTCCTGTTAATAGTAAATCTATTTTCTGGCCCATTTCTGTTAATGAAATTTCCACTTGTCCAAATTCGTCTCCTCTTTTATCCTTGGACAACAATTCCAGCTCAAAATTACCTTCCTGATACGCTTTTACTCTCTTCATTAATTGATTTATCCCTTTCGTTAAGGAACGGCCAAACGATAAAAGCGCTATCATTGGTAATAACACGATAACAACCATAACCGCAAAAATTAATGAGTTACTCGTTTGAAGCGTTTGTACAAGCATAGTTCGCTCTAGTTCATTATTAGTTTGAAGGAAATTCATTATTTCCGTATTGGCTCTTTCTAATTGCGTTCTTGCGCTTGCTAATTGTTCAGAAACAGGTACACGGTAACGGTCGATGTTCGCTCCATTATTCACATCACGAATGAGTGAAAATTGGTCATCTATCGTTTTTATTGATAAGGAAAAATATTGTTGCCAATGTGCTAGCTCCTCGTATTGAAGAAAATAATTTTCAAATTCTTGAAAGTATTGCTCGCTTGCCTGGATGTTTCCTTCTACTGTTTCAATATGTTTAATGGAGTACCCTGTACTCAGAAGGTGATACATATTCGACAACGTTGTTTGATAGGATTGATACAACTGAAAATACGATTCATTTAATAGTGCTGTTTCATCCATTTTTGTTGTACTTGTTTCGACTCTTGTATTCGCAACCCAAATGATGCTTGATGCAAGCACTCCAATAATTCCAAGAGTTATTGCTAGTAAAAATAGCTTCTTTTTAATGCTCATCCGTTGAACCCCCTCCATAGTGAAACCGTTTGCACAAACTTGTTTATTTATCTATCTTTTATATCGACCATTAAAACCTTTTCTTTACATAAAAAAGAGGAAAAGATAAAATTCTTCTCCTCACTTTTTCACATCTTTTTGTAATAACAATTGTTTCAATTCTGCAATTTCATTCGAGAGTTTATCTAGCTCTTTTCTCGTTAACTCTACTTTATCCTCTTTCCTCTCTTCTTCTCTCGTTTCCTGTATGTTGTTTAAAAGTTCCCCTACTACTAAGTTCAATACGATAAACGTTCCGATAAGAATAAACGAAATGAAATAAATCCAAGAAAGAGGGCTCGCTTCAAATATTGGCCGGAAAATACCACTCGCCCACGACTCTAGCGTAATAACTTGAAATAGTGTGATAAACGCTAAATGCAAGGACCCAAAATATTCAGGTGAAATTTCTCGGTAAAATAGGACACCTAATACAGCAAAAATATAAAATAGTAACCCTAGTAGGATCATAATCGTACCGAGTGATGGGATTGTCTTTAAAAATGCTGTAACTAATCGCTGCAAGGATGGAATAACCGTAATCGCTCTTAATACTCGGAATACACGTAAAATACGGATTGCGGATAAGAAGTACGTGCCACTAAATAATAAAACTCCTGCGACTATAATAAAATCAAAAACGTTCCAGCTACTTTTAAAGAAATGAAATAATTTCTTTTCTGATAGCATTCTCATCGCAATTTCTATCGTAAAGAACCAAAGGAAGAAAACTTCGAAAAGTTGAAAAATAGATTCGTTTTCACTATATAAAACAGGGTACGTTTCTAATCCAATCATTATCGCGTTTAAAAGAATAACAGTGATAACAATATTCGTAAAATATTTATGTTCCACAATCTTTCTTACGTTGTTTTTTAATTGTTTCAACCTTCCACCACCTCTATATCTCCCACTGAATTTTCGTTATATTTTTTGATTGTAAAAAAGCATTTGTTTTAGAAAATGGCTTGCTGCCAAAAAAACCTCTTCTCGCTGACAGAGGGCTCGGATGAACACTTTTCAAAATATAATGATGTTCATTTGTAATAAGCGTTTCTTTTTGTTGCGCCTGTTTTCCCCATAAAATAAAGACAATTGGCTTTTTCCGCTCATTTAACCTTTTAATAATTTGGTCGGTTAGCGTTTCCCACCCTTTTCCTTTATGGGAATTGGCTTCTCCTTCTCGAACCGTTAAAACCGTATTAAGCAATAAAACTCCTTGCTTTGCCCACGGAAGTAAATAACCATGTTTAGGATATGGAACAGATAAATCTTCTTCTAATTCTTTGAACATATTTCGTAACGATGGAGGTATCGGTGAACCTGGCAGAACAGAAAAACTTAAGCCATGCGCTTGTCCTTGACCGTGATAAGGGTCTTGTCCAAAAATAACGACCTTTACCTCTTCATAAGGAGTCGCTTCGAGGCTAGTAAAAATTTGTTCTTTAGCTGGATAAACCGTATACTTTTTATATTCATTATCAATAAATTTCATTAGTTGTGTATAATAAGGTTTGCTCTCTTCTTCACGCAACAGCTTATTCCAAACAGGACAATTCATGTTTCTCTCCTAATATAAAAAAATTCCCTTATTACTTTACCATATATTTTGTATTTTTGGTGAAAATAAAGCTTAAGGGCTACTAATATAGCTTGGTATTAATTCACTGACAATTGTTATTAATTCTGCTACTATTATATAAATAGCTTTTTAAACGAATTTTCGACATATACAGACATTTTATTATGCACTTTTAAAAGTATTGTAATATAATTCTTTTAAAAGCTGAACGACTAAGACCTTCCCATATCATCTTTTTACATATTGTTATATTATAATATGGTATTTCTCGTGTTAGTAGGAGATATTAGGAGAAGTTACGTTTACACCATAAAAGTGATTTTATTTTTTACATAAAAGAGAGGTTCTTACTGTGAGTATGATAGAAAACCCTAAATCGATTATTGTTATTTTTGGAGCAACTGGAGATCTTGCAAAAAGAAAACTATTTCCTTCTATTTACCGACTGTATAAAAACGGTAGTATTTCGAAAAATTTTGCGGTTATTGGCGTTGCACGTTCACCTTTAAGTAATGAAGATTTCCGTGCAAATGTAACAAAATCAGTACAAAGCGCTGGCTCTACTAATGAGGTAGAGGAGTTCAGTTCACACTTTTATTACCAACCGTTCGATGTAACAAGCAGTTCCTCCTATCAAGCTTTAAAACAATTAATGGGGACTCTTGATGGTGATTATAACACGGACGGCAATCGTATCTTTTACTTAGCGATGGCTCCTGAGTTTTTCGGTACAATTGCATCTAACCTTAAAGCTGAAGGTTTAACGGAAACATCAGGTTGGAAACGATTAGTGATTGAAAAGCCGTTTGGACGTGATTTACCTTCTGCGCAAAAACTAAATAGTGAATTACGAGAGGCTTTTGACGAATCAGAAATATACCGAATTGATCATTACTTAGGTAAAGAGATGGTGCAAAACATTGAAGTTATCCGTTTCTCGAATGCGATATTCGAACCGTTATGGAATAACCGATACATATCTAACATTCAAATTACATCTAGTGAAACGTTAGGTGTAGAAGACCGCGGAAGATATTACGAAAGCTCCGGTGCCCTTCGCGATATGGTGCAAAACCATATGCTACAAATGGTTGCGCTTCTGGCGATGGAGCCACCCATTAAGTTAAATCCGCGTGAAATTCGTAGTGAAAAAGTAAAAGTGTTACGGGCATTACGTCCGTTCTCACAAGATGAAGTGGATGATTATTTCGTTCGCGGTCAATATAGCGCTGGATTGATGGACGAAAAAGAAGTGAAAGGTTATCGCGAAGAAAAATCGGTAGATCCTGATTCTAATACCGAAACATTCGTAGCTGGAAAACTTCTTATTGATAATTTCCGTTGGGCTGGAGTACCTTTTTATATTCGTACTGGTAAACGAATGGCGGCAAAATCAACGAAAATTATCGTTCAGTTTAAAGATATACCGATGAACCTATATTATAATCGTGGTGAAAAAGTAGAACCTAACCTTCTCGTTATCCATATACAGCCGGAGGAAGGAATTACGTTGCACCTTAATGTTAAAAAATCAGGTAAAGACATTTCCACTACACCAATTAAGCTTGCTTATAGTAGTTCTAGTATTGATGGAATTAACACTCCTGAGGCGTATGAGCGTTTAATTTACGATTGCATGCGAGGAGATATGACGAACTTTACTCATTGGGACGAAGTTGCTTTATCATGGAGCTTTATAGACCAAATTTCACAAGCGTGGGAAAGTACAAAAGCATATGACTTCCCTAACTATGAGTCTGGCTCAATGGGGCCTAAAAAAGCGGATGAGCTTCTTCAAAATGAAGGTACTCATTGGTGGCCAGTTCAATAATTAAAAAAAGACCGTTACAACGGTCTTTTTTCTTTTATCTATTCCTTTACTCTCATCAGTCGCATACTATTTAAGGCCACTAAAATGGTTGCCCCCATATCTGAAAGAATCGCAATCCATAATGTTAACCAACCAGGAATGACTAGTAACAACGCAATAAATTTTATTGAAATCGCAAATGCAATGTTCATCTTTATAATATTTAATGCTTTTCGGCTTAATTTAACTGTAAATGGAAGCTTTCTTAAATCGTCCGCCATTAACGCTACGTCAGCTGTTTCTAATGCCGTATCAGTACCTGCTCCGCCCATCGCTATTCCGACAGTAGAAGCGGCTAGTGCAGGAGCGTCGTTAATACCGTCCCCAATCATTGCAACGTTTCCATATTCTGCTCTTAACTGTTTAATATAATCTAACTTATCTTGCGGCAATAGCTCCGCTTTAATATCGGTAACGCCAACATGATTCCCAATTGCATTTGCTGTTCCTTTATTGTCACCGGTAAGCATAATTGTTTTTCTAATGCCAAGTCCGTGCAGCTTTTGGATCACTTCTTGACTTGATTCTCTCACTTCATCTGCAACAGCTATGACAGCTAATATTGTTTTTTCCGTCCCAACTACCATTACTGTTTTTCCTTGACCTTGGAGATTTAGTACCGCTTCTTCTATTTCAGAAGTAAAAAGAGACGAAGAAAGGTTACGAAAGAGCGTTGGACTTCCGATATAGTAAGAGACGCCATCTATCGTTCCTTTAAGGCCTTTTCCTGTTATGGATGTAAAATCGCTCACATGAACATCATGAAAAGGAATATTCTCCTCATTAGCCTTCTTAATGATGGCTGACGCTAGAGGATGTTGGGAACGGTACTCTAGAGCCGTTATGTTTGCTAGCAAGTCACGCTCGTTCATTACATTATTAAATACGGTAAAGTCTGTTACAACTGGGATCCCTTTCGTTAGTGTCCCTGTTTTATCAAATGCTACCGCATTTAACGCACCGATTTGTTCTAAATAAATTCCACCTTTTATGAGCACTCCATTTTTGGCAGCATTTCCAATAGCTGATACTATTGAAATAGGAGTAGAAATAACTAACGCACACGGACAACCTACCACTAGAACCGCTAAGCCTTGATAAACCCATGCTTCCCAACTACCGTTAAAAAATATTGGTGGGACAATTGCAACTAATGCCGCCACAACCATAATTGCTGGTGTGTAATATTTAGCAAATTTATCGATAAAAGCTTGTGCAGGGGCACGTTCACCCTGCGCTTCTTCAACAAGGTGGATAATTTTCGAAATAGTAGTATCTTCTACTAATTTCGTTATTTTCACCTCTAATAGTCCTTCTTCGTTTAACGTTCCTGCAAAAACTTCATCATCAACTGTCTTTTCCATCGGAACGGATTCGCCTGTTATCGCTGCTTGATTCACGGCTGAGTAACCTTGGACAACTACACCGTCCATTGCAATCTTTTGCCCTGGCTTCACGATCATAATGTCACCAACTTTTATATCGGCAACAGAAACAACTATCTCATGTCCATTACGACGAATTAGTGCTTCTTTAGGGGCGATATCCATTAATGACCGAATCGATTGACGTGCACGGTCCATTGAGAAACGTTCAAGTGCCTCACTTAAAGCAAAAAGAATGACTACAACCGCAACTTCTCCCCACTCACCAATAATCGCCCCACCTATAACAGCTACCGTCATAAGTGTTCTCATATCAAACTCTAGTCGTAATAAATTTTGAAATCCGACTTTAAAGAGAGGTAGCCCTCCGATTACCATTGATGCTAAAAATAAAAGTATCGTTACAACATTTTCTTCCCCGTTTACAAAGAATGATACGTAACCAAGTACTAAAAGTAACGTTGCGTGTAGTAACGTACTATGCTTTTTTAAGAAAGGTATTTTCTCAACAGTATTTTCTTCTTTATTTGATTGTTGCTGTATTTTAGACTTTTCAGGTTCTAATTTTAAATTCTCAAATGCACCTGCTTTTTCGAGTTCTTCAATAGACGCTTCTCCGTATACGGAAATTTTAGATGCTCCAAAATTCACCTTTGCATCTTCTACGCCCGGAAGTTCCTTTACATTTCGCTCAAATTTACCAGCACAATTTGCACAAGTAAAACCATTTACTCGGTATACCGTTTTCTCATTGTTTAACCTTGCTGGCTCGCTCATTTTCGGCAACCTCCTTTTGATGAGCAAAAGCAACTTCAATTAACTGCCGCACATGATCATCATCTAACGAATAATAAACTAATTTTCCCTTTTTTTCGTATTTTGCTAACCCTAAATTTTTTAGCAATCTTAAGTGATGAGATGTTGTCGCTATTGTAGCACCGACAATATTGGCTACATCGCATACACAAAGTTCGTCCTCTATTGATAATGCATAAGCTATTTTAATACGTGTATCATCCGATAAAGCTTTAAAAATTTTCGCTACTTCTGTTGGGCTTTGTTCTACTAATTTTTGTTGAACGTTCTTTACTTTATTTTCATCTACACACGTAATTTCGCATACATCTTTTGTCATATTTATTCCCCACCCCTACATTCAAAGATTCATTTGATTGTTATATTATATAGTTTACTTATCTAATTTGATATAGTCAAACGTTTATTTGAATGTTTTTATTTACAGGAAAAATAGGGAGGTTAGTCGTATATATTACTTATACTATTACTGCTCTTGGAAGGGAGTGTTCATCGTTTGAATAAATATCTCGTTTTCTTATTTTTGCTATTAGCAAACCTTTTTTGGGCTGGTAATTATGTATTTGGAGAATATGTAGTGGCGGAAGTACATCCTCTTCAAATTACGTTTACAAGATGGTTTTTGGCACTTATTCTATTGCTTCCACTTGCTCATTATATAGAGCGACCTAATTGGTCGACGGTTTGGAAAGAATGGAAAGTACTTTTATTAATGGCCATTCTCGGTATTATCGGTTACAACTTTTTACTTTATGCTGCCCTTCAGTTTACATCACCAATGAACGCTTCACTTGTAAATGCGATAAACCCTGCTGTCATTGTGCTGTTTTCGACTGTTCTTTTAAAAGAGAGAATTTCTAAAATAAATGGATTAGGTCTTATCGTTTCATTGTTTGGTGTTGTTCTTATTTTGACTGAAGGGAATTTAAGTCAATTGTTACATCTAAACTTTAATTTAGGCGATCTTATTATGCTACTAGCAATAATCAGCTGGACTTTATATTCCATTATGAATAAAAAGTTAAAAAGAATTCCTCCTATAACTGGAACAACAGTATCTGTCATGATTGCTTTAGTTCTTTTATTACCTTTTATGTTCATGCATGGCTATACAGTTCCAGAAAAGAACCTTACACTAGCCGGTTTAATTTATATGGGGATTTTCCCATCGGTCGGTTCCTTTATTTTTTGGAACATAGCTCTCCGTCATATTGATGCAAGTCGAGCTGGAGTTTTTATGAACTTAATCGTTGTGTTTACAGCGATTATAAGTTTACTATTAGGTAAAACAATTACCCTCATCCAATTAGTTGGTGGTTTCCTTATTTTCACTGGGGTTTATTTAACTAGTTTAGCTCGGAAAGGTAAAAAGGAACGTACAGCTTTATTAAATGAAAAAAAGCACTCTATCGCTAAATAGAGTGCTTTTCTTATTGTTTAGCTACGGCGGCTAGGTGCTGTGCAAAGCGCCTACGCATTTCTTCTTACTTTGTCATCCATTCTGTATGGAAGACTCCTTCTTTGTCTATACGTTGGTATGTGTGGGCACCGAAGTAATCGCGTTGTGCTTGTATTAAGTTAGCTGGTAGTACCGCTGTACGGTAGCTATCGAAGTAAGAAAGCGCACCAGAGAGTGCTGGGATTGGTACACCATTTTGTACAGCAACAGCGATAACTTCACGAAGAGCGCCTTGATACCCTTCTACGATCTCTTTAAAATATGGATCTAATAAAAGGTTTGGTAAATTCGCTTCACGGTCATACGCTTCTTTAATTTTTTGTAAGAACTGCGCACGAATGATACAACCACCGCGGAATATCATAGCAATCTCACCGTATTGTAAGTTCCAATCGTACTCTTCAGATGCTGCTCTTAATTGTGCAAATCCTTGTGCATACGAGCAAATTTTACTCATATAAAGTGCTTTACGAACAGCTTCGATTAACTGCTTTTTATCACCGTTATATCCTTGTACTTCAGGGCCACTTAATACAGCGCTAGCTTTTACACGTTCTTCTTTCATCGCGGAGATAAAGCGTGCAAATACTGATTCTGTAATAATCGGTAGTGGTACACCTAAATCTAAAGCATCTTTACTTGTCCATTTTCCTGTCCCTTTTTGACCAGCAGTATCTAGGATTAGGTCTACTAACGGTTTTCCTGTTTCTTCATCCACTTTAGTGAAAATATCTGCTGTAATTTCAATTAAGTAACTATCTAGTTCACCTTTATTCCACTCTGCAAACACTTCATGAAGCTCTTGCGCTGTTAAACCTAGTACATTTTTCAAGATGAAATATGCTTCTGCAATTAACTGCATGTCTCCATACTCAATACCGTTATGTACCATTTTCACATAGTGACCAGCACCGTTTGGACCGATATACGTACAGCAAGGGTCTCCATCTACTTTTGCCGAAATGTCTTTTAAAACGGATTCCATTAGTTCATACGCTTCTTTTTGACCACCAGGCATAATAGAAGGTCCTTTTAGTGCTCCTTCTTCTCCACCTGATACACCTGTACCTATGAAATGGATTCCAAGTTCCGCAAGTTCTTTATTACGACGAATAGTATCAGTAAATAGTGTATTTCCACCATCCACTAAAATATCACCTTTATCTAAATGCGGTTTTAATGATTCGATTGTAGCATCAGTCGCTGCGCCCGCTTTTACCATTAAAAGAATTTTACGTGGTGTTTCTAAAGATTGAACAAATTCTTCTATACTATATGTACCTACAACGTTTCTACCTTCTGTTTCTTGTAGAAATTCATCAACCTTCTCAGATGAACGGTTAAAAACAGAAATGGAATAACCTCTACTTTCGATGTTCATTGCTAAGTTTTTCCCCATTACTGCTAAACCAATTACACCGATTTGCTGTTTTGCCATATGAAAACTTCCCTTCTAATTTTTACACTGTTATCGATTGGATAAAAGTATATTTTACGTTTATGTTTCCTTTATTCGAATTGAAAATACCATAAGAGTACTTATATTATCAAGCTTTCTCTACTTAACTATTTAGTTAAGCGCATTCATTCCATTAATATACTTTAAAGCTGTCCCCCGTAAATAGGACGCTCTAGTAGAAAGAAGGGCCGTTTTAAACGCTACCGCTATATGTTCTTTCTGTTCATCACCAACGCGTAATGTCATAACGTATTCTTCAACCTCTTTCGAAACAACAGTTTCTGTTAATACCTTTTCTTTCACCATTAATTTTTCATACATTTGTGCGTATTGTAGAAAAAAGTCTGCCGGGCTTAAATGATCGTCCGAACGGTCCATCGGATTGTTAAACACTAGTGCGAGTACGTGACGAATTAAATCGAAATCTAGAATAGTCTTTAAATCTTTCACAATATATAATAAGGCAGCTTGCTGGATGGAATACTTTTTCCCTACATGAGGAACTCCAATAAATTGTTTTATTTCTCGCTTCACCCAATTTTTCAATGAAGTCTGTTTATAAAAGGAACATTCTAGCATGTTTCCAAGCTCTACTATTTCAGACATGGATAACCCTAACTCTTTATTTTTATCTGCAATTTGCTGTAATACTTTACGTAATACTACTGGAAGTTCTTCCACCTTTTTGTGTTGCAAGAGTAGCTCAACCCGTTCTTTTTCACCATGTAGTAAATATTGTAATAGTAGTGCAAGTTCATAACGACTCCAATCGTTATTCATAGCCAACACCCCGTTCAATCTTTTCGTTATTTTCAGAGAAAATCTCTATTCGTCATGAATAGACAATGGTTTTCATTGAAAAATGTGTGACAACCATCTATAATAATAACAAATAAATAGAAAAACAGGTTCATTTGAACTTATATTTTTTTCATGTAGGAGGAGAAATTAACAGAATGGGTAAACGTATAGGACTTTTTCTTTTAACGAACATTCTCGTTTTAGTAACAATTGGTATCGTATTAACTATTTTACCAATTGGTAGTTACATTGGCCAAGATGGTCAGCTTGTATTAGGGCCACTTTTAGCTTTAAGTGCTGTCATTGGTTTTACTGGAGCCTTCATTTCTTTATTAATGTCCCGCTGGATGGCGAAAAAAATGATGAACGTGCAAGTTTTAGATCCAAATGGATCACTTTCGCCACGTGAACAAAAAATTGTTGATATGGTTCATCGTATGAGCCGTTCTGCTGGAATTACACGCATGCCCGAGGTTGGTATTTATCATTCACCTGAAGTAAACGCATTTGCTACTGGGCCATCTAAAAACCGTTCTCTCGTAGCTGTATCTACTGGTTTATTAGAAGAGATGGACGAAGATGCAATCGAAGGAGTAATTGCACATGAGGTTGCTCATATTGCGAATGGCGACATGGTAACGATGACGCTATTACAAGGTATCGTCAACACATTCGTTGTGTTCTTAGCTCGTATTGCAGCTTGGGCTGTTTCACGTGTAGTACGTGAAGACTTAGCTCCTATTGTACACTTTATTGCTATTTTAGTATTCCAAATTCTTTTCTCTATCCTTGGAAGCATTGTTGTAATGGCATACTCTCGTTATCGTGAGTTCCATGCTGATAACGGTGGAGCAGACTTAGCTGGTAAAGATAAAATGGTTCATGCATTACGTTCGTTACAACAATATACAAATCGTATTACAGAAGAGCAAGATACAGCTGTTGCTACGCTAAAAATTAGCGGAAAGAAAAAAAGCTCACTCTTCTCTACACACCCAGACTTAAACGAGCGTATTCGTAGATTAGAGGCTAAATAATTTACAAAACTTTAAAGGAGTAGCTACTAGCTACTCCTTTTCTTCATTGTCTAATTAATGATATAGTTAAAGAAAATGTTGACCGAATGGGGGACGGATGATGGCCGATTTGCACGATACAGTAATGATTGAAAAACCACTAGAAGAAGTATTCTCCTATGCCGCTAATCTACAAAACTCTATCCACATTATGAGCAATGTAACACATATCGAAAAAGTAACAGAAGGACCAGTGCAACCTGGTACGAAGTTTAAAGAAACACGTGAAATAAGAGGGCGTAAAGCTTCTGCGATAATTGAAATAGTAGAATATGAACCACCTAATACATACTCCGTGAAGAGTGAATCAAACGGTTTAAAAGTAGTGTATCGTTATTTTTTTGAAAATACGGCTGAAGGTACAAAGGTAACATACACTGGGGATATTTATACGACTGGTATTATGATGAAACTATCTAAGCCCATCATTAAAAAGATTTTACAAAAAGAAGATGGTGACCACTTAAAACAGCTAAAGAAAGTTATCGAAGCGAAAGAAACAATCTTATAAAATATAACTAATCAGGTTAAAGCATACTATTCAAGTTATTTTAGTATGCTTTTTTATGTAAAGGAGAGTTGATTACGTTGGCATTTATCGTAATGGCTATTCGATTCAGTTGGGAAATTATAGCTCTCATCATTTATAGTCTTTGGGGATATGAAAAGGCAAAATGGTTGGGAGCTATTCTCATCCCTTTGCTTGTCGCAACTATTTGGGCTTTATTCGGTTCACCAGCGGCAACCTTCAAATTAGTTGGCATCTATAAAATAGGATTAGAGCTTTCTATTTTCTTTATTGCAGCTTATTTATTATTCAAACTGCAGCACTTGTCATTGGCTGTTGCTTATGGGACTGTTGCTCTCTTTATTTCAATACTTATTATTTGGCTAAAAATATAAAAGAAAAATGCTAGGGGTTAATCCCTAGCATTTTGATTACTTTTTCGCAAAGCCTTTCTCTTCCACAAAAGCTTTCATATCTCTTCGTTTCGGATTTTTTAACATCCCAGCCATTTGAGAGGTCCACGTATCATTCCGCTTTCCACCAGTACGTTCCTCGTAATAAGCTGATATCACTTCATTGTATTGATCTAATTGTTTTAGTTGTTCCTCTTTGTTGCTGTTATATTCATTTTCATGATAAACATGTTCTAACAGTAATCTCGGCTTCACATCAGGGTTTTGTGCTGGATACCCAACAGCTAAACCGAATAACGGAATAACGTGATGAGGAAGATTTAATAGTTCACTCACTTCCTTCATCTTGTTCCGAATTCCTCCAATATAACAAATGCCAAGTCCTAGTGATTCCGCTGCCACTGCTGCATTTTGAGCTGCTAACGTTGCATCTATAACAGAAACCATAAATGTTTCCATACTTTCAAGTGAATCTGTTAAATTTTCTCTTTCCATTACACTAATAGTTTCATGACGATGCAAATCTGCACAAAAAACAAAAAAGTGACCATTTGCTTCTACATATGTTTGATTGCCAGCGAAAGTCGCTAGTTGTTGTTTTTTTTCAACATCTGAAACACCGATGATGGAATACGCCTGGATAAAACTTGATGTTGAGGCACTTTGTGCGCATTTTACAATCGTATGTATTTGTTCTTTCGTTAATAATTGGTCCGTAAACTTACGTATTGACCGATGATTTAATAATGTTTCTATCGTTGTGTTCATCACTGTCACTCCAAATGCTTTTCTTTTTATGTTATCAAATATTTAATAATATCCAAAGGGATATGTTTAAAGCTCATTGGGAAATATAGGTTATATTGTTTAATTAGTAGGAGACTCGGGAATATCATAGTTGGTTGTATTTCCAACCAACTAATTGAGGGGGAAATTATATTGTTTAAACAGTTTGGAATAGTGTTTTGGGTTTCTTCTATTACCGTTTTTCTTTTAGTACTAATAGGAGCAATAGCCCCTAATGCTTTCGCTAACGTAGCCGGAGCTATTTTCGACTTTACTACATACGCATTTGGTTGGTTTTATTTATTAGCGGTACTATTTTTTGTGCTTTTTTGTATCGCCCTAGCGTTTACAAAATACGGTAAGGTACGACTAGGCTCTGATGATAGTAGGCCAGAATATTCTTTTTTTACTTGGATCGGTATGTTGTTTAGTGCAGGATTTGGCGTAGGACTTGTTTTTTGGGGTGTTGCAGAACCGATGAGTCATTTTTTCACCCCACCACGAGTGACTGTTGATCCATTAACAGATGTTGCAGCAAGAACAGCTATGCAATATTCGTTTTTTCATTGGGGAGTTAGTCAATGGTCTGTTTTTACAATAGTTGGTCTCGCGATTGGTTATTTTCAATTTCGGAAAAAAGAAGATGGGCTCATTTCTACTACGTTAAATCCGATTATAGGGTCAAGTAATCGCCAATATATTCGAAAGCCGATTGATATTTTAGCAGTAATCGCTACTGTAATGGGTGTTGCGACTTCCTTAGGTCTAGGAATTTTGCAGATTAATGGTGGCTTGAATATTGTTTTTGGAATTCCAAATAACGGAATAGTACAGTTAATTATTGTTTTTGTTCTTTTACTACTTTATTTAAGCTCCACCACAACCGGATTAAATCGAGGGATAAAATACTTAAGTAATTTAAATTTGACGTTGGCCATCGTTTTAACCCTCTTTGTATTTATTTTTGGCCCGACCGTTTTTATCTTAAATACATTTACACTTGGGCTTGGAGATTATATATCAAACTTTTTAAATACGAGCCTCCGTCTTACTCCTTATCAAGGAGGAACGTGGGTACGAGATTGGACGATATTTTATTGGGCATGGGCTATCGCGTGGTCTCCATTTGTCGGTGCTTTCATAGCTCGTGTTTCGAGAGGAAGAACGATACGTGAATTTGTTTTAGGGGTACTAGTTGTCCCTCCTCTCATTGCTCTGTTTTGGGTTGCCGTGTTTGGCGGAACAGCATTACATTTTGATTTATTTAAAGGAACGGACATTGCTACTGCCGTAAATAATGATATTACTTCTGCATTATTTACTACGTACGCACAACTTCCGTTTACCTTTGTCCTATCACTCGTTTCGATCTTGCTAATTTTAACTTTCTTAATTACTTCCGCAGATTCTGCCACTTTCATCCTAGGAACGATGACATCTAATGGTAGTCTACACCCACCGTTATTTTTACGTATCATTTGGGGAACGCTGATGGCTTCGATTGCTGCTGTTTTACTATTCTCAAGTGGACTAGAAGGACTCCAAACCGCTTCATTAGTGTCCGCATTGCCATTTACTGTCATCTTAATCGCAATTTGCTATTCTCTTTTCAGAGCATTAAAAAAGGAAGTCTTCGTGAAGAAGCCGAAGGAAAAGCCTTTAAAGAAATAGTCGCCCTATACTCCTTTATCTTAGGAGTAAGGGCTTTTTTTATAGGACAAAATAATCATTTCTCGAAAAAGAAGGAATATACTGAATAATGTAGAAGTTAACATACGGATGAGGGGAAATTGAAACAAGGGGGAAAAAAGATGAAAGCTATTATTGGATTTTTTAATCGATTAATGCAACGTTATTTACCAGATCCGTTTTTATTTGTTATTATTCTTACTTTTGTCGTTTTTGCTTTAGGTCTTATTTTTACAAATAGTGGTCCGGCAGAAATGGTACAACATTGGGGAAATGGATTTTGGGGGTTATTATCCTTCTCAATGCAAATGGTACTTGTACTAGTAACTGGTTATGTTTTAGCTAGTAGTCCGGTATTCAAAAAACTGTTAGGCGCTTTAGCCTCTACTGCAAAAACACCTGGCGCTGCAATTGTTATCGTTACAATTGTTTCTATTATTGCAAGCTGGGTAAACTGGGGATTCGGACTCGTTATTGGAGCACTATTTGCTAAAGAGTTAGCGAAACGAGTTACAAATGTAGATTATCGTCTTTTAATTGCAAGCGCTTACAGTGGTTTCCTTGTGTGGCACGGTGGTTTTTCAGGATCGATTCCACTTACCATTGCTACGGACGGACACTTTTCGGCAGATTTAATTGGTGTTATTCCGACGAGTGAAACGATTTTTGCACCTTCTAACTTAATTTTATTAGCGGTTTTATTTGTTACGTTACCTTTATTAAATCGTTTTATGATGCCATCTAAAGATCAGACAGTTACTGTTGACCCTAATCTATTAGAAGATTCTTCTACATTACAAGCTGCTACCATTGAAAAAAGCGCAATGACACCAGCAGAGCGTTTAGAAAATAGTTGGATTGTTTCTCTCGTTATTTCTATAATGGGGCTTGGCTTTCTCGTATATTATTTCGGTCAAAATGGCTTCCGATTAAATTTAGATATCGTTAACTTTCTATTCTTAACGTTAGGAATCCTTTTCCACTGGACACCAAAGAGCTTTTTACAGTCTGTTGCTAATGCCGTTAAAGGTGCTGGCGGAATCATTATACAATTCCCTTTTTATGCAGGAATTATGGGAATGATGACAGCTTCTGGACTCGCAGCAGTTATGTCTGAAGCATTTGTTAATATCTCTAATGAGCACACATTCCATTTCTTCGCATTTTTAAGTGCAGGTATCGTTAACTTCTTCGTTCCATCTGGAGGAGGCCAATGGGCAGTTCAGGCTCCAGTTATGTTAGAAGCAGCACAAACATTAGATGTATCTATTGCAAAAACTGCATTAGCCGTTTCATGGGGAGATGCATGGACGAACATGATTCAGCCGTTCTGGGCTTTACCTGCATTGGCTATTGCCGGATTAAAGGCAAAAGATATAATGGGCTTCTGTGTGATTGTACTATTTGTTAGTGGTGCGATTATCTCACTAGCTTTCTTATTACTATAAAGACATTAATAATAAAAAAGGATGAACAAACTGTTCATCCTTTTTTATTTATTCACTTATTGCATTTAGTATCGCTTTTGCTACTCCACTATTAATGTTTGTATCTGTTACTGACTTTGCAGCATTTTTTACCTCGTCAGGGGCATTTCCCATTGCAACAGAGTGACCAGCACGCTCTAGCATGGAAATGTCGTTAAAATTATCTCCTATCGCCATCGCATCTGCCATTGATATGTTTCTTTCTGCAGTAAATGAAGTTAAAGCAATGCCCTTTTGCGCCTCCACACTCGTAATTTCAATATTTTCTTTACCTGAAGCACTAACAGCAATCTTTTCCATACTTTTCAATTCGTTACGTGCATTTTCTAAATTGTTACTATCTAATGAAAATGCTAGTAATTTATAGACAATCGTATCATCACTTTCTAGTAATCCCTCGTAAGAATCAATAATTTGAATATTTCCTTCTGTAAAACGTTCTTTTGCTGCCTCGACAACTTCTTCATATGCCTGTGTTCTATTTGCAGACGCAAAAATATCAATAATTGTTGCTAATGCTTTATCATAATCGTTTGAGTATGTACCTGCTTGTGTATACATTTCAAAATAAATATCATGCTTGTTTAATACCGTTACAACTTTTTTTACTTCCTCATTATGTAACGGAGTATAATATTGTACCTCTCCAGCGACAGAACGTACTTCAGCACCGTTTACACAAATGATAGGTGTCTCTATTCCAGCTTCTTTTAATACTGGACTAGCCTCTTTGTAAGAACGACCAGTTGCAATAACTACCTCGATTCCTTTTTGCTGAGCAAGTTTAATAGCATCAGCATTTTGTTTACTCACAACATGGTTTTGGTTTAATAACGTTCCATCCATATCGATTGCAATACATTTAATCATTTATTCCACCTGCGTTTCTTATTGGTTTAGCTACATTAAACTTATTAAATTTAGCTCTGTTACTATCGTATGAAAGTTTTATTAAAAAATCAAACTCTCTCCTTTATATGCTTTTTTTCTAATTTTCTGTATTCATACTAAATTATTTCCCTTATAATAAAAATAACTAAAATAACGTGAGGAATAGATAATGAAGATTACTAACTACTATTTAGGGAAAGTATTAAACGATGATATATATTCCATTACGGGTAGCTTACTCCTAAAAAAAGGTACTAAACTCACGATGAGGCATATTGAAAAATTAAATAGGCATGAGTATTTTTTCCATCCATCTCTTCTAGTTGATTCCATAAGCAAAGAAAACAACGAACATTATATAGCAGTAAATAGTCTATATAAAAGTAGCGTTACTTCGTTTCGGGCAGTTTTTCAGCAACTGGAGTTAAAAAATCCTCCACCTATTGAACAAATGAATGAAGTTATTACCCCGCTAATTAATAGGTTAATAGAAGAGCCTCTATTTGTTCACTACATAAAACAAGTGAAAAGCTACGATAATTATACGTTTATGCACAGCATGAATGTAGGAATATACGCCTCTATTATTGGGAAAATTCAAGGTCTCACGAAAGAAGAGATCAAAACGTTAGGCAATATGGGACTATATCATGATGTTGGTAAACTATTAATTGATAAAAGTATTTTACAAAAGCCTGGACAACTAACTGAACGAGAATGGAAGGAGATTCAAAAGCATACGTTATATGGATATGAATTATTAAAGCAAATTCCTAAAATGGATCCAATCGTGTTACAAGGTGCATTGCTGCATCATGAACGTTTAGATGGGAGTGGATATCCGACAAAGTTACGTCATGAAAAAATACCTTACCTTGTTCAAATCTTATCGGTTGCGGACGTGTATGACGCTCTATCATCTAACCGAAGCTACCGAGAAAAACAAAACGTTTTTAGAACAGCGAAAATATTAATTCAAGAAGCTAACTTAAATAGGTTAAATCCTGGTATTGTTAAGCCCTTCATCCAATTTTTATTATCTAACCACATTAGAGATGAAGTATTGCTGAATAATGGGAAACATGGAGAAATTATATTTATTCATCATGATGAACCACATTTACCTGTTATAAAAGTAGATGATCATTTTATAGATTTGCGCAAAGAATCGCAATTAGAAATATTAGATTTTGCATAATGTATTTGCATATTTTTCAAAAGGCAAATACTAACACAAATATGAAAGCGGTTACTTTTAAAAAAATACTTGCATTATTTCATAAATGCATTAAAATTACACTTATTGTATATTTAATCATTTAATCTTTAGGAGGCATTTTTATGCAAAAGGCTCATTCTACAAGTGATATATTAAAGTTTGCTATTCCTTCACTTATCGGAATTTTATTATTTATATTCCCTATTCCAATCGACGGTGGGTTTACTATCCCAGTTGCATTACTGGCTAATACGTTAGAAGGTTGGTTACACGCGGTAATACCAGCAATTATGACAATATTAATTACATTTATAGGGATTGCTACTGTTGTTTTTAAACTAGTAAAACCTGCGAGTATTAAAGAAGGTACTTTCTTTTATTCCTTATTAAACGTATCTATCTTTTGGACAGTTGTACGTGTAGTCGGAATGATTTTAGTTATTATGACTTTTTTCCAAATTGGACCTGAAGCTGTTTGGTCTGACTATACTGGTGGTCTATTATTATACGATTTATTAGCATTATTATTTACTGTATTTTTATTTGCTGGGCTGTTTTTACCACTACTATTAAACTTCGGTTTACTTGAGTTATTCGGTGCCCTATTAACAAAGATAATGCGTCCTGTCTTTAAATTACCTGGGCGTTCTTCTATCGACTCTTTAGCATCTTGGCTTGGTGACGGTACAATTGGGGTACTGTTAACAAGTAAGCAGTATGAGCAAGGATATTATACGAAAAGAGAAGCTGCAGTTATTGGTACTACTTTCTCCGTCGTATCGATTACATTTAGTTTAGTCGTAATCGAGGAAATCGGACTTGGCCATATGTTTTTACCGTTTTACTTTACAGTTCTTTTAGCGGGGATTGTTGCAGCGATTATTATGCCACGTATCCCACCACTTTCTCGTATTGCTGACACACATTATGAGAAAGCTGAGCCACAAAACAATGACTTAGTACCAGAGGGCGAGTCTCGTTTAAAATGGGGCTTTAATCAAGCTGTTGATCGTGCCAAGAAAAACGAAGGTATCGGTAAGTTTTTCCAAGATGGAGGAAAGAACGTACTAGATATGTGGTTAGGAGTAGCTCCAGTCGTTATGGCTTTCGGTACTATTGCTTTAATTATTGCAGAAAATACACCTGTATTCACATATTTAGGAATGCCGTTTATCCCTATTTTAGAGCTATTGCAAATTCCGTATGCGGCAGAGGCAGCAGAAACAATGATTGTTGGATTTGCTGATATGTTTTTACCTGCTATTTTAGGTAGTGGCATTGAGAGCGAATTAACTCGTTTCGTCATTGCTTGTGTGTCTGTCACTCAATTAATCTACTTATCGGAAGTAGGAGGAGTTATTTTAGGCTCCAAAATCCCTGTTTCATTCGGTAAATTGTTCGTTATCTTTATTTTACGTACGTTAATTACGTTACCTATTATTGCATTAGTAGCACATATGATTTTTTAATGATTGTAAAGAGCATCCTAAATTGGGTGCTCTTTTTTTAATTGCTACCTTGAAAATAAATTTATTTTGTAAATTTAGTCCGTTACCCTTCGCTACGGGAGGGTTTCGTGGGGAGTTCTATATGCTTGATACTGCTCTGAACGGTAAATTGACCTCTCTACGAGTTTTTGACGCACTTGATAAGTTTATTGACGCACCTCTCACGCTTTATAACCTATGGCAAATAGATGCTAAGTGATAATAAAGTTAGCTCATCCTCCTTCTCTTTACGCCTGATTGATCCAATATACTTGTTCTAAACGTATTACTCCATTAATACATATATAAAAGCTTGTCCCGAATTAGATTAGTTCGCCTCCGGAAAGACATACAGCCGGAAGCGTGGTAGAATAGGAACAAGCAACTTTGCGTTGTATTTTTGAATATGAACAATAAAGGAGAACAAAACGATGATTAAAAGGTTATCAAAAATGTTCCTCATCCTAGTATTAGCATTCACGACTTTTACATCTATTGGCTTTGCAGCAGGAGAAGATGATACAGAAGTAATTAATGAAAAATTAGGTTTTCCTATAGTTGTATATGGTGGATCCTTAACAGACACACAAAAAGAAGAAGTAAAACGATTGTTAGGAGTTACAAACCCTGACCTTGTTGATCACATTACAGTAACTGGCGACGATTTAAAAACATATTTGAATGGTAATCCAAACTCCCGTATGTTTTCTTCAGCGAAAATTACGTTAAAGGAACAAGGAGTAGGGTTAACAGTCGATATTATTACTCCCGATAATATTACAGAAGTAACGAGAGAAATGTATGCGAACGCACTTTTAACTGCAGGTGTTGAAGATGCGGTTGTAGAAGTAGCCTCTCCCGTAAAAGTAACGGGTCATTCTGCTTTAGTCGGAATTTATAAAGCATACGATGCAAAAGGTGCGGAGCTTGATAAAGATCGAATGGAAGTTGCGAATGAAGAGTTAAGCATCGCAACGAAGTTAGCAGAAGAAGTAGATAAAGAAAAAGTAAGTGAGTTATTAACAGAGATTAAAAAACAAATTGCAGAACAAAATCCGGTAACTCGTGAAGAAGTAGAAAAAATTGTAGAAGACCAGTTAAGCCGTTTAAACATTGAATTAAGCCCGGAAGACCGCCAACTATTAATTGACCTGTTTGAAAAAATGCGGTCGTTGAATATTAATTTTGATAACGTGCGTAATCAATTAGAAGATATTACGAAAGATATTAAAGACCGAATTGATAGTGTTATGGGCGATAGTGGATTTTGGCAAGGTGTGAAAGACTTTTTCCGGGACCTATTCCAATCAATTGCGAATTTATTTAAGTAAGAGAACTGACTTACATTCTATCCTAGAGATATAAAAAAATTAGACCGTTTCACTGCGGTATGTTTCCGCGGGAAATATAGAAAGAGCTGTTCCGTTATGAGGAGCAGCCCTTTTCGTATTAAACTTGAACTTTTAGTTGTTTGCCAAGAAACTTTGCAAGCTCGAGCATTCCGTATTTGCCTGCTTTTTGCTCTGCATCGCTATTGTAATTTGTATTTGTGTTTATGTCATATGTGTAAATTTCTCCGTCACTATTGCGGATAAATTCAATTCCTGCAACATTGATATTGTTACTTTTTAAAACCGCTTCATACTTTTCGATAATCGGATCATGGAAGTCTTCAATAATTTGAAATTTCGGCTTCTCTTCTACTTCTTCCCCAACCGGACAAAATAAGTCCCCAATTTGACATGCATCTGCCGGGCAAAGCTCGAATCCTTCTGACGTGTCTACTTTCACGGCATATAGGAACTTTCCACCAACAAACTCACAACGAGTAATGTACGATTCTGGTGATTTTATATATTGTTGTATTAACGTAATTCCATCAACTGGCTCTTCAAATGCCGGGCTATTTACGTATGCCTCTAAACTTTCAATAGAATTAAACAGCTGTACACCAAGTCCTTTTCCCGCCCGGTTATGTTTCGTAATAAACGATTCATGCCCCAATTTTTTGGCCGCTTCTACAATTTGTTTTCTTCCAACGGCCGCAATCGTTGTTGGTGTACGAACTCCATGCTTTTCTAACTCCGAATATTGGACTACTTTACTTAATTCTAATTGTAGCGCTCTGCTTCCATTAAATACTGTCCGGCCATGATGCTCTAACCAAGTTAATACAGCGCTCGTTAATTCTGGCGCAAATCGGTGATCTCTCGTGTGAGACGACGCACTCATTCGATTATAAAAAACACCCTCTGGTGGCACTTCATTTAAAGGGACAGTCCCCTCATCTAAATGCCACTCTTCATATGGTAATTGGAGCTCTTCCAATCTTTTCGTTAAATGTACAGTCCATTCTTTATTTTCGTGAATGATATAGATCTTCTCCATCGTAAAATTCCTCCTTAACCTTTGTTGACTAACGGTATAACTTGTTGTGCAAATCGTTCCATCTCTTCTAGTTGAGGAGAAAATTGCAGTAATAATAAGTCTACCCCAGCTGCCTCGTATGCTTTTATTTTTTCCGCAATTTGCTCAGGTGTGCCTATTAAATTTGGTCTTAATCCTCTATTGGAAACAGAATAATCCTGTAACTTCACTTGCTGTTCAAGCTGTGATTTGCCCGTAAAATCTTTATACCCTGCGTATGCACTCGATTCTTTCACATTCGTAATTCTATTTAATTCTGCTTGTGCTTCTTCTTCTGTATCTCGGCATATGACATATGCTGCCATTCCAAACGATTGTAAAGGCTCTTTCTTTAACGCTTCTCTTCTAGCCTTCATATCTTCTATTTTGACTTGCACTTCTTCAACCGTTCCGCCGTGCATGACATAAGCATCACAATTTGAAGAGATTACTTGTTTCCCTTTCTCACTTTCCCCACCTGCATAAAGAATAGGGTTCGGACGTTGGACTGGCTTTGGAAACAGTTTTGTATTAGAGAGTTCATAAAATTTTCCTTTATAACTAAAAGAATCTTCTGTCCAAAGACCTTTTAAAACATCTAAAAATTCTTGCGTACGATCATAACGATCATCATGTTCCGTAAATACTCCGCCATACTGCTTCGCTTCTTCTTCCCACCAAGCTGAAACGACGTTAAGTGTAAAACGGCCATTGCTAATGTGATCAATATTAGCAGCCATTTTTGCCGCGACTGCTGGATTATGAAAGCCAGGACGGATAGCGGTCATAATTTCTATTTTCTCCGTTACTGAAGCTAATGCTGCTGCAGTAGACCAAGCTTCTAAACTATCACTTTCAGGACCTTTTATATCATTTAAATACAATTCTGCAATTAATGTTGTATCATATCCCCATTTTTCTGCCTTTTGTATTACTTCTTTTGCATAATTAAATGTAGGCGGCATTTTTTCATCTTCAACATTTCGTAGCCAACCGCCAAAAATAGGTAACCAAAAACCAAATTTCATCTCTTTTCCCCCTATAAAAAAAGCTTCTTCGATAAGAAGAAGGCAGCAGTTAGCTTTTCTCCTTATCTTCCAAGGTATATACCTTGCTGGATTTAGCACCTTTTTATAAAGGTTGCCGGGTTTCAAAGGGCCAGTCCCTCCACCACTCTTGATAAAGAATTTTATTCAATTTATGGTAATCCTACCACAAAACTTGGTGTTTAGTAAACTAAAAAGGTAAAGTATTTGCAATAATCTTTTATTAGAATAGTATTACAAGAACAAAACCAGAGGCGGCTCACTGGCCCGACAAGCATTTGTCAGGAGTTACACTCAATCTTTCTTATGTTAATGTTATGTTTTCCATAACCACTTAATATAAAAAAAGAGCGCTACTTCACAGTAACACTCTTCTAATTATTTATTGAACTTCTTTTTCAAAATTCGGCTCTAATAATCCTGCCTCTATATATGGAGTAGCAATTTGCTTGTGGAATGCAGCTAGTTTTTCTTCTGCATTTTCACCATCTACACGCTCTTCAAAATATTGCGCAAAAAGTTCTATCGCTTCTTCCACATCTGTACGGTATTGTTCCGTTAGCTCCGTTGAAACTTCCATTGCACGAAGCTCGTTTGCAATTTTGTTCGCTGCAGCTTTTGCTTCTTCTTCGCCTTCACCTGTTTGCTCGTAATTAGTAATTGCGCTCAAATGAGGACGTACCATTTCGATTAACTCCATTTGTATGTTCATTAAAACTTTTTGGTCTTGTTTTTCATCATGTTCAGGAGCTGCTAATTGCTCTTGTGCTCCCTCGCTAGCGTTATTGCTGTTTGCTCCACATGCTGTTAAAAATGATAATGTAACGAAAATAAGTAAGATTGTCCACTTTTTCATTATGACGTCTCCCTTTGCTGTTAATATACGTGTGTAGTGTACACTTTTTTCTAGTTTTCGTATATATAAAACGCCATATACGTAATTTTTAAAATTTATATATTTTTGAAATAATAAATAGAGGTTGAGACATAACTATTTTCATCATAGTAAAAGAACAAGAAATATACTGGGAAAAACTCGCTCCGGAAATATACTTCGCTAATTCTGCGATAGTTCGTTTTTTATTATGACTAATTTAGTTTTGTCTCAGCCTCTTCATTACATTAATGCTTCACTAGTTTTTCCATTTGTTCATGTATCCATTCTGTTTTCTCATCTATCACTTTATAATCCATCGCATTTACATAAATTGCTTCTAGCTTCAAATGCCATTCCTTCGCTTCTGCTAAATGCGATATTGCTTCTTTCATTTTTTCACTATATTGTTTACTCACTTTTTCTATTTCTTTCTCGTATCTTTCATCCGTACCTTCACGAATCGTTAAATCGTACATATCTAAAATTTCATCCCCGTCGCGACTTGGGAAATATTCATGTGGAGCTGTACTATCAAAAATTGCAAATCCTAGTTCTCTGACGACAACCATATCTAAACTATGAGGGTCAAAGCCACAATGATATACTTCAACGTCATAACCTGTTTTTTCGCAATGTTTAACTAGCTTTTTTAATAGAGTAGATTTTCCAGACCCTGGACGACCTTTTATAAAATAACGCTTTTTTAATCCTTCCGTTATATTTGGAACGAAGTCTACCGCACCGACCGGAGTTGCTGCACCGAGAAATCGGTGTTTAACGTCCGCTTGTTTTGTTAACGTATTTCCATCAAAAAGCTTTTCAATTAGCTCATCGGCTAATTTATTTGCTCGTTCGAAACTCATATTATGAATAAAATAACGTTCCCACTCATCATGGATTTTAAGCGCTTTGTTAAACGTTGCATACGCCGTCTCAAACGCTTGCTTTTTTTGATGGGCAAGTTCTAAAATTTCAATTTTACGGTGAGCTAGTTTTTTCGAATCCCATGCTTCTCCTAAATTTATATATTCCTCAATTGCACCTGGAGCTGTCGGTTCAATAACGTGAGGTGCCGTTCCGTCCACAATACCGACACCGATGCTTCGAATAATTAGCCCGTCGACAGACCCTGTATCAGACGAACAATGTAAATATTCTATATCAAACCCGGCCTCGTTCCAACGTTGACCTAATTTTTTTATCATTGTTGACTTCCCAGTTCCCGGACCACCTTTTAAAATGAATACACGGTCCAAACCTTCTAAATTTGATTCATATAAACTGTAAAATCCTCTTGCTGTATTTCCACCGGCATAGTAATTTAATATGTTTCCTGCCAAAAAAAACACCCCTTACGAATGTTAGGTTTTTTAACTACTACTTTCTTCTCCTAACATATGCGAAGGGGCTAAAATAGGTGAATACCTAGATTTTTCCTTATTTATCTAACTTCAGTTTTTTCAATGCATCTGCTAATGCTGTATTTAATGGCTCTTCTTTATTATTTTGTTTCATATATTTATGAACATCACGCTTCGTTGCTTTTTGGTTATTACTGTTTTTACGCTTTTGTTGGAACGTCGAAAGCTTCTCACGGTGCCCACAAACGCAAGCGAAAATTTGCCCTTCTCCTTCACCACGAAGCTCTAGTTTTTTGCGACATTTAGGACAACGCGCGTTTGTTAATCGTGCAACATTCTTTTTATGCCCGCATTCACGATCTTGACAGACGAGCATTTTTCCGCGCTTGCCGTTGACTTCCAATAAAAGTTTACCGCAATCTGGACATTTCGTTCCGGTTACGTTGTCATGTTTAAATTTCTGTGTGCTGTTTTTCACTTCATGAACAATTTCTTTCGCATAATCGCGCATGTCATTAATAAACGCTTTTTGAGGCAATTTCCCTTTCGCAATGCTGGAAAGCTTTTGTTCCCACTCGGCAGTTAGTGCTGGTGTTTTTAGCTCTTTAGGAACTAAATCTAGTAACTGCTTCCCTTTAGACGTAATATGAATTTCTTGCCCTTTTTTCTCAATAAGAAAACTATTAAATAGTTTTTCGATAATATCCGCTCTTGTCGCAACAGTACCAATTCCACCTGTTTCGCCTAACGTTTTCTTCACGTCTTGACTAGCCTCATCCATAAATTTCGCTGGGTTTTCCATCGCAGCAAGCAATGTTCCTTCATTAAATCGACTTGGCGGTTTCGTTTCACCACTCGTTTTATTAACCTTTTGAATCGTTAACGTATCACCCTCGTTCATGGAAGGTAGTAATTGATCTTTCACATCTGATGCTTCGGAGTCTTCATCTACTACATTTCCGAATACATCTTTCCAACCGTTTGAAAGCACTATTTTACCTTTAGCTGTGAAGGAATGATTAGCAACCTCTGCCTCCAATGTCGTTTGTTCGTACTCAAATGGAGGTAAGAGTACTGCTAAAAATCGTTTGACAACAAGGTCGTATATTTTTCGTTCTTTATCAGTCAGTTTCGCTAAAAATACTGTTTCCTCTGTCGGGATAATCGCATGGTGGTCCGATACTTTTTCATCATTCACAAACGATTTGTTCGTTCGGATTGGACTTTTTAAAATCCTTTGCGCGATTGGTGTGTATGGTTTTACACTAACTGCTTCCACACGTTCTTTTAATGTCTCAACAATATCAGAAGAAAGATAGCGGGAATCTGTTCTAGGATATGTTAACACTTTATGTTGTTCATATAATTTTTGCATAATAGACAACGTTTCTTTAGCTGAGTAACCGAATATTCTATTCGCATCTCGTTGTAGCTCTGTTAAGTCATATAACCCAGGAGCAAAGCTTTTTTTCTTCGTCTTTTGAACGTTTTTAATTTTTACGGTCTTTCCTTTTATCGAATTTGCAATCTGTTCTGCTTTCTCTTTTTCGAATGTTCTTGTTTGGTTCGAATCTTTCCATGTAAAAACGAGTCCGTTGTTCGTGACAACTTGTACACCGTAGTATGCTTTTGGTTGGAAGGAACGAATCTCTTCCTCACGTTTTGCAATCATTGCGATCGTTGGCGTCTGTACTCGCCCGGCAGATAGTTGTGCATTATATTTTGTCGTAAGCGCTCTTGTCGCGTTCATTCCGACAATCCAATCGGCCTCTGCTCTAGCAACCGCTGAATGGTACAAGTTCTCATACTCTTTTCCATTGCGAAGCTTTTGAAATCCTTCTCTAATGGCACGGTCTGTTACGGAGGATATCCATAAACGTTTGATTGGTTTGTTTACTTTTGCTTTTTCAATAATCCAGCGGGCAACAAGTTCTCCTTCACGCCCGGCATCTGTTGCGATAATAATTTCAGAAACATCTTTACGAACTAATTGTGATTTTACTGCATTGAATTGTTTCCCTGTCTTTTTTATGACAACGAGCTTTAAACGTTCAGGTAACATCGGGAGATCTTCTAGCTTCCACGTTTTATATTTATCATCATAGCTTTCTGGATCCGCATGTGTAACGAGATGGCCAAGCGCCCACGTTACAATATAATCTTTTCCTTCTAAAAAGCCATTTCCTTTTTTATCGCATTTTAATACTCTTGCTATATCTCTACCAACAGAAGGCTTTTCTGCTAGCACTAATTTTTTTGTCATACACGTTCCTCAGCTTTCCTTTTTGTCCTATTCATTATCTTGGCATATTCTTTGCGTTCATGCAATGAATGAGGGAATTTCACTAGTAATTGGCATAGCGTTCTTCCCAATATTTTAGTATTATTATGTTTATGAGCCTATTAATAAAGGATGGAATATAAATGAGTTTATTAACGATAGATAATTTAAGTCATACATTTGGGGATCGTACCCTCTTCAAAAACGTTTCTTTCCGCCTGCTACCTGGCGATCATATTGGGTTAGTAGGAGCAAATGGTGTAGGGAAATCTACACTAATGAACATTATTACTGGAGAAATTGTCCATGATGCTGGACTTGTGGAGTGGACACCTAATACACATTACGGTTATTTAGATCAACATACTGTATTAACACCCGGGAAATCAATGCGTGACGTGCTTCGTGATGCCTTTTTACCACTGTTCGAAAAAGAAAAAGAATTGAACGAAATTACCGAAAAAATGGCTACAGCTACTCCAGATGAGTTAGAAGTGTTGCTCGAGAAAATGGGAGAAATTCAAGATCATTTAGACGCTGGTGGCTTTTATAATTTAGATATTAAAATTGAAGAAACAGCGCGTGGATTAGGTTTAGATGCAATTGGACTAGATCGTGACGTTGCAGCTTTAAGTGGTGGACAGCGTACAAAGGTATTACTTGCGAAACTATTATTAGAACAACCAAAAGTTCTTTTACTAGACGAGCCGACGAACTATTTAGACGTAGAACATATTCGTTGGTTAGCACAATATTTAAAAGAATATCCGTATGCATTTCTTTTAATTTCGCATGATACAGAATTTATGAACGGTGTTGTTGATGTTATTTTCCATTTAGAGTTTTCGAAATTAACACGATACACAGCAACATACGAAAAGTTTCTAGAGCTGGCTGAAATTAATAAAAATCAGCATATTAATGCGTACGAAAAGCAACGTGAATTTATTAAAAAGCAAGAAGATTTCATTGCAAAAAATAAAGCACGTTATTCCACTACGGGACGTGCTAAAAGTAGGCAAAAGCAGTTAGACCGAATGGAACGAATTGATCGCCCAGAAACTGCTATGAAGCCTACTTTCGAATTTAAAGAAAGTCGAGCAAGCTCCCGATACGTATTTGAAGGAATTGATTTAGAAGTTGGTTATTCTGAACCACTATTTCCTAAAATGAATGTGACAATTGAACGTGGAGACCGCATTGCCGTTGTAGGATCTAACGGAGTAGGGAAATCTACACTATTAAAAACTATTTTAGGTAAGATAGAACCATTAAGCGGCAAACGAATTTTAGGAGATTTCGTCTTCCCTTCTTACTTTGAACAAGAGATGAAAGCTGGAAACATTACACCTATTGATGATGTATGGGCAGCATTTCCTTCGATGGATCAACACCAAGTCCGTGCAGCACTTGCTCGTTGTGGCTTAAAAAATGAGCATATATCTCGTCCTTTAAATCAATTAAGTGGTGGAGAACAAGCAAAAGTACGCTTATGTAAACTAATGATGCATGAGAGCAACTGGCTTGTATTTGACGAACCGACAAACCATTTAGATGTTGTTGCGAAAGAAGAATTAAAACGTGCGATTAAAGCTTACAAAGGAACTGTTTTACTCGTTTCCCATGAACCTAGCTTTTACGAAGACTGGGTAACGAAAGTATGGAACGTGGAAGAATGGGCGGAACAAGCTACAAAATAGTTCCCTCTCGGTGTATAAATTAAATTATTAGGAGATCGGTTATTCATTAGAATACACTTTATTGATTAACCACAATCTCCTTCTATATAAGTCAGTAATGGTGTCGGACTTTGGAAATTCCAAAGCTTAAGAATAATTTCATTGACATAGAAATATAAAGAAGAAGTATACTATCTTATGTAAAAGCCTATGAAATAAAGTAAAACAATGTGTACAGGATAGAATATGTAAAAAAGATATTTTAATCCCCTCCCTTTTTTACCGTTATAAAGTAGGAAAAGAGGCAAAGCAAAAATCTTCATCCATTGGTAGTCCGCAAATGGAAATAAAAGAGAAACAAAGCCTGGTAATGCCATTGGGTTCAACTTTTGATTAACTAAAAGAATAACAATACAGAACATAGTATATCCACTTGCCATTTTAAACTTATTTGCGTTCAAATAGTAGAACAATACTCCTAGAAAAACAGTGAGTATCCCACCCTCCATAAGTAAAACGTTTCCGAATATAGTTCCAAGAAAAAAATAATTTGGCTTCACATCACTTGGAACAAATATTTCGAATCCTTCTACAAGGAGAAAAAATATAACACTAGAAATGATTTGCCAAACAAAAAGTATAACGATATATTTTAGCTTTTTGTTTTCTAATAAAGATAAAAGCAATACGATGAAGAATAATGGGGCAAAGAAGTTATTGAGGATGTAATAATTATTAATTTCTATTAATCCTCTAAATGACTTGTAATAAACACTATAATTGATAATTATGTTTAATAAAGCCATACCAACAGTAAATATGTATAACCTGGTAAGGTACTTTATTTTATTTGAAGTATGTTTGAAACCGATAACGACACAAAAAATAAAAATAGGAGCTGCAATTCTACCTATCCATCGAAACCATTCTGGTGTATCAGGGATAAAAAGACCACAATGATCGATAAACATCGAAATTAAAGCGATTATTTTCAATTTAGTAGTAGTCATATTTAGCCCCCTCACTATTTTGAATATCATAAAATAAAATGCTAGAGTATGTTATTACTTAGCATTTTCTTTATTATTCATACTATGGCGATAGTTTTTTAATGGTAAAGTTTATTAATATTCCACATATCCTGAGAAATTACTTGGCGCATAAAACAGTAAATAGTAATCTGCTGAATGATCCAGTCCACTCGGATAACCATATCTAGTATAACCTGGGGTTACGTAATAAGTTGTTACAAGACTATCGTACCAGAAACCTTTTTTGTAAAGTTCCACTTTTAATTGGGTCGAATAGGAGTTGCTCATCTGTATTTTATAAGAGCTAGATCCTGTAAAAAGCTTATTTGTATATAAATTAGATCTAGCTGCTTGACCACTGAAAGTCAATCGACCATCTTTGAAGACATCATGGGATGTAGTAGGTGGATACTCTCAAAATGTTGAGAATTCCCCTTCTTTTTCCTCTTGGGTTAGCGGTGGTTCTGTAGAAACTCCACTATTTTCTGTTGAAGGACCCAAGTTCTCATCATTCTTTACTTCATAAGATGTCTCTGCTGAAACAATGTTAACAAAACTAATTAGCAATAGAACTGCTATCGATAGAATTGACAATCTTTTCATTCTACTCATCCTCCTATTAAATTATGATTCTATTCAAGGGTATCAAAGTTTCATTAAAATAATTTAAATGTTTTGTAAATTCTTTCAAAAACAAGAAAAGCAAGGTCAGCTAATGTAATTTTATAAGTTGTTTTTTACCACACCAAACGTTAAAGATCTTTGGGACTTTTTATGTATCTGTTCCTTTTTCCATTAATGTTTTATGTATCCATATTGCCGCCTGTGAACCTTCCCCCATTGCGATCGTTACTTGCTCTGAATGTGCCACAACGTCTCCTGCTGCCCAAACATTTTTAATATTTGTCATTTTCGTCCTTGGATCTGTAATAATATGTTTATTTTCTAACATTTCCACTTCTAGCTGTTTCGCTAAGTCTGACTTTACTTTATTTCCACCGTAAGCAATAAAGCCTCGTTCTCCCTTTATTTCTTCACCATTTGTTAATTGAACTCCTTGAAACTTTTCTTCCTTTGCTAAAACTTCAGCAATTCGTTCGTTTACGGTAACAATATTTTTTTCATCAAGTTGGCTTTGAAGGTTTTTATCTATCTCCTTCTCACTATCATTCACATATAAAATATCGTTTGACCAATACGTTAATGTTAAAGCCATATTAGCTCCTACATCTCCCGCACCGAGGACGATTGTTTTTTTTCCTTTAATTTCGTACCCATCACAATCAGGACAAACGTACACAGTGTGTCCTAAACATGGATAAATAGAGGCAAACGGAGGGATGTTATCCTTTAATCCAGTGGCTAAAAGAATCGTTTTTCCTTCATATTTCGTCCCATCTAATAAACTAACAGCGAATTTACGGTTAACTTTTTTCATTTCTACTACTTTATCGTTAAGAAACTGGACGCCTAATCTTTTCGCCTGTTCAGTGCCAATCTTTCGTAGTTCTATACCGCTAATTCCGTTTGGCCACCCTAAAATATTATGATAACTGTGGCAAATGGAGGACCGTCCGTTATAATCATCTATGACAAGCACTTGATGGTCATAGCGTCCCAGTTGTATTGCTCCTTGTAATCCCGCAATCCCTCCACCGATAATAATGCAATCAAACATTCATGACCACTCCTTCCATATTTTATTGTTTGATTTATTGGAGTTTTTATGAAAAACATGGAGTGAATTTCTACTAGCAATAAAAAATTCCCCTTTGATATGGGCTGCATAATCCGAATGCTTACTTAACAACCCTGTTTATAGAAAAAGTGAAATGGACCACATATTAGAGTCTAGCTAATTTTTGTGGTGCCTTCTAAATAAAATATATTTTCGAAATATACATACTATTATAAAGTATGTTTACAATTTTATATAAATGGTATATTACGGATTGGTAAAAAAAGGGGGTTATTAGGTTGAATAGAAAAAAATTATGTATTTATTTATTAATTATCCTTGTAGTATTTTCTAGTGCAGGAGGAAAGATGGTTAATGCCCATAATCACTATGATTTCAGAAATTTATCAACATGGCAAACTGTTGGGTACAATTATTCTACAAGCGGTGGTTTTGTTGGTGCTGTACAATCAATGTTGTGGGCTTCTAATCTGAGAGATATGGTAGGATCAGTAGATCAATCATATGGACCAAAAACAAACAGCGCTATAAAAGAGTTTCAACGTAGAAATGGACTTAGTGTTGATGGAAATGTCGGGCCAGCTACTTGGGGAAAGTTTGAAGAAAGGACATATAATGTAGATACTAGAACAAGGAGATATCGTGGTGGTAGCGCTCATTACCAGGTATCATTTAAATGGTCTTCTACTGGCACAGGAACTCAGTATAGTTACTATTTAGAACAATATAATAATCCTGGAAATGTACATTATTCAGGGAGGTTGTGGACAGATGACTCATCAAGAGTATCAACTCTTAGCGCTCTAAAAGAGGACGAGAAAGTTTCAAAAATGGAACTAGAAGAGGTAAAAGATGATGTGAATATTCCACTAAATATAGATGAAGATATCGATTATATTTTAGGGAATCCTCTAATTGATATAGAGGAAAGAGAGGGTGGATTTGCGATTGTAAGCTGGTATGATACTATAGAGGGAGAATCAACCATGGTATCACAGAGTATTAATGAATATGGAAAAGTTAACAGTTTAATGGATGAAATTGAAAATGTATGGTATAAAAACAAAAAAGTTAAGAAATTGAACATTGCTGGGCATGAGGCAATTGTTGAACAAACAGAACACGAAAATGATACATTGCATATTGTAACAAATGATAATGTTTATACAGTAGCAGGAATTAAGGAAGCAGAATTAATAGAAATTTCTAGATATATAGAACTTAAATAATTGTTATAAAAAGAGAAGCTTAATAGTTTCTCTTTTTTTTATTAAATAAATTATAAACTGCAACGGAAAACTAGGTTGTTCGTCTATATATATAGTTAGTAAAAAGGAGGATAATATGTTAAGTGATAAAGAAAAAAAAGATAAAGTTGAAGAATGGTATTCTCAGCATAGTGATGATATTTTCAAATATATTGGTTTAATGCTAAATGATTATCATAAGGCAGAAGATCTCACCCAAGAAACATTTGTAAAATCTTTTATTTATTTTGAGCAGTTTCAATATAATTCATCAGTTAAAACATGGCTTTTTATGATTGCTAGAAACACAACAATAGATTACCTCAGAAAAAATAAAAAATATAAAATTATAGCTGCATTATTATCCAAAAATTTAGAGTCGGATGTTATAAATACTGCTGAAGAGATAATTGAGCTAAAGGAAGATGTCTCTTATTTATATACTTCAATAAAAAATCTTAAACCAGCATATAGAGAGGTTATAATTTTAAGAAAAATAAAAGGATTTTCAACAAAGGAAACCTCAGAAATACTAGGTTGGACCGAAAGTAAAGTTAAATCTACTTTATTTAGATCTATAAAAAAACTAGAGCAAGAATTAAATAAGGGAGGGTATGTTTATGAACAAAAATTTTCATGAGGAAAATAATATCCTTAACACTCAACTTAATAAGATAAAAAATAATATTACTTGGAAAGAGAGTAGGAAAAATTTCACTAAAAGAAAGACAATAATATTGATAGAGAACCAAATCAAGAAATCTAATAGAAAAAAAGCTGCATCTCCCTACCTTGGAGCCACTCTTGGATTTCTAGTTATTTTTATATTAATATCTTCCAGTACATTTCTTTTTGATAAAAATCAATTTGGTAAAGAGAATGAAAGTACAAGTGAAACAACGTCATTAGGAGATACTGAGGGTAGTAAAAGTGAAGAATATAGTAATCAACTTAAAACAAAGAATTTATTAGTTAAAACCTTTTATGATAAAATTAATATCCCTCTTAATTTGTCAGAAACTCTAGAGTTTATTAAGGATGATGAACCATACATAAATGTTTCCAATCATTATAATGGATTTGATGTAAGCGTAGAATTTAGAACAGATAATGGTCCCTTTGTAATTTCCCAAAGTACCATAGATCCAGAGTATCCTCCTATTAACGAGGAGGACATTTTAAAAGAAATGAGTGATGTAAATGGGGCGCATAACCTTAAAACCTATCGATATGAAGATAGAACTATTATTGAAGTAATTAATAATACTAGCGACAATTCAATGATCAAAATTATAGCTGGATATAATCTATATACTATTATTGGGAACTTTACCTCCGAGGAATTGGTGGGAATTTCTGATCTATTAAACTTAAAATAATATACAAGTGAAAGAAATAATCTGTTGTTAAATAGTGTGTTTATGACATTGATCTTTATGAAAAGATGTAGTTTAATTGATATAATGTTTTATATTTTCACATATGAGCCCGATTATCGTAGATAGAAGTCCTACGGGTGGAATTCACACACGATACATGTGTCTTCCTCTCATTGGGCTTTATTTGTTAGATGCTCGCTAGCCTTTGGAAGAAACGGATTCCTTCCTCGGTGGAAATCAAGGTTCTAGAAGTAGACTAACAAGTACCGAAGATGTAATTATTTGCCACTTATCGTCTCTTAGGAATTCTCACTTTGGACAATGTTTTTAGTAAGCATAGAAAAATAAAAAAAGTCCCAAAAGTCAATTGCTACTTCTGGGACTCTTTTTTTATTTTGGTGCAGACTGGATAGATGGTTCTACGTCTACTGTTGCCTTTACCATGAATTCATATTGTAGGAGGCGAGCTTCTAAAAGCTTAACAGGATCTTCGTATTTTTCTGGATTGGCTTTCAGCTCATTCCATTCTTCCTTAATAAACGTAATTTCCGTTTCTGTCTCACGGACATTCTCTTTTAATATTTCAACTGATTCTTCGAAAAAGCTTGCCGTGTCTGCTTTTAATGCCTTTTCAAACAAATCAAATTCTAAAAAGATACTCGAAACGATTTGCTCGGTAACTTCTTCATATTTCTCTTGTTCTACATACTTTTTGTACTGTTTATATAGAAAACTTTGATTTTGAGGTAATACTTTTAAAAACTTCCCAGCACTCTTTAATAATAACTGTGCAGGATTTGTGCGGTAAAAAATATTATACTCCTCGATTTCTGTTCGATTTAATAATCGTTTTATATCTCTGCGCCAATCTTCTACTATATGAAAATTAGATGGGAAGGAAAGCTTCTCCTCTTCATAAAAGCCGTTAAGACTTTCCGCCATTTCTTGTAAATATTGCTGGCTATCCTTTAAATCTGATTCTGTTTCATCTAACCACGTTAAAATGGACTCGCGTAACTCAAAAATAAACTGTTCATTAAAATACGCTTGAATATGCTCATTCATATGTTTATTTAATTGTACATGTAGTGTACCAAAGTCGCTATCCTCTTTAATGAGGTCTGCTGTTGATTGTAAAAGGGAAGGTACTTTTCTCCTTAAATCTGCCTTTAATTGCTGCTTTACCGTTTGGTACGTATTAGCAAAATGAACTACTTTATCAGATTTCCAATCCTCTACATTTTGCTGTAATGCTTTTAACTTATCACACATCATTTCATGGAATTCTAGTGATGATTGTAATCCATCTTCTAAAGTAACTCGATAGTTTAGACCGTCCGTGAACATCTCTCTAATGAGACGGAGTAGGTTTGTAGCTCTTCTTCCTTCAAACTGCTTTTCCTTTGCAAAGAAGTTTTTGAATAAAAATTGGTGTAGCTCCTCCGAACGATCTTCCCCATTAGTTGAATAATAAAACAAGTTAGAGTCTGGGAAAAAGTCTTGAATACTATTTTCCAGTTCGTCTGCCTGCCTCTTTATTAAATCTTTGTCAGCTAAAGGGCTGCGGAGAATAAAATGAACAGGTACATCTGGTACTTGTTCCCTAAGCTGAATAATGCCCGCTAATTCAATATCAGAAAATGGCGTATCTGGATTTAAAATGTAAATAACACCATCCGATAACGATACAACGGTTGAGTCTTCCATGTTTGAAGCTAATAACGCATAGTTGTATGACTGTAAAAAGGAAGATGGCCACTTCATTTCAATAAGAGACTGTTCAGAAGCTTCCTCAATAGATTGAATCGGCTTTTGTTTACTCCTACTAATCTCATTCCACTCCATCGCCTCTTCTTCACTGTAAATGTACAGTGGATGAGTAGTAGATGGAATAATATCGTCCCTTACGATTGATTGGATAAACGATTTTTTGATTGCATCTGTAGAACTCATAACAAATAAATGTTTATTTTCTAGCTGCTGAAGCTTCGTAAATAGCCAACTCTTTCGTAGATCTACTTTTAACCTATTTTCAATCACCCATTCATTTAAAACGTGGAAAACATCTAGCGCTTCATCTACAGGTATATGCTCGTGCTCCACATGGAAAATGCGCTCTTCGGCAAGGTACATCGCATTTTGATTAATTGTATATGGAAACACTTCATTCCACGAAAGAATTGCTGTGGCTGGAAATAGCCCTTTTGTTTCATCTGTAATCTTCAACCAGTTTTCTAGTAAATGTGGGATAATTCTTTGCAAATCACTTACTGGGTATATGCCATTTACTAATTGTAAATATGATTGTTTAAATAAACGATCTACATCGTTCCATTCTTTTATTCCTTTTACATCTAACTTATCCATTACAACGTTGATTGTATGCAACCAGTCTAAGAAGGACGGTTCTTCCATGTAACATTTCCATAAGGAGTATACTAATTCTACAAATGCCCGCTCATTCCATTGTAATGTTGTATTTAAAATACTTTGAAAATATGCAGGCTCGATTTGTTTTACATAACCATTCTCGATGTAGCCTAAAAGTGTCGATAGCCACGAAATATTTCGCGTACGAACGAGCTCCTCAATACATAAATCAACTGCTTGCTTCCAATCATTTTGGTTTTCATAAAATTCAATGGCGATTGCCGTTACATCCGAATAGTCAGGGTCGATTGCAATTGCTTTTCGTATACTTCGATATGCTGCTTCTACATTTCCTCGTTCCATATGTAACGAAAATAATTGTAACGCTACTTCTACATTTAACGTTTTACTATTCGGTTCAATGCGAGTGTAAATATCCTCCGCTTCGACTAGTAACCCAATATCAAAATAAGCGTCGGCCATGTTTTTCAATGCCCACGGCTTAAGGTCATTTGTAACATGCTCCCATTTAAAAATCGCCGCTTCATAATCTTTATAATGATAATAAATCTCTCCTTGCGCATAGCGAACAGGAGAGAGATCTGACCCTTCCTTTTGTTGTTCCGCTACATATATCGCACCTAACTGTTCTACCGGAGAACGTTCTGTATTATTTAAATATGATTGATAGTATGTTTTTTCTAATAATGATTGTTCAAATTCTTTTCTTTCATCCATTTTTAATTACACACCCCTTTTACCTTATTAGGAAAGAGCAAACATAGACCTGTCACATAATATTCGAGCATATTCTACATTTTTAGACCATCCTTATATAAAAAAACTATTCCCGAATTAATATATGATATAACAAGAAAAAGAAGACGTACATCGACGTCCTCTTTTTGACAAATTTTAAAACTTTATTGTAGTGGCGTCGGCATGACATACCATGTATTTTCTTGCATTCGTAATTGAAAAGCTAAGTCAGTTTGTTCACCTTCCAATGAAAATTCAACTCTTCCTTGTTGATCTTTCGTTATAACAGTAAAATCTCTAACTTCATTAAATTGCCTCATAAACGAACGATGTGCTTCGACATTACCATCACGATTTTGTTTTACATACTCTTCAACAGGAATGTCCATCGAATCCGGCAAATAAAAGTGATATAGAGTTTCGAAATCTTCTCCTGCTAATACGTACATATATAAGGTAAATATTTCAAAAGGTTTTAATCCTTCCAATACGTTTGGATTAGCTTTTATTTGTTCTACTACTTTTCCTAACTCTTGTTCTACTTCCAAAACTGATTTATCTAAATGTACGTGCGTTCGGTACTCAATAAAAATAATTCTTTCGATTGTTTTTTCCTCATACTCAGTTTCAACATAGATAAACTCAATGAAGCCATCTTCTTCCATCGTCATTAATTGATCTTTCGCTAAATCTGTTAGTTGAAAGGGAACCGGTTCTTCCCCAATTTCGACCGTTACTACATCCCCATTCATTTCTATTAACTTTCCTGTCATTCGTTGATACATAGAATTAGAAATGGAAAATTCCTTTTCCACTAATTCCTCTTGTTGTGCAGAAGTTAAAAAGAGTTGAATCGTATACTTTCCATCTGGTAAGCCGCCGATTGAAAATGCCTCCTCGAACACTTCACCTTGTTTTAATGTTAATGTTTGAATTGCCATTGTTGACATAACTTCTCTAGATAATTGAGAAATCATTTCTCCATGTTCATCGAAAACAATATAATCAACAGTTAAACCACTTGAAATTTCGTATTGCACTTCTACTCCGCTATCATTCTTTAATGTGTATTGAACTTCTATTGACCCGTTTTCTCCATTTTTAATCGCAGCCTCTTTCACCATTTCTCCACTGTAAGATGGTTTTGGTTCCTCTTTAGGCTGTTCTCCCGTTGAATTTTCTACTTTTCCACAACCAATTAAAATACTTGAAATAACTACAAAAACGATTAACCCCTTTACCCATGTACGCATGAACATTTAAAATCCGCCCCTATTTGTTTTATATTAGAAAAGCTACATTATGTTTGACGCGGTCTTATTTGAAAAGTTTCTTCTTTTATTAAAATATTTTTCCATTATGAAGTAGCCGTTTAACACATAAAAAAGAGGTGGGACATAACTATTTTTCTCAAAGTAAAAGACGAACAAGTAGAGTGGAAATAACCCGCTACGGAAATATACTTCGCTTTCCGCGGGCGGCTGGTGAGCCTCCTCGTGCTTCGCACTGCGGGGTCTCACCTATGCCTTTCCTCCCGCTGGAGTCTACGTATATTTCCTCCGCTAATTTTGCGGTAATTCGTTTTTTATTATGATCATTTTAGTTTTGTCTCAGCCTCTTTAGCTAAAAGTTAATACTTTTTTATTATTTGTGTGAAGGGTAAAACTTGTAACAGTTCTTGAAATTTTCCCTTCCTTCACGTATACGATTCGATCGGCTAAAGCTTTCGCATCTGCTTCATCATGCGTTACTAAAATAGAAGTAATTCCAGTCTGTTTAATAATAACACGAAGCTCTTCCCTAATTTTCTCTTGAAGACTCCTATCTAAATTACTAAATGGCTCATCAAAGATTAATAAGGACGGAGCTGGAGCTAAAGCACGAGCTAGCGCAACACGCTGCTGTTGCCCTCCGCTAAGCTCATAAGGATAGCGATCTTTAAAATCTTGTAAGTTAACGAGTGTTAACATTTCTTCTAATCTTTCTTGCTTTTGTTTTCTATTTAATTTTTTTAAACCAAATTTAATATTATTGGCTACTGTCATATGTGGAAATAAGCAATAGTCCTGAAAAACCATTCCAATTCCACGTTTTTCTGGAGGCGTGAAATGTTTGTCATCGATCATTTTTTGTCCGTTTATCGAAATACTGCCTTTTTGAGGTATTTCCAAGCCTGCAATTAATCGTAAAATGGTACTTTTTCCGCTACCACTATCTCCTAAGATGGAAACGACTTCGCCTTTTTCTATATTTAAAGAAAAGTTTTGAATAGTTGGCGTTTTAGCATTACGATATTGAAACAGTAAATCTTCTATTTTGACATACATATTATTTAGCCTCCTTTTCCAATAAACGGTGAAAGATAAAGATTGATATTCCACTAATTAATATAATAAACAATGAAGCAATCGAAGCTTCTTGTACTCTTTCATCATTCGCATATTTATATGCTTGTGTTGCTAATGTAGCAAAGTTAAAAGGTTGTAGAAAAAGCGTAAGCGGTAACTCTTTTAATATATCCACGAAAACTAGAATAAAACCACTAAAGATCGCACTTTTCATTAGGGGTAAATCTACTTTAAAAAACGTCCGAATGGTCGATGACCCTAATAAACGAGATGCTTCCGTAAAACTATTCCCTATCTTTTCATAACCAGTCTCAATAGAGTTAAAACCGATTGCTAAAAAGCGAATAATATAGGCTGAAACTAACATTACTAAACTTGTTCGTAAAATAAATTGAGAATCAATTTGAAGCGTACTATATATGTTTAGTAATACACTATCGAGCGTTATAAATATCGTAATAATGGCAATGGCAATGGCTGCTCCAGGAATAGAATAACCTAATGTAGTAACGCGAGAAATTATTTTTACAAATATGCTATCATGCAATCTCGTATAATTTGCGATAATTAATGCGATAACCACGATAATTAGGGAAGCAACCCCTGCTACAAATATGGAGTTTTTCGCTAATGTTAAAAACTGCGGACTCCAAATGGTTTCATATGTCATAAGACCCCATTGTATTAATTGCGCTAATGGGATAATAAACGCGATACCAAATATAAAAGAACAGTACCCCGTAATCGCCCATGCCTTCCAGCCTTTTAATCTTTTAGGTTGAACAGGTCGAACTTTCGTAGAGGCATAACTATACTTTTTCCTTCCGCGTAATACTTTCTCTAGCATTAAAACGATAATAACGATGAACATTAGTAAACCTGCTAGTTTTAAAGCAGAATCTAAATCTTTCATACCATACCAAGTACGGAATATTGCCGTACTAAACGTTTGTATTCCAAAATAACTAACTACTCCATAATCATTTAACACCTCTAGTATTACTAGTGTCACACTTCCTATAATGGCAGCTTGTGATAGAGGTAAGGCAACTCGAAAGAACGTGCTAGTAGAACCACTTCCTAATAGCGTTGCATTTTCAATTAAGGAAGCAGACTGATTTTGGAAAAATGTTTTCGTAATGGTATACACGTAAGGATATAAAAATAGTGTAAATATGAAGACTGCCCCTTGAATGGACATGATATTGAAATATGCTTGGTTTACTTGAATATCAAAGGAGTTACGTAACGTTGTTTGAATAACACCTGTGTAATTTAATATGCCGTGGTATGCGTAAGCACCAATATAAGGTGGAATCGCTAACGGTAAAATTAATCCCCATTTAAAAAATCTTTTTAATGGAAAGTCATATATCGTCACGAACCAAGCTAGCGTTGTACCGATAATCGTAGTTGCTATTGCAGTAAATAGAAGGATAACCGTTGTATTATATATATAATCTTGTAGTAAGTAATGTTTAATATGTTCCCAGTTTTCATTAGGTTCTGTGAAAAACTGTATGCCTATTAATAGATTCGGTATGAGAATGATAGAAATAAAGAAAAGGCTTAAAATTGTCCATATGTTCATATGCTGTTTAGCTTGCTGGATAATACGCAATGATGACACTTCCTTTAATTAATGAACAATTTCTTTTGTTTTGTATGTGCTTTCACTTAATCCGCTTTAATTATAACGAAAATCATTCTCAAATGGAATATGTATTGGTTGGAAAAAACAAAACCGTCACAATTTTTGCATAGTGACGGTTTTTAATTTGGGGGAGTGTTAGTTTATACGGGCCTGAGCGTAGCGCCTGTGCTTTTCTTTGTCCAGCTACAGGGGCTAGCGGCTCGAGGTCATAAGCCAGTCACTTCCGGTGGGCAAACCCCGCCCACCGGCAGCGCCTGTCTTATGCTTGTCGCCGCTAAGCGAGCCCCTTTCGCTTTTCTTATTTCCAACCGACTTGGTTGAAGATTCGGATGGCTTGTTGTTGGTTTTGGCCTAGTACTGATAGGTCGATGTCTTGTTCTTTGAAATCGCCCCAAGATTTTAATAGTTCTGCTGGTTCTACATTAGGGTTAGCTGGGTATTCAAAGTTAGCCGAAGCGAATTTTTCTTGTGCTTCTTCACTTGATAAAAACTCAATAAATTTAATAGCGTTATCCTTGTTTTTAGCATGCTTTGTTACACCAGCAGCACTTACGTTAATATGTGTTCCAGTTGTATCTTGGTTCGGGAAGAAGATCCCTACATTTTCTGCTACTTTTACTTCTTCTGCATCTTCTGAGTTTAGCATTCCACCGATATAGTACGTATTCATAATCGCTACATCTGCTTCACCTGCAACGACTGCTTTTGCTTGGTCGCGATCTCCACCTTGTGGATCTCTAGCCATGTTGTTTACAATTCCTTGTGCCCATTCCGTTGCTGCCTCTTCACCCATAATGTCAATAAAAGATGCTAGTAAAGAAATGTTATACATGTTATCCGAAGAGCGAACAACTAGACGTTTATTCCAATCTGATTCTGTTAATGCTTCGTAAGTTGATAGTTCCGCTGGATCAACACGGTCTTTCGCATAAACGATCACACGTGCTCTTTTCGTAATACCAAACCAATGATTCTCATCGTCTCTTAGTTTATCAGGAATATTGTTAGAGATAACATCACTTTCGATTGCTTGAAGTAATCCGCTTTCTTTTGCAGCATGTAAGTTACCAGCGTCTGCAGTAATAAAAACGTCTGCTTCTGTCGCTTCTCCTTCAATGTTTAGGCGCTCCATTAATTCGTCGCCTTTACCTTCTACTACATTTACTTTAATACCTGTTTGTTCTTCAAACACTTTATACAGCTCTTGGTCTGTCTCGTAGTGTCTGCTTGTATATAAATTTACCACTCCACTACTTTGTTCTTCATTAGGTTGCTCCTCGTTACTTCCTGCTTGGTTTGTTCCACCATTATTGTTCGTTGCGCAACCAAGTAATGTTGCAACCGTTAACAAAAACACTAAACTTAATGAAATTATTCTTTTTGACATAAGATGTACGCCTCTTTTCTATGTATTTTATTAATAATGAAATTCATTCTCACTAACTATTATTATATTAAGAATAACAAATTAGTCAACACTTTCTTAAAATAATTACAAAAAATTATATATTATATAATAATTCACTCTTAGCTTTTTCGTGTTGAGATCATATAAAAAAGCCGTCCTTTTTAGTATAGGACAGCTTAGACAAATATATTAGATAGTTCTTTTCTTTTTACTTCTTTCCCAGAACGCTCAATCGCTTTTTCTATAAGGACAGCCATCGCATCTACTGTATGACAGGACGTTTCCTTCCTTAATGGAATAATTGATAGTTCCGTACATGCTAAAATAACACAGCGACAATTTTCCTCTTTTATTAACTGATGAACAATTGCTTCAAAGCGATCTTGGTCGGAACCGATGTCTGCTTTTATATTATATATAATGTTCATTACTTCATCTTGTAACGGTTTATTCGGCGTATACAAATTGAGATTATATTTTTGACACTCTTTTTCGTAAATGCCGCTATTTACAGTGCCGTTTGTAGCTAGTAATCCAATTTTACTTCCTTCACCAAATTTTTCATAAATTTCTTTTACTGTTTCTTGTACCATATGGATGATAGGAATGGTTGTCATTCCTTGCATCTCTTCATAAAAGAAGTGTGATGTGTTACACGGAATCGCAATATTGGACACTTCTGCCTTTTCAAGCATTTCAAAATCTCTTTTTATCTCTCGTAAAAAGTCTTCGCCTCGCTCTTCCAAAATAACCGTTGTTCGATCTGGTAAAGTAGCATGATTCATAATAACAATATCTATGTGCTCTTGATCACTATTGGCAACTGTATTTTCTATTAGTTTATCGAAAAATACACTTGTTGCTTTCGGCCCCATTCCGCCAATAATGCCTAAACGTTTCCCTTTCATACTTCACCAACTTTTTTTAGCTTTTAAGAAAGTACAAAAATTCCCGTACATTACGAGTTCTTCTATAAATCGTTCTATCGTATCACCACTAAGGCATGACTACCTAGTTCTATATAACTGTTAAAGAAATCAATGGCATCGTGGGTTACTTGTCCTTTTAGTGGATCCATTACGTGCACCATTCCATTTTCGTAGCCATTTAATACAACGGCATGCAAATTGACAGGCGCTTGAAACTTTTCTTCCGTTGATTCAAAATGCCATGAGTACGTAACTTTCGGTGGACTCAAATCTAAAGTTACCCATATCACGACGGGATTACCTTGTTGTAAATATTCCATGATTTCGCCTGGTGTACTTCCGCTTAAATCTTTTACAGTTTCTTTACCGCCAACATCGGCTATATACGTTCGGGCTGCATCTACAATTGGAGGAGCATAACTGAAAAAACCGTCCTTACGTCTCGGATCACCAGCATAAGCCTCATACGGATTTCCTCCGATTAGCTTTCCATCCTTCCAGAAAAATGGCACTTTTGTTAAGTAGTCGTCTGCCATTTCTGTTTTACTTATAGAGTATCCACAAAATTGTAAAACGGCTGTTAAAGACGTAATTTCGCAACCATTCGGCAGTTCCGGATTTTGCAAAATCGTTTCTACCGGAATAGATACACCATTTTTCAGCTCTGCCTTTTCTTCTTCATCAAGAGGTACGGAAACAACAGGAGTGGCAGCAAATGCATTATTCACCATTAAAAGCGCAACATTAACAATAATTAATAGTAAGCTTAAAAAAACTGGTTTTTTCATAATTACTGGTACCCTCCTGCTCTTTCACCATAAGTTTGACAAATTAACAGTCTTTAAAAAACTTTTTATACCATACTAAAAATACGTAAACTGTCCATATATAACGAGCATAGTTTTCTTTCCCGTTATAATGATCATCTAAAAACTGTACTAGTTCTCTCGTTTCAAAAAATTCCGCAGCCATGTCTGATTCGAACATTTCTTTTACTTTGTTATAATATTTCTCTTCACGTAGCCAGAAGCGAATAGGAACTGGGAAGCCGACTTTTGTACGGTTTGCCCATTCTGAAGGAATGACTTCTTCTGCTGCTTGACGTAATGCTATTTTTGTTTGTTTACTATTTATTTTATACTGTGCTGGAACTTGTGCAGCAAGTGACATTACAACTTTATCTAAAAATGGAACACGTAACTCAATAGAATGAGCAGAACTCATTTTATCAGCTTTTAGTAAAATGTCTCCTGGTAACCATAAATTCATATCTAAATACTGCATTTTCGTTACGTCGTCTTTATTTTTAACTTTCTCATAAACCTTTTCTGTAATGCTTTGTACAGATGGCCCATTTTTGTAATCATTCTTTAATACTTTTAACGCATCATCTTCTGCAAAAACTTTCGCTTGTCCAATGAAGCGTTCTTCTACCTTTTGACCACCTTTATCTAAAAACTCTGTAATTCTGTTATGTGGTAGTTTTCGTGCTAATAACGATAGCGGACGACGAATTGCATACGGTACTGACTTTTGATATTTTTCTTGATTTGGTGACGTTTGATACCAAATGTAGCCGCCGAATAGTTCATCTGCTCCTTCTCCTGATAAAACTACTGTTACATGCTCACTAGCAAGCTGTGCTAAAAAGTATAACGGAACAGAAGACGGATTTGATTGAGGCTCGTCCATATGATATTGAATTGTTGGTAGCATATCAAAACAATCATCGGCATCAATAATGCGCTTATGATTTTCTATGTTTAAAATATCTGATAGCTCTTTCGCTAAATTTGTTTCATTGAATATACCTTCGTGATCTTCGAAACCGACAGAAAATGTTTTGTTCGGTTTTAAAAGTGACGTAATATAACTAGAGTCGATACCACCAGAAAGGAATGAACCAACTTTTACATCACTTATTTTATGATATTTAACAGACTCTTCGACTGTTTTTTTAATTTCATTTACGTAATGTTCAAAGCTATTTTCACTTTCATCAAACATTGGGTCCCAATAACGATTAATTTGAATAGACCCTTTTTTATATAACATATAATGCCCTGGTTTTAACTTGAATACACCTTTAAAGAACGTTTCATCCAACACAGAGTATTGGAACGTTAAATAAGGTTTTAGCGCATCTTTGTTTAATTCTTTAATAAATCCAGGGTGTTTTAAAAACGATTTTATTTCAGACCCAAAAATAAAGGAATTATCTGTAGTATTTTGTGTATAGTATAAAGGTTTTATACCGAAATGATCTCTTGCGATAAATAATGATTCTTCTTTTTTATCGTAAATAGCAAAAGCGAACATACCTCTTAGCTTTTCTACTAGATTTACTCCATATTCCTCATAACCATGAATTAAAACTTCACTATCTGTATGACTAACAAATTGGTGTCCTTTTTCTACTAAATCTTCACGAAGTTCTTGGAAATTGTAAATTTCCCCATTAAAAATAAGCACACAGCTGTTATCTTCATTGTACATTGGCTGGTCTGCTTCTTCAGTTAAGTCAATAATACTTAAGCGACGAAAACCTAAGGCCACTTTATCGTCTGTAAATACTCCACCGCTATCAGGACCGCGGTGTGTAATTGTATCCATCATTGTTTCTACTAAATTTTTCTTTTCTTCCGCATTTGCATTACTTGCAAAACCTACAAAACCACACATATTTATATGTCACCTTTCGTATACAGGATGCTGTATTATGAACTACTCTGTTTCTTCTTCAACTATTGTAATTGTTTATTTTAATATAGAAAAGTGGAAAGAGGTTGGGACATAACTACTTTTATCAAAGTAAAAAACGAACAAAAAATAGTAGTGTGGAAATATCCCGCTCCGGAAATTCTGCTACTGTTCGTTTTTTATCATGATCATATTAGTTTTGTCTCAGCCTCTTTTACTTCATTGCAAATGACCGACTGTTTTTGGTGCTTTTGAAGTACGTTTATGAATAATTTCTAATGCTATTTCTCCACCAAGGTCCATGCCTTGTGCACCTGCTAGTAATATTAAGTCATTTTCTACAACATTTGTAATAGCTTCTGTAATGGCGTCTGGAAGTTCGTCGTAAAGTTTAACTTCAATACCTGCCTTCTCCATTACGTCCATAAATGCTTTTACTTCTTCATCTGTCACACGATCTTTTAATGTTACATGTGAAACACTTTTCGTTGCAATAATTTCACTAATATTTAGTTTAGATGCCCATTCTACAATTGCTTCTGCATTTTCTCTATTAACCGTTGGGCCTCTTTCACCACGAATCGCATAGACAAGATGGAGATTTTGGAAATCCATATACTGAAGTGTCTTTAGCGTAATATTAATATTTCCAGGGTTAGCAAAATGGTCATCTACTATCTTAATATCCTCTTCAAAAATAAATTCAAAACGTCGTTCTACGCCAGTAAACGTTTGAAGAGTTTCTTGAATAGATGCAATCGATACATTATTTAATAGAGCTACAGTAATGGCAACCATAGAATTATATACAGAGTGCAATCCAGGTACCGCTAATTCCACTTCAAATGAGCAAGGTGTTAAGTGAGCGGATTTCGATTTGAATTCTTTCACTATTTCGTAAGTGAATTTACCTCTACCAGTAGAAAGGTCTAAGTTTTTACAACGAATATGCCCTTCTTCGTTTCTAACACCGAACGTAACGACACTAGCATTTGTTCGATTAATTAAAGAAGCGGAATATTCATCATCTAAATTTAAGACTGCAACACTGTTTTCAGAAGCATTCGTTATTAAGCTTGATTTCACATTCCAATATTGTTCAAAAGACCCGTGAGAATCGATATGTTCACGGCTAATGTTATTTAGCGTAACAATATCATACTCTACCGTTTCCACTCGGTTTGTTTCCATTGCTGCTGATGAAACTTCCATACTTACATGCGTTACGCCTCGCTCTACCATTTGGTGCAAGTAATTTTGTAAGTCTAAAGATTCTGGCGTTGTTAGTTCTGCCGGGAAAGAATAGTCATCAATTTTGACTGTAACAGTACCAATTAGGCCTGTCTTGTATCCTTCTGTTTCGAGCATCGCATTTGTCATATAAGACGTTGTTGTTTTACCGTTTGTTGCAGTAATCCCTATCATTTTTAATTTTTTGGAAGGTTCGTTAAAATAGGCATTCCCTAATTGAGCAAGCGCAATTCTACTGTTTTCCACACGATATTGAGGAATGTCTATTCCTTCTTGGAAGTCTTCTACTACCGCAGCGATAGCTCCATTTTTAACAGCATCAGCTAAATATTTATGACCGTCCGTTTTATATCCCTTGATACATACAAATAGATGACCGCTTTCGACCTTTTGCGAATGATACGATAATCCTGTTATCGATATGTTTTCTTCTTTATATGTTTCTACCACGCTAATCGCTTGTAATAATTGTTGTAAATTTACCACATTTAATCCCACCTTTAATTGGAGCTTCTACGAAACTTCTTTCCAGCAATCATTTGTAAAAAGGAAATTGCAGGCTTTGGATCTTTCCAATCCCAAATAGCATAAGCTTTCTTTTTTAGTAATGACTGTAAAACGTCCTTCGTTGATAACTGGCCTGTTTTTATATATCCTTTAATCGCTAAAATATCTTCATACACATACCAAAAAGCGGTATTCGTGTTTTCTGTCACTGCTTTTGATTGTAACGGAGATCCCGTTAATTCTCGATAAGTAATATATGGGAAGTTTATCCCAACTTTATATAACAAATGGTTTAAGTTTGTAATTCTTGCGTTTATTTCAATTAAGTAAAAGTTGCCTGTTTCTGCATCTTTTTTAAATTCAATTTCTGCAAATCCTTTAAAACCTATATCCTCAAGAAACTTGGCACCAACTTCATATAATTCCGGAATATATTTTTGCTCTGTGTAGACAGATGCGCCAAAATTTATAGGATATTGACGATGCTTTTGACACGTTACCCAATGAGTTACTTTCGAGTCTTGATTTAAGTAGGCATCAAAAGTATGCATATGATCATCAAATCCTGGAATAATTCGTTGGACAATTACTTCTAATCCTGCTTCTTCCGATTTACGGAGTGCTTCATCTAATTCCTGGCGATTTTCCACTTGAAAAATCTTTTTTCTAAACTTCGCCACAAATGAAGGAGAATCAACAGGTTTTACGATACACGGGTACCCAATTATTTCATCAATTTTCTCATAAAAGTTTTCCTCGTGTAATCGGACCGTTTCGGGAACTAAAACACCATGCTTCGTCGCTAATGCATGTAGAGTTTCTTTGTTCATTACTTCTGTATATAATCCTTGTTCCGTTTGTGGAATTAAATAATGCTGCTTTAATTCATCTAAATATTCATCGATTACTTCTACGTAGGAATCATGACAAGGTATTAGAACAGGCGGAGCTGTTTGTTTGCGAGCATAATCTATTAGAAAGTCAATAAACTGTTGTTTGTTCTCTTTATAGTGCGGTGCGATAACACGTTCCGAACAATATTTTGAATGAGCACCATACGTATTTTCATAGGAATAATCTACTGCAACCGTATGTATATCCTGCACCCCTAAGCAACGAATCGTGCTTAATCCGATATAATAATTTGTTCCTAAAATAACTGCTTTATTATTCATTCTTTTATCCAGCCTTTCTTACACTGCTAATTAAAATATTTACATAGGATCTAGGCTTTTTCAACAACATTTATATTATAAAAACAGTATTTTCTATTCAGTAGTCCAATATATAATTTTATTTGTTTTTTATCATTCTTTCCATCTTTTTTCGATAAATGTCAAATGAATTTAATATGATTGATATCTTTTGTCATTTCCCGGGAAAATTTATCGAGTAATGTAGATATTTCCCGACCTTGCACGCGAAACACAAGTAATAATGGATGTTTTTCTTTGATCCTTGTTTAAAAATTGATCCTGATGATCGACTTCACCTTCAATTACTTTCCACTCGCAAGTACCACAACGACCAACTCTACAAGAATAAGGTGCATGAATACCGGCAGAAAGAAGTGCTTCTAATAACGATTCATCCTTTGAAACTGTTATTTCCTTCCCGTTTTCTACTTGTGCAGTAAACGGAGCTCTATTTATTTGAACCGGTGCTGAAAAGCGTTCAAAGTGAATACTTCCGTTCGGATAGCCGAATTGTTGTGCTGCTTTTACGAACGATGTAATAAACGATTCCGGACCGCAAAAATATACATGTGTTCCAATATTATGTTGAAGCAACGAATCTACTGTTAACTTCTTCGTTTCTTGAGAAAAATAGAAATGACAACAACCTGGGTACATTTCCTTTAACTCGCCATAAAAAGCACATTGCTCTTTCGTTTTCGCAGCGTAATGTAATTCAAACGAGCGACCAGACTCCTTTAACTCTGCCATCATCGACAGAAAAGGAGTGATTCCAATTCCTGCAGCATAAAAGACGTGATGTTTCGCTTTAAAGCTTAGTGGAAGATGATTTTTAGGATAACTAATATCAATTTGGCTACCAATCTTTATTTCCTCATGCCAATATCGGGAACCACCTTTTGACTGTTCATCTAACCGAACAGAGATTTCGTAACAATTATTGTTATCAGGGTGATTATTCAAACTATAAGGACGAGCAAGTTTCCCTTCTTCCCCGACATACGTTGTAATATGTGAGCCAGCACTAAAATAAGGAAGTGTTCCTTTTGCTGCAACTAGAGTGAACCGTTTAATTTTTGATGTGATATTCTCTTTGTTTTGAACAATAACAGGAATAGTTTTTTCTCTGTACACGACTTACACTCCTATTTATAATTTTGCTACATATCCTAAATGTGCATCTCGCAGTGAAGAATAATGGTCCGAAACGACGAGTTGCAACTCGCAATGGGAACAGGTTATTTCCTCGTCCACTATTAAATTTATTTTCTCAGTAATGCCGTGACAACGACAACAAAAAACGTTCATCGGTTTAGGACCGATTCCGACAGAAATCATTTCTTCTTCTGAATAGCCAATAGACCAAGCCATTTTTTCTATTTCCCTTTTTAACTTCCAAGGTGCTGCAATGTATAAAAAGGTCCCCATTTTTTGTGATGAAAGGAGGTTTTGTAAGGTTGAAGAATCCAATGGAACAATCTCAAACGGCAACTCTTTCTTTTTAACCTCATATATTATTGGTTGCAATACTTCTAAACTAGCTTCATCCCCACAGAAAATATATTTCCTTTTCCCATTAATTAATGAAACCGTCATTAATCTTCCCTACTTTCTAGCTGTTCTTTTAAATATTGCAGAACAGGTTCTCTGTAGGAGGTAATTCCTTTATAGTCAACAATATGCGGCGGTAACTCCTGCATTATTTCATTAAATTGCTGTAACCACTCTTTTTTCATCACAAATTGATAGAGTGGCATAATATGAGAATGAATCGTAAAAAGAATTCCACCCGTTCTCGGTAACCTAAAAAGCTTCTGTACTTCTACACGCAAATGTACAAATTCGCCGACATTATCTTTCGTTACCTTTTTTCGTCCTTTTCCCCAGTCGGCAAACGTTTCTAACGACGTATCTAACCGATCTCCAGCCATAAGCCCCCAGTTTTTCCTCCCCCAAGGAGAACCAGCTTCAAGCTGCATTAAAAAGGTCAATATTCGATCATCCAATGGCGCAAAGCCTGGAATTGGTTTATGAATTGTTTTAAAATCCATCCCTACATTAAATGTTAGCGACCAATTTGAAGGGAAACATAACTGACCTGCATCTAAATATAAATCACCATCACGTTCCATCATAAGTAACAAGTCTTCCTGAACATGTCTCCCGATAAAATCTAACGGTTCGACTGATAAAGAAGAACAATCGCCAAATGTGAAGGTTACTGTTTCATCTAGTAACACGTTACGAAATGTCCATTGCTCCCCAGCCTTATCGATAGAAAATTTAGTAGGAAAGTAGGTTACAAGATGGTCTATAACTAAATCCACTACTTCCCATTGCGCACGCATTGTGTGAGGTAACGATTGAAAGCAACGTTCATGATGCTCGGTTAATAATTCTCGTTTTAAGAAAACCTCTTTCTCATATGTATTCGTTATATCCACACTACAAGGTTGGTTTAACAAAACTGAGTTATTAGAATAACGATAAGTATCGTCTTTAAATGGATATGGAAAATGAGCTAAATGGTCTAAAGATTTCATCGTCTCACCCTTTATGTAAAAATTTATCATTTTATATGTATATTAAAATTCTTCTATATATCTCCTAATTAAAGTATTATAGCACTAAATAGGTATTTTTTATTATAAACGAAGGAGTTTCTAATATGTTACAGTGTCGCGAAGAGGTTTTATTTTTAACAAAGCAACTAGTTAATGTTGAAAGTATCGTTAATACAGAAGGCGAAAAAGTGATGGCTGAAGCTGTGTATACGATCGTTTCGTCTATGCCCTACTTTAAAGGAAACCCGCATCTTGTTAGAAAACAGCAAACAGTTGACGATGAACGAGAACGCTATAATGTAATTGCGCTCGTAAAAGGGACTAAATCACCAAGCAATAAAACAGTAGTACTAATGGGCCATATGGATACAGTAGGAACGGATGATTTCAACCACTTAAAAGAAAAAGCATGTGACCCTCTAGAATTAATGCAAGCACTCCAGGAAGAAAAATTACCAACTTCCGTTGAATCTCATCTACAGTCCGGTGAGTATTTGTTCGGAAGAGGTGTACTTGATATGAAAAGTGGTGTTGCTAGCCATCTCTATCTTTTAAACTACTATTCAAACCACCCAGAAGAACTAAGCGGTAATTTAGTAGTCGTCATTGAATGTGATGAAGAAGACAGTTCACACGGCATACTATCTGCTTTAAAAGAGTTACAATTATTACGAGACGAGCACAAGTTAGATTATGTTGCTGCCATTAATGCTGATTTTGTTTCCCCTCGTTATGAAGGAGACAATAACCGTTATATTTATAAAGGCACTGTCGGTAAATTATTACCTTCCTTTTACATTACAGGTGCAGAAACGCATGTTGGATCTTGCTTTGAAGGGTTAGATCCTAACTATATTGCTGCTAGCTTAACTAAACAAATTAATTACAACACGGAACTCTGTAATGAAGCGTTTGGGGAAACGACTGTACCACCTGTTTCATTAAAGCAGACGGATTTAAAGCCAACATACACCGTTCAAACTGCCCTGTCTGCTTACGTATATTACAATTTCTTCGTACATTCCTGGTCTCCTAAAGATGTACTAGAAAAATTAAGAACACAAGCTGAAATTGCGTTCGATTCTGCACTAAATGAGTTTAAACAAAACTATTTATCCTATAGCAAAGCTAGCAATCAGCCTTATGTAGATGTTCCGTGGAAGCCTAGAGTCTTGCTATATGATGAAATGGATAGATTATTGATCGATACTCACGGTGACTCCTATGTAACTCATATGCTCGCATATAAAGAAGAATTACTATTAGACCAAGAACTAGATACGCGAATGTTTGCTGCAAAAGTAGTAGAAGAGGCGTGGAAATGGATGCCCGATAAGAGCCCTGCCATTATTTTATTCTATTCATCGCTCTATTCACCACGTATCGAAGTAACCGGTAAAAACGAAAAGGAAGTAAACTTGCTACATGCGTTAGATGCTGCAGTTGAAAAGTATCAACCGCAATATCAACACCCTATCGTAACACGCAATTTCTTCCCCTATATTTCAGACATGAGCTTCGTTGCTTTAAGTGATGATGAAGAAGAATTAAAGTCTGTTGCTGATAATAACCCTGGATGGGGAACGAAGCATTACGTTAATTATGAAGATATAAGAGCGATTAACGTACCCGTTATCAATATCGGTCCTTACGGCTTTGATGCTCATAAACAGTACGAACGGATGGAGTTAAGCTATTCTTTAGAAATCGTACCTAATTTAACAAATGAAGTTATTCAACGATTACTAGTTTAGAAGATAAGAAAAAGAGAAGTAGCCTCTACTTCTCTTTTTTGCATTTCATTATCTTTTCCCTGAATCAAACGGTTCTCCAACTGCCTTTGGAGCTTGTGATGACTTAGAGAAAATAATTAATGCAACTAGCGTTACTACATATGGGAATATCTTCAACAACACCGGCGGAATAACCGCTAATGCTGGAACAACTTGTGACACGTTCGCAACAGTAGTTGCAAATCCGAAGAAGAAAGTTGCTGCTAGTATTCCTAGTGGCTTCCATTGACCAAAGATTAGCGCTGCTAAAGCTAGGAAACCTAAACCTGCTACTGTTCCAGTAAACTCACCAGCATAAGTTACGACAATTACCGCTCCTCCTAGAGCAGAAAAAGCACCTGAGATCATAACACCATAATAACGCATTCTTTTTACATTAATACCAGCAGCTTCTGCCGCATGTGGATGCTCCCCACAAGCTCTTAAACGTAAGCCGAACGGTGTTTTATATAAGATAAACGTACTAATGATTAGTATCGCAAGAACTAACCAAGTAGTTGGATATGTCCTTGTAAAGAATAGATCCCCAATAATTGGGATGTCTGACAAATAAGGAACATTAGTTGATTTAAAAGCGTTTATACTAATTTTTCCGCTTCCTGTCATGTTTCTTGCAAGGAACACCGTAATAGCTCCAGCAATCATGTTTATTGCAGTACCACTAATAATCTGATTAGCACTTAAGTTAATACTTGCAAAAGCATGTAACAAAGAGAACAAGACACCAGCAATCATAGCAACTACTATTCCAACCCAAATAGCAGTTGTACTACCAGGAAACGATGATTGAATTGTATAGATAACAAGTGCTCCAGTAAAAGCACCAATGACCATCAAACCTTCTAAACCGATATTAACAATACCACTTCGTTCACTAAATAAAGCCCCTAAAGCTGTTATTAAAAGAGGAATAGTAAAGATTATAGCATACGGAGCAATTTGTTGAATTAAAGACCACATACTATTGCCCCTCCTTTTCATCTACAATTGTTTTCTTCTCTTTTCTCTTTTTCAATACTTTCGTTACTAGTCTTTCAATTAATATACTTGTAGCTGCAAAGTAAATAATAATAGCGATAATAGAATCCGCTATTTCTGGTGGGATATCCGTCATAGCGTTCATAAAGCCACGGCCAGAATATAACAATCCAAAGAAGATTGCGGCTAATAAAACACCAAACGCAGAGTTAGCACCTAAAAGCGCAACTGCAATTCCGTCAAAGCCTTGAGTTGGCATAACACCAATTTGCATACTAGTTGTGTTACCTGCATAAAAGGCAACCCCACCAAGACCAGCTAATCCACCTGAGATAGCCATAGCTAGAATAATACCTTTGTTCACTTTTATTCCGGCATATTCTGCACCATCACGGTTATAACCAACTGCTTTTAATTCGTAACCTAAAGTTGTTTTATTGATAATAAATGCCACTACGATTACGGCAATTACAGCTAAAAACAGTCCTAAGTTAATGTAGGAACCATCAAACGCTTCCGTTAAAAATGGTACGCGTAACGAAGCATTATCAGAAATCTTCCTTGATTCCGTTTCTAAAAACTCGCCTTTAAAATATCCTGGCACTGCATAGTAAATAGTCCAGTAAGCAATCCAGTTCATCATAATCGTGGAAACAACTTCATGCACATTAAACTTTGCTTTTAATAAACCTGGGAAAAACGCCCATAAAGCGCCACCTAAAAATCCTACTACAATCATCAAGGATAACAATACAGGCTTAGCAAGATCATCAAAAGTTAAACCTACCGCAAGTGCACAAAATCCTCCAAATAACATTTGTCCCGCCGCGCCAATGTTAAACAAACCAGTGCGGAAAGCAAATGCGACAGAAAGTCCAGTGAAAATTAATGGAGTAGCTGTTGCTAAAGTGTTACCGATACGGGATATACTTTTTAATCCACCTTCAAATAAATATTGATACCCTGCGATTGGGCTATTTCCCGTGAAAGCCATTAAAATTGCTCCAGCGATCAATCCAAAGAGAACAGCTATTAACGAAACTATGACGTTTCTCATTCGTCTTCCCCCTTATTCACGCCAGCCATCATTAAGCCAATTTCATTTTCATCCGTTTCTTTCGCATTAACGATTCCAATTAAATTTCCGTTATTTACAACAGCAATGCGATCCGAAACATTCAATATTTCATCTAGTTCTAAAGAAACTAATAGTACAGCTTTTCCTTTGTCTCGCTGTTCTACTAGACGTTTATGAATATATTCGATTGACCCTACATCTAATCCACGTGTCGGTTGCACAGCGATGAGAAGTGTTGGGTCCATTTCAATTTCGCGTCCTATAATTGCTTTTTGCTGATTTCCTCCCGACATGGAACGTGTAACAGAAATAGGTCCTTGTCCAGAACGAACATCAAAGTTTTTTATGATGTTTTCAGCATGTTTTCTCATCGCAGAAAAGTTTAAAATACCTCGTTTAGAATATGGAGCTTTATCATAAACTTCTACAATCATATTTTCTTCAACCGTATAGTCAAGAATAAGTCCGTGCTTGTGACGATCCTCCGGAATATGTGCAATTCCCTTTTCAATTCTCTTTTTAACAGGGAGGTTTGTAATATCTTCACCTTCATAAATAATAGAACCAGATTCTACTTTTGCTAAACCAGTTATACTTTGCACAAGTTCAGATTGTCCGTTTCCATCTACACCTGCAATACCAAGGATTTCCCCTCTTTTAACTTCAAGGGATACGTTGTTAAGGCCAATAACGTCTTTATCTTTATTTACTGTTACGTTATTAAGCGTAAGAACTACTTCGCCAACCTTCGCTTCTTCCTTTTCAACTTGGAAATTAACTTCACGTCCAACCATCATTTCTGCCATTTTGGAAGTACTAGTCTCCGCAACATTCACTGTACCGATTGTTTTCCCTCTACGAATAACAGTACATCTGTCTGCCATTGCTTTAATTTCCTTCAGCTTATGGGTAATGATGATAATGGACTTTCCTTCAGCGATTAAGTTTTTAAGTATTTTACCTAAATCTTCAATTTCTTGTGGTGTTAAAACGGCCGTAGGTTCGTCTAATATAAGAACATCCGCAGCACGATAAAGCATTTTTAATATTTCAACTCTCTGCTGCATTCCCACTGATATATTCTCGATTTTTGCATATGGGTCTACATTTAAGCCATACTGATTTGAAAGCTCTTGGATCTTTTTGCTTGCTTCACTTAACTCTAATTTATATAACTGATGGGGTTCTGCTCCAAGTACAATGTTTTCCGTTACTGTAAAATTACTAACTAATTTAAAATGTTGGTGTACCATTCCGATGCCTAATTTATTCGCAACGTTCGGATTCGAAATTTTCGTTTCTATCCCATTCACTTTAATAACGCCACGGTCTGGTTGATACATACCAAAAAGTATCGACATTAATGTAGATTTTCCAGCACCGTTTTCTCCTAACAAAGCATGAATTTCACCTTTTTTTAGTTGTAGCGTAATATTATCGTTGGCTACGATACCAGGAAACTCTTTGCGAATATTGAGCATCTCTACTACATATTCCATTTTTCGCAACTCTCCCTCTTAACAAATTCACTGTTATTAGTAACTCACACGCATTGAAGATGTTGGATGTGAGATGTCAGACAATATAAAATACACTTTTTTGTTTGAAAATTACTTCATCTGTTTAGTTAAAAAAAAGGCGGGAAATACCCCGCCTCTTTTTTAGTTGTTACTTAATTAAGCCATCTTGTTTGTCAGAAACTTTAATTTCACCTGATTTAATCAGTTCAAACATTTCAGCCACTTTGCTAATAGTTGATTCACTTAAGTTAGGGTTTTCATCCGGTAACCCAATACCATCATTTGTAGCGTCAAACATTAGAGTTTCTCCACCTGGGAATTCTCCATTTTTCTCCGCCATAATCATGTCGTAAGCCGACTGGTCAATTTTCTTCACTGCAGAAGTTAAAATTACAGATTTTTCACCTTCATAAATTCCGTCAGCATATTGGTCAACGTCAACACCAACCATCCAAACGTTTGCACCATTTTTCACGCGGTCAATCGCTTCGTTGATCGCACCAACACCAACGCCACCAGCAGCAGCGAAGATTACGTCAACTCCGTTGTCATACATTTGAGCAGCGATTTGTCCACCAGCTGCAACGTCATCAAACGTTCCTTGGTAAACAACGTTTTCAGGTTTAATAGAGAAGTTCGTACCTAAGTTCTCGTTAGCATATGCAACACCTTGTTGGAAGCCCCAGTTAAATTTTTGTACTGGAGGAATTTCCATACCACCGATGAAACCTGCTTCACCTTCTTGAAGCTCTACAGCTGTAGCAATACCTGCAAGGAAACCTGCTTCATGTTCTGCAAAGAAGATAGAAACCGTGTTTTCTCCTACTACAGAATTGAAATCTCCATTATGTGGATACCCATCAATTAAAACGAATTTTGCATCTTCATATTGTGCTTGAGCAGCAAAAATCGCCGTTTCAAATTTAAATCCAGGAGTTACGATAAATTTAAATTCTGCATCGTAAAGGTTACCGATTTCTGTCATATAGTCAGCTTCTGTTGTTCCGTTAGGCTTTAAATATCTGTGAGTTAAACCTAATTCTTCACTTGCTTTTACTACACCTTCCCAAGAACCTTGGTTGAATGATTTATCATCAATTGTACCAGCATCTGTTACCATTCCGACTTTAAAATCTGAGCTACCTTCTCCGCTTCCACCTGTGTTACTAGTACCACAAGCTGCTAAGAAGATCATCATTACAGCAATTATTGAAACTAATAATCCTTTTTTCATTGTAGGACCCCCATAAAATTTTTTAATAAAGGCTTTCTATACAATAATATATTCCTATTTTACGAGATTTTCAACAAATCTTTACGTAATATTAGTGAAAAACTAAAAAAATGTCTGATATTTGTCGAATATTGTAAAGTGAAAACGTTTGAAATCTTAATGAAATGTTTGCACAATAACATTTTATTCGTATTACCCATCAATTCCATTAACATAAAGTACCAAAAAATCATTCCTTTGTGACTATACCAATTCTCCTAAATATCTTAACGAATAAAAAAGCTATCTACTAAACTAGTAAAAAAAGTAGATAACTTTAATTTAATAATTCGTAACTAAATCGATTCCCAAATAAAACTCCCCCTGAATACTCAGAGAGAGTTTATTTCATTAATAGTTCTTTTAATTGATCTTTATTTTGCAACAAATCTTCCAGTGTGTATTGTTCTAATACTTTAAAATAAGCTTGTAGTGCTTCGTATAATACACCTTTTAACCGACATGCAGGGCTAATTTTACACATATTACTTTCAGAATTAAAACATTCTACTAAATGAATAGGCTTTTCTGTTTCACGTACAATTGCTCCTATATTTATTTCCGATGGATGCTTAGCTAGTTTAATACCACCATTTCTTCCTCTTACTGTATCAATAATTCCAAGCTTCCCAAGCTCATGAACTACTTTACCAAGATGATTGTTTGAAATATGATAAAATGCCGAAATATCTTTAATATTTGATCGTTTATCTTGCGGCTGTATACCTAAATAAATGAGTACACGCAAGGCGTAATCCGTATAAGTTGTCAATTGCACATTGCTCACCCTATTTCTTCGTAACATCGTTTATATCTTTATTTTAATGTATTACGCTGGAAATAGAAAATAAAGAGATTTTTTGTTAAATGTGAACATTTCGTTAAAGATGTATTTAAAATATTGCTTTTAGCCTGTGATGAACTTAACATTAAAGATGTATTTAAAATATATATTTAAACTTCCGAAAAGGGGTAGTGTAAAATGACAACTGCAACTAACCAATTAGATCAAAAAACTATTGATATCGTTAAGTCAACTGTTCCAGTATTAGCAGAGCACGGAGAAGCAATTACGAAACGTTTTTACGAAATGATGTTTACGAATCACCCAGAACTTTTAAATGTATTTAACCACGCAAACCAAAAACAAGGGAAACAACCACGTGCTTTAGCTAATACGGTGTATGCAGCTGCACAATATATTGATAATTTGGAAGCAATAATACCAGTAGTAAAACAAATTGCCCATAAACATAGAAGCCTTCAAATAAAAGCAGAGCAATACCCAATCGTCGGGAAACATCTATTACTAGCAATTAAAGATGTATTAGGAGACGCAGCAACGGACGAGATCATCGATGCATGGGGCAAGGCATACGGCGTCATCGCGGATGTATTCATTCAAGTGGAACGTGAAATGTACGAAGAAGCTGCAGCAAAAGCTGGTGGTTGGGACGGCTTTAGAGAATTTAACGTAATGAAAAAAGTGAGAGAAAGCGATGTTATTACTTCTTTCTATTTACACCCGAAAGATGGTGGCCCAATTTCTACGTTTGTTCCTGGCCAATATATTAGTGTTCGTTTAAAAATAGAAGGAGAAACATATACTCATATTCGTCAATATAGTTTATCGGATGCGCCTGGACATGATTATTACCGTATTAGCGTTAAACGTGAAAGCGATAAAGGATCCATACCAGATGGTACTGTTTCTAATTTCTTACATGAGCAAGTAAACGAAGGGGATGTGTTACACATTACCGCTCCAGCAGGTGATTTCGTGTTAGATGTAGAATCAACACGTCCTGTCGTCCTTATTAGTGGTGGTGTAGGGTTAACTCCTTTAATGAGTATGTTAAATACCATTGTAAAACAAACACCCGAAAGAAAAGTAACATTTATTCATGCAGCTATTAACAGCGCTACTCATGCAATGGATCAACATGTAAAAGGATTAGCCCAAGAACATGAAAACGTTGAGTATTACGTTTGTTATGAAAAACCAACGGAACAAGATCGTTTAGAGAAAGTATTCGACAAAGAAGGATATGTAGATCTTCCTTGGTTACAATCCATTATTAAAGACAGCAATAGTGAGTTTTACTTCTGTGGTCCAGTACCATTTATGAAAGCTATAAACAAAGCGCTAAAAGAGTGGAACGTACGTGAAGAAGATATTCATTTTGAATTTTTTGGTCCAGCTGATCAACTAAACGCATAACGATTAAAAGTCCGAAAGCTTACTAGCTTTTGGACTTTTTCTTTTTTTCTATATAGTACAGCCTAGCTTCTTTAAGAAAGCGTTATTTTAATAGTCATACTCAGCCTTTCTATGGCTACTGTTTAAAATTTATTTAAATTATACTATTTTACTCATACACAATATTGTTTCTTCTATAGTAGAACGGTGTATAATAGTAGGCATGACGATTTTATTCTTTATAGATTATTCATATTTGAAAATTTAGTTGCAGTACTGGAGTGAACAACATTGGCAACGAAAAAAGCATTACCAATATTATTTGCTATCATGTTTTTAGTGATGGTAGGATTCGGAATTATTATACCAGTTATGCCATTTTACGCTGAAGAACTAGGGGCTTCTCCTACACAACTCGGTTTACTAATGGCTGTATATTCATTTATGCAATTGTTATTTGCCCCTATGTGGGGAAGAATTTCAGATAAAATTGGACGTAAGCCTGTCATCATGATAGGAATTTTAGGGCTAGCCCTATCCTTTTTCTTAATGGCTTGGGCTACTGAACTATGGATGCTTTTTGCCGCTAGAATTATCGGGGGGTTATTGTCATCTGCAAATATGCCAACTGTTATGGCATATGTAGCTGATATTACATCTGAGGAAGACCGTGGAAAAGGGATGGGAATCATCGGCGCTTCCGTCGGTTTAGGATTTATTTTCGGTCCGGCAATTGGTGGGATTTTCTCTGAAGCGAGTTTACATATTCCGTTTTATCTTGCTGGTGGCTCTTCCTTAATTACTTTCTTCTTCGTTATGTTTGTATTAAAAGAATCATTAACGGCTGAACAGAAGGCAAAAGGTAAATTAACGAAAAGAGCCCCTTTACTACAGGCTTTTAAAGGGTCTGTATCAATTTTGTTTCTTTTACAGCTATTCGTTTCTTTATCTCTTGCAGGATTAGAAGCTACTTTTGCTTATTTTGCATACGAAAAAGCAAACTTAGGAACTGTTCAACTTGGCTATATTTTTATGATTATGGGCTTAGCAGGAGCCGTCGTCCAAGGGGGACTCGTTGGAAAATTAACAAAAAAGCACGGAGAAGGATTTGTTATTCAACTAGGTATCGCTATTTCTGCACTAGGCTTTTTACTCATTTTGTTCATTGATAGCTTTACAACAGCAGCAATTTTCTTAACTGTATTTGGAATAGGGAACGGGTTTATCCGTCCTAGTGTTTCTTCTTTATTAACGAAAAAAGTAAAAACTGGACACGGTACCACAACTGGACTTTTATCCTCTTTTGATTCATTAGGCCGTATTATCGGACCTCCATTAGGTGGGATATTGTTCACCTTCTCTATCGGCTTGCCGTATATAGCTGGAATTATATTATCAGCGCTAGCATTTATCTTATATAGAATTTATATTGTACAAGCTAGTAAAGCAGGTATTCACGCAAACAGTTAATAGTTCCGACTTAAGTTTAATTCGCAAAAAGACGACTTCCTAAAATGGTAGTCGTCTTTTTTTATTATACTTTTTCGAACGCCAATTTTTTAATAATCTCTTCATGTTGAGGATATTCGCTTAATAGTTGTTGCTGTGTAAATAGCTCAAAATCAGCAAAATCAAAACCGGGTGCGACCATACATCCTACTAAAGAAAATGTATTTGCTTCTTCCACGCTTGAACCAAAAATACACCCTTTTGGAACTATTACTTGTGGACGTTCTCCGTTTTCTACATTTAAGCCTAATTTTACTCCTTCATATGTACCATCAGGATAAATAATATGGACCGTTAAAGGGCTTCCGGCATGAAAATACCATATTTCATCCGATTTTAGACGATGAAGATGAGAAATATCTTCGGACCTTAATAAAAAGTATATACTTGTATATAACTTACGATTATGGTCTATTGTTGACACCTGTTCATGATGGACTTTCATATCAGATTGAAAAGTCGATCGATAAAAGCCGCCTTCTGGATGAGGTTGTAATTGCAATTCCTTAATAAATGTTTCAGCGCTTAACATACTATCCCTCTTTACCTTTTTCTTTTCAGTTAATAGTACAACATTAGAAAAGGGACTGTCCAATGGGTTCAATATACGTAGTATACAGTGTTCATTCTCTATTAATAGGGTTAAACCATCGTCTGTGCAAACTACACATAATGAAAAATCTGTACTATTAACTAGTGAAATTTTTAGAATCCTTATAAGGGTAAAGATCAAACAAAGTCCTAAAAGTCACTTTCTACTTACTTTTAGGACAGCCCCTTTTTATTACTTAGGATTAGGTATAGTTGTTTGCGGTGGTTCTTCCATCCATTCGTACTTTATCATCAACTTTGCCCCTTCGTGAGCATATTCGAATATATCCTTCATAAATAGTGATAACTTGGGAGGAAGGTCATTTCGTAAGCTAAATGACGTTCCAAGTGAATTTCCACCTAAAGAAAAACTACAAAACAGGCTTATACAATACATCATGATTTTATCCGAAAATGGCGGTATTGTTGAAGTTGTTATGTTACCACCATGTGTAGCTGGAACTTGAAGATCGTTCTCCACCATAATTTTACTTAAATCCGTCACAATGCTTTTCGCAAGTTCTCCTCCTTTTTGAAAAAACTTTCCTATATCTCGGTTTGTTGCACTTTGAGCAAAACCAAATATCATTTGCATCCCAATTCCATTCGATTCAATCGCATGGTATAAATGACCAATTTCTACTGTATTTAAAGGCCTTTTCTCTTTAAAAGGATTTAATCCGCTTAAATAATTTGTGTCTTTCACAAATTGTACGGATGGTGCTGTTGTCACATAAGGAGACCTTGGTAGCAACCCTTTTTTTAATAAGTATTGTGTACATATATCATAATATTTTTGGGTTGTATTTGTTAACTCCCTAAATAGTTGGGTTATATCACTTCGATACGTCATTGTTAGATTGAGCGTGTGCATCCCCATACTGATTTGTTTAACTAACCTAATAAACATAATATCAAAACCATTGTCAAATAACTTTGGTACGTCTTTATTAACATCTTCCGACGTAAAACCAACCGGAACAGCTATTCCTTCCTCTTGAAAAAGCGTCGTTATTTTAGATACGTACGGACTAACCTCTTGTGATAAATCCGTCATTATCTTTTTTGCTTCTTCATCGTCCGCCTTTTCTATAAAATATTCCATCATTCTTAGTATCATCGTTTTTTGTTGATATGTTGCCCATAGTACTCCTATTTCAGAAGAAGTCATTGACGGTGATTCAGGCATCGTTTCAACCTCCAAAAAATCAAACTTTTTAATAGGTTTTGACTAAGCTTTTCAAAGTATGTAAATAATTGTACGGAATTATAATAAGCATAAAATATTCATTTTTGATTCATACAAAGAAATAATGTATATTTAAAAAATCAATGAAACTGTTAAGCTTAAGGATGTGGAAACATGCGTATAAATAAATTTATTAGTGAGGCTGGGAAAGCTTCTCGGCGTGGCGCAGATAAACTAATTAACGAAGGCAGAGTTACTATTAATGGAAAGCGCGCCGAAATCGGCAGTAGAGTAGAGCCCGGTGATGTTGTGCTCGTAAGTGGAGAACAAATCCGTGTGGCAAGAAATAACGTTTATATCGCCTTAAATAAACCTGTAGGAATAACAAGTACAACCGAGAAAAAAGTAAAAGGAAACATTGTTGATTTAGTGAATCATCCGTTACGAATTTTTAATATAGGGCGACTTGATAAAGATTCGGAAGGGTTAATCTTGCTAACGAATGACGGTGATATCGTAAATGAAATATTACGGTCCGAAAATCGTCATGAAAAAGAATATATTGTATCCGTGGACAAGCCTATTACTCCAGAGTTTCTGAAAAAAATGTCAGGAGGGGTAAATATACTAGGAACGAGAACACTTCCGTGTGAGGTAAACCAGCTATCTAAATTTGATTTTCAAATTATTTTAACACAAGGTTTAAACCGTCAAATTCGTCGTATGTGTGAAGCATTAGGCTACGATGTATATAGACTACAGCGAATTCGTATCATGAACATCCATTTAGGAAACCTTCCTCCTGGGCAATGGCGAGATTTAACGAAAAAAGAGCGAACTCAACTGTTCAAAGAGCTGAACTACGAGCCAAAAGAATGGTAAATACAAAAGCTGATGCGGTTCATAAAAACTGGATGTGTCCGCTGAACAGAAAGGACCCGGCATTTAGAATACCGGGTCCTTTCTGTTTTATATTTCTGTTAGCTTTTGATAGATTGAAGGCTTTCGATCACGTAAATAGGATATTTCTGTTCGGAATTTTGCAATATCATCTAAATCAATGGTCGTCACTTGCACGATTTCTTCGTCTATTTCACACTCAGTCAAAATTGTACCTCTTGGATTACAAATTTTACTTTTCCCGAATAAATGTAAGTCATGACTACTTCCTACTGCATTGACTCCTACAGTAAATAATAAGTTTTCTAGTGCACGTTGCGGTAAATTTAAATTCCACATATCCTCATCCTCTATTCTCCAAGCGGATGGGAAGAATAGAATATCTGCACCTTGTAAAGTTAGGCTTCTTGCTACTTCAGGAAAGCCTGCATCATAACAAATTCCGATGCCCACTTTTCCAAAGTCTGTTTCAAAAACAGGATAATGAGAGCCTTCTTTAAAATAAAATCGTTCCAACGCCCAAAGGTGGGATTTTGCGTAGCTTCCCATAAGTTGCCCTTCACGGTCAAACATTAAAGCTGAATTATATAAAACACCTTCAAGTTCTCTTTTTTCCGCTATCGGTGCTATTATGTATAATTTGTATTTAGCAGCAACTTGACTTAAAAAGTCAACACTTTGATGAAAGTATTTTAACCCGAGCTCGCTCGTTTTTTCTCCTAGGTATCTTAAATTATATCCAGTAGAAAAGAGCTCAGGTAAGCAAACAATGTCACTATGCTTGGACGCTGCTTCTTTTATATATTCCTCTGCTTTTCGCAAATTTGCTTCAACGTCACCTAATTTTGATTCCATCTGAATAATTCCGATATTTACTTTTCTTGGCATGCTATTCATCCTTTTGTCAATATTCACCTTGTCGAAACGATTGTTAAAAAATTTGCTTACCATCTATTACAACTACAGGATCTTTTATAACACAATCAATATGAACTCCAGCTTCTGTTTGGCCACCAAATGATTTATTACTTCCGAAAGCAATATGAACCGTACCAAACACCTTTTCATCTTCTAGCACATTACCAGTTAAACGAGCCTTTTTGTTCGTTCCAATGCCAAACTCTGCAATAATTCTGCCGTTTCCTTCTCCTAATAAATAGAGCAATTGTTGCCCCATTTCACCACTTGCGTCTACTAGTCTGCCGTTTTCTAATGTTAACATTATAGGCTCACTCAATACTCCTAAGCCAGCGATAGCACCATCAATCATAATCGTTCCATTTGCAGAATCTTCTACAGGTGCAATATAGCTTTCGCCAGAAGGTAAGTTACCAGATTCCCCTTTTTTCCGAAATACCCCAGTACTCGGAATTGCGTTTCGATTTTCAATAGAAAAAGAAAGGGTACATTCATCCTTCCTAATTTCAACCCACTTACCATTTTCTAATATTGTACAATATTCATTCGTTAGCTTTTCCACCTCGGAGTAATCAGCTGAAATAGCACCTTCTTCTAGCATATCAAGCGTTACTCCAGGCATCGTTGCTACCCGTGCTCCAGCTGCAGATGCCTCTTTTCGAGCAATTGTATGAGTTAAAGAGTGCTTCGTAATGCATAGCACTACTTCTGCTGACTTCATCGCTTCACTCACTGTATGCGGAGGCTCCTCTCCTGACTTAGAGCGAGTCATCATTTCCATAAGCATCGTTTCATTTCCGAGGTCTACACCAGCCTCATAAAATATAGTTGCTACGCTCTTTAGCTCAGCATCTGTAACGATTAATATTTGCTCGTTCTTTTTTATATATAAATTTTGACTCAATACAGATTTGGCAACTTCTACATACTGATTCATTTTGCACCCTCATTTACTATTTTTCCGTTAAAATTACGCCATTATATTTGTAGTTTTAGTTGATATTTATCGATAATTTCCGTCAACTCATCTCGTGTTGCTTGTAAAATAGGCAAATATTCTTTTATTCTTTCATCCGTCATTCTGTAAGCTGGACCAGCAACCGTAACCGAACCGATGACACCTTTTATGGAATCAAATAATGGAACAGCAATTGCTATAATATCAGGTGTAAACTCACCCTTACTAATCGCCCACCCTTGCTTTCTTATAAGCTCTAGTTCGGATGCAATTTGCGATGGAATTGTCATTGTTTTGTCCGTATAGCGCTTTAGCTCTTCTGTTTCGAGATAATATTTAATAAAATCTTCTGGCATATAAGCTAAAATAGATCGATAAGATGCACCAACATACAATGGTGCTCTGCTTCCAACAGTGACTGAATATTTCACTTTATTTTCTGGCTCAATTGCTTCTAACGTGACACCTTCATTTTTATATAATGAAGTGAGAAATGTACTCTCTCCCGTTTGATCCGAAAGTTTTTCCAGAACAGGACTAACTAATTGTTTTACATTGAGTCCTTCATATTTAATCATCCCTAGCTCTAAAACAGCAAAACCTAACGTATATTTTTTTGTTACGGGGTCTTTTGAAATAAAATTATTCGCCTCAAACGTTTCTAAAATACGGTAAATTTTAGCGTGGTCCATCCCCAATTCATTGGCTAATTCTCTTCCACCCCATTCAGGCTTTTGTTTCGTAAACATTTTTATCACTTTTAATGCTAGGTCCAATGTTTTTAACATATCGTCACTCTTTCTTTTCATTGTAATACTAATCTTATCTTATCAAAAAAAAGACAAATAATAGTCAAAGTTAAAATATTTCTATTTTAATTTTGACTATTAAATAAAAGCTAATATAGAAAATCAATTACTGCAGCTACATACACCTTTGCACATGTAATAATTTGCTCCACTTCTACTTTTTCATTATAGCCATGAATCGTTGGTAAATAAGCTGGACCATATTGAAGGACGGGAATATTGTATTCTCGGAAATGACGAGCATCACTACTTGCCCATTGCATAACACCATACGCTTCTTCATTCGTTACGAAAGTAATGTTATCGACAATTGCCCTACATACTGGATCATTAGCATCTGTACAATTTGCCTGGCTTCTAAAGCTTATCGGCTTTATATTATATTCGATGTTTAGTGCATCTAGTTTTTCCGTTAAGTAATGAGTGACTTCTTCTTCCGTAATTCCAAATGGTAAACGGCAATCGACTTGGACCTTACAACTTTCAGGTATAACATTCGCCTTCGTACCACCTTGAATTGTTCCAATATTAACGGTTATTTTTTCTAATACTGGTTGGTACTTAACACGATCCTTCTCTACTTCTTTCATATATCGTTTAGAAACTTCTATTAACGGCTTAACTTCTTCTGGAACTTCTATTTCTATATCCCATAATTTTTGTATTTCTTGTATCGCTCTTACTGTATCTGCGATTGCATTTGGTCCTGCTATTGGAGATAAGCTTCCATGCCCTGGTTTACCTACCACTTCGAGTTCAAACCAATAGGAACCTTTTTGTCCAATTGTCGGATTTCGTGGAGAAGATGGTTCTGCTATTAAACAACCATCTCCAGCAATGATGTTGTTTTTTAATAACCAAGGAACCCCGAACTCCCCACCAGTCTCTTCATCAGGGACAATTGCTAGCGTAAGGCTTCCTGGCAACTCGATATTTAATCGTTTTAGAATAGTAGTAGCGAATATTAATCCAGCAAGGCCCGCTTTCATATCGCTTGCTCCTCTACCTAACATCCAGCCATCCTTTACTTCTCCAGAAAACGGATCAAAGTCCCACTTCGATAAATCACCAGCAGGAACAACATCTGTATGTCCGCAGTAAATTAACTGTTTGCCTTGCTCTGTATTACCAATAGTAGATACTAGATTATACATTTTATCAGCTGATTCATGCCAATCTACATCTATATTAAATGTTTTTAAGTAGTTTGCTATAAATTCACTAATCTCTGTTGAATCTCCGGGTGGGTTTTCACTCGGGATTTGAATTAATGAGCTGCATAATTGAATGAGCTCCTCTTTTCTCGCCTCTACTTCGTCAATAAGTTTTTTCTTTAATTCTACTTTGCTCATTTTACTGCCTCTTGTTTACCGGGTGTTTGTAAATGCGTCATTTTTCCGTAAAGCATTTCTAAACGGTTAAATTCTTCTTCATTGAAAAATGCACATTTGTTTTCTCCGTATGCTTTTGCTACTTCAATAGCAAAACGGACTACTTGTTCTACGTCGACTAAATGAGTTGCACCTGTTCCACAACCTGCTACAGCCGTTTCCGTTGTAACAGCTACCCCAACAACAGGACTTGTTGTTGCAACGCTTGGTTGAAGTATACTATTTACATGATATACACCATTACCGTATGGAGTAATATCTTGCGTTGTAATCGGTAATGTAACAGGAAGAGTTCCTGTAGATTGTGTATATAAGTGTAGTAGATCATCACTAACCTTTAAAATATAACCTTCTTTTACAGTTGGTGTAATCGCAAACCCTTTATGATTTGTAATCATATTTCCTTTTGTTGTATCAATCGATAGTATTGCATCCATCTCTTCTGTCACTTCATGCTGATTCATCGTTAAAATATCTACCGGTGAATTCATAAAAGGAACAGGATCATGCGGTAATGTTGGAGCTGTTGGGCAAATATGTGTTGTTAAAACAACATCTCCGGCTAAACGATCACCTTTTTTTGTCATATCTAGTAGTTTAGCAGCTGATGCCATCGCAGATAGTGCTCCATCACCATCAGAAACAAACCCTTTTAGCTCTGGTCGTGCTCCAATTCCTCCTAGTCGGCCAATAATTCCTAACGTAGGTGCCGTTCCGCCACTCATTTTTCCATTTTCACCAGGAATCGTTACTTTTATAAAATCTGTTGACCCTTCATTACCTTCAACGGTTTGAACAGTAATCTCACCATTTCCGTTTAGGTCTGCTAAATATTTTTTAATATCTTCACCTGTTACATAGTTGCTATCCATTAATTCATAAAGTTCGATTACATGTTTAAATGACATAATACTTCCTCCTAGTTGTCTTTTAGTAAATGGCATGAAGCAACATGCCCGTTACCAGTTTCCTTCAACTCTGGTACAACTGTTTTACATATATCTAACGCTACAGGGCATCTTTCATGAAAATGACAGCCTGATGGCGGGTTAATAGGGCTTGGAACAGATCCTGTTAAAATAATCCGCTCCTTCTTATCGTGAGGGCTTTCCTTTGGTATTGCCGATAACAATGCTTTCGTATATGGGTGTTTAGGATGATCGTACAAATCATTATACGTTCCCATTTCAACGATTTTCCCTAAATACATAACAGCAATACGGTCACACATATATTTCACAACGTTCAAATCATGGGAAATAAAAATATACGTTAAGTTATATTCCTTTTGAAGCTGTTTTAATAGGTTAATAACTTGGGCTTGTACAGAAACATCAAGCGCTGAGACTGGCTCATCACATATGATCACATCAGGATTTAACGCTAGCGCTCTCGCAATATTGATCCGTTGTCTTTGTCCTCCAGAAAATTCGTGAGGATAGCGTTCTGCATGGTATTCACTTAACCCAACTACTTCTAATAATTCCTTTACACGAGCACTTCTAGTTTCTTTATTTCCAATAGAATGAATGACTAACGGCTCTGCAATTAATTGACCAATTGTTTTTCTAGGGTCCAATGATGCAAAAGGATCTTGGAATACCATTTGAATGGATTTTCTATAATCTCTAAGCTTTTTACCTTCCATTCCAACTAAATTTTCACCTTTAAACTCAACCGTTCCACCTGATGGGGTAATTAATTGGTTTACAAGTCTTGCCATCGTTGATTTCCCACAGCCTGACTCACCAACTATTCCTAACGTTTCACCAGGAAATACATCAAAACTAACACCGTCAACAGCCTTAACACTTTGCGTAGACTTTCGAAAAGGAATCGGACTTTCCATTGCAAAATGCTTTTTTAAACCTCTAACTTTTAACAACGGTTCCGTCAAGATGTTCACTCTCCCTTCTAGCTAAACGTACCTCTTTCGTTTGAAAATGACAGGAAACAAAGTGGTTTTCCTTTACTTCCGTTAATTGAGGTTTTTCCTGAAAGCAAACTTCTTGAGCGTAGGAGCAACGATTTGCAAACGGACAGCCCTTCACTTCTTTACTTAAATCTGGAGGGCTCCCTGGTATTGCATGAAGTAGCTCATCATTATTTGTGCTTTCTGTAATTTGCGAATCTAGCAGCCCCCAAGTATATGGATGCATTGGATTATCATGTATTTCCGCAACTGTACCTGACTCCACTACGTTACCGGCATACATGACAAGTACTTTATCGCACGTTTCCCATACAACTCCTAAATCATGTGTAATCATAATGATAGAAGTGTTAAGCTCTTCTTGTAATTTTTTCATTAAGTCTAGTATTTGCGCTTGTACTGTTACATCTAATGCTGTTGTTGGCTCATCTGCAATAAGTAATTTCGGATTACACGCTAGTGCGATTGCGATCATTACGCGCTGTCTCATTCCACCAGAAAACTCGTGGGGATACATGTTAATACGTTTTTCCGGAGAAGGAATCCCTACTAGCTCTAACATTTTTATCGCTTTTTGTTTTGCCTCTTTTTTAGAAACATTTTGGTGATTACGAATAGATTCCATTAGTTGATTTCCAACTTTATATACTGGATTTAAACTAGTCGATGGATCTTGGAAAATCATCGAGATTTCATTTCCGCGAATCTTTCTCATTTCTTTATTAGACAGTTTCAGCAAGTCTTTTCCTTCAAAATGAATACTTCCACCACTTATTTTCCCTGGTGGGCTTGGGATAAGCCTTAAAAGTGAAGTTGCCGTTACACTTTTACCTGACCCAGATTCACCTACGATACCAATGCTCTCTTTTTTATTGAGGGTAAAAGAAACACCATTCACCGCTTTCGTCGTTTTACCACTTGAGCGAAATTCTACTTGTAAATTTTCGACTTGTAATAGTTCTTCTGACATGTGCTTCGCCTCCTTATTAAAGTTTCATTTTCGGATCTAAGGCGTCACGTAAGCCATCGCCAAATAGGTTAATTCCTAATACTGTTATTAAAATAGCTAGTCCTGAAAAAGTAGCCATATGAGGGCTTAATACTAAAAAGTTTTTACCGTCTTGTAGCATACTTCCCCATGATGCCGTCGGAGGCTGTACTCCTAATCCTAAAAAGCTTAAAGAAGCTTCGGAAATAATGGCACCGGCGACGCTCATTGTTCCGTATACTATTAGTGGAGGGAAACTATTCGGTAAAATATGTTGAAAAATAATTCTACCGTGTGTTGCACCTAACGATCTTGTCACTTCTACATATTCCAATTCTTTAACGTTTAACACTTGTCCCCTTACGACCCTTGCAAAACCTGGAATATTAGCTACACCAATCGCTATAATCGTATTCATTAGTCCTTGTCCGAGAACAGTCATTAACGTAATAGCCAAAAGGATAAAAGGAAAGGCAAACATGCCGTCCATCACTCGCATAATGATCGAGTCTAGCCTTCCTCCAAAATAACCTGCGACAACACCTAAAAAAGAACCAAAAACCGCTCCGAAAACTACAGCAGCTATTCCTACAATTAGCGATATTCTCGCTCCATAAACGAGTCTGCTAAAAATATCTCTTCCGTAACTATCTGTTCCTAAAAGATGTCCATCTTGTCCTGGACCAATTAGGGACTTCGTAACATCCATTGCGTTTGGTGGATGTGTTGCAATAAGCGGAGCAAAAATTGCTGTAATTGTTAGTAGCGTAATAATGAACAATCCGAAAGCCGCTAAGCGATTTTTTACTAGCTTCTTTATCATCGTTACTCCATTGTTCTGCTTCTTAACGGGAACGGAAGCTTTTCCTGCAGTTTGTATTGAGGCCATTAGTTTGAACCTCCTTTATTCGATGAATAGTTTATTTTTGGATTTACTACTTTATATAAAATATCAATCAATAAATTTACTACAACGAAAATTAAAGCGATAAACAATACAGTTCCTTGCACAACGACGAAGTCTCGCTTATCAATCGCATTCATTATTAGTAGACCCATTCCTGGCCAACTAAAAATCGTTTCCGTTAGGACTGCTCCTCCTAATAACGAGGATACTTGTAAACCTAGTACCGTAAGAAGTGGAGTAAGTGCGTTTTTAAATGCATGCTTACCGATAACGAAAAATTCAGCTAGCCCTTTCGATCTTGCTGTTTTCACGTAGTCTTGCGAAATAACCTCAAGCATACTTGATCTAGTAATTCGTGCAAATTGTGCCATCGGTATTGTAGCAAGTGTAATGCTAGGTAGGATTAAATGGCTAACATACTTCCCTATGCCATCTTCCATTGATCCCATTCCAGTTGCCGGGAACCATCCTAAATTAACACTAAAGAAAAGAACGAGCATAACCCCTAACCAAAATACAGGCATGGATACGCCAATTAGCGAAACGGTTGTAACCGCATAGTCTAGTAACGAGTTCTGTCTAGTGGCCGCTATCATACCTGCTGGCACACCTATCATGATCGCAATTAACAATGCACTTATCGCAAGAACGACCGTATTAGGGAAACGATCTTTAATTAAATCAATAACTGGCTGATTATAAGCTAAAGAATTTCCTAAATCACCTTTTAATAGATTTTTTATATAATCAAAAAATTGGACATACAACGGTTCGTTTAAACCTAATTGTTCAGTTAAAGCTTCTATTTCTTGAACACTAGCTTGAGGCCCTAGCATAACTGCTGCTGGATCTCCCGGAATCATTCTAGTAATTAAAAACACGATAATCGCAACTATTAATAATGTTGGTATCATATTAATAATCCGCCTTAAAATATATTTCCCCATAAACACCCTCCTTTTTGATTCATTATCTGAACCATTGTTTCACTATTTGATTTTATTTAGTTTATCACCCACTCTTACAATTTGTAAATATAATTCAATTTGAAATAATCCCCATTATCTAAATTGACAAAAAACTATTTACATCCGCTTAATAAATGTGATAAGTTATTTTAAAATTCAATATATGAATTATCGTTTCACTATCTGAATCAAAAAAGGAAAAGGAGGAAAATTAATGCAGCTTTTTAGGAAGTCATTTTTGTTTTCCATCGTAATAGCACTTTTATTCATCGTTAGTGCTTGTTCTTCTGATTCTCAAACAGAGTCAAAATCGAATGGACAACAAGGAGAAGAAAATTTAGAACCAAAAAGTGGTGGAGTATTAAATGTTGGACTTGCTTCCAATATTAATACGTTAGATCCGACAAAGTATACTGGTGCATATGAATCACAAGTTATTCGCGCTATCGGGGATACACTAATTGCTTATAGTAAGGATTTTAGCGATTTCGTCCCTTCATTAGCGACTGAATGGACTGTTTCAGAAGATATGCTGTCGTATACATTTAAACTAAGAGATGATGTATATTTCCAACCTGGTGAATATCAAGATGGTAGACAAATGACAGCTGAAGACGTGAAATATAGTTTAGAACGTTCTGTAAACGATTCTGCCTTAAATCGTTTAACAGGTGTAGAAAGTTTTGAAGTTACCGGAGAGTTTGAAGTAACGATGCATTTAACTGCACCGAATGCTTCCATCCTAGCAATGTTAACAGACCCTGGTAACATTATTGTTCCGAAGGAAGAAGTAGAAGGTTGGGGCGATCAATTTGGATCCCATCTAGTAGGGACAGGTCCGTTCCAATTTGTAGATTGGCAAACAGATCAACAAGTGAAAGTCGAACGTCATGAAAATTATTGGGGTGAAACACCGTACCTTGATGGTGTAGTGTACAAAATTATCCCTGACCCTAATATGATGACGAATGCGATTCGCTCTGGAGATATTGATATTGCAACAAACATTTCCGGGCAAAATAGAGCAGTAATTGAACAAGACTCAAACTTAGAACTACTATCCGTCCCTGGTTTAGCTTTAACGTACCTTGATTTAAACTATCAAAGCGGACCAACTGCAGACCCTAAAGTACGTGAAGCTATTTATAAAGCGACAAATGTAGAAGAAATTGCCCAAGGTGTTAACCAATGGGGTGGCGGTTCTGTATCCTACGCACCACTACCACAAGAGTCTTGGGGTTATAGCGAAGAACTAGAATCTCTTAAACCAGCATATAATCCGGAAGAAGCGAAAAGCATTTTAGCAGAAACTGACTATGCAGATGGTTTTTCCATCGAGCTTTATGTATTAGAATCTCGTGTACCATATGCAACTATTTTCCAAAACCAAATGAAAGAAAACTTAAATATTGATGTAGATATTAAAGTAACAGAATGGGGAACATTGAGCACGATTGCATCTCAAGGAAATGCACCAATGTATATCGGTGGTTGGTCATGGTATCCAGACCCATACTTTTTCCTAAACCAAACATTCCATTCTAGCCAAATTGGTTCACTAGGTAATGGTAAAGGATACTCTAATCCAGAAGTAGACGCGTTACTTGATCGTGCCCTTTCTGAAACAGTAGTACAAGAAGAAAGAGCAGCCCTTTATCAAGAAGCGATTGCTATTATTATGAGTGAATACGCGAGAGTGGAGCTTGATAATTTACACCAAACAGCTGCGATTAGACCGAATGTGAAAGGTTTCAACGTAGCAGTAGATCCATCTATTCAAATCGTAAGTCCAAACGGTACGAATGTTTGGTTAAATAACTAATTTTTAAACAATTGGCATATATTTTATTTCGAACATTATTCTATTAGAAAAGCAGAGGCGGCATCCTCTGCTTTTTTGTTATTATTGTAAAAAGAAAAAGCCATTCTTTTAATGTGTAAACAAAAAGAATGGCTTTTAATATTAAAACGCCGGAATCGCCGTTTCATCATAGTTTTCTTCTAAAAATTGGCGAACTTCTTCGCTTGTCATTGCTTTCGCTAACTTTTGGATTGGCTCCCAATCTACATTATCTTTACGTGCTACTAATGTAATTCCAAAGTCATTGTCGCTTCCTTCTGTTAGAAGTGCGTCACTTTTTGGTGTTAACCCTAGTGGAGCTGCATAAGCAGGGGTCATTACTACTGCATCTGCGTCATCATACATTCTTGCTAACATTAATAAATCTAATTCTTCTAATTTATAGTTTTTTGGATTTTCGATAATATCAGCCTGTGTATAATATGGGCCTGTTTTTTCTTTTAATGTAATAACGTTATGTTGTGCTAATAGCGCTAATGAACGGTCAATGTTCGATACATCATTTGCAATGGCAATCACCGCTCCCTCAGGTAGTTCCTCCATTGACTTGTACTCTTTTGCATAGACACCGTAGTTTGCAAAATAAATAGGAGTAACTGGAACTAGTTCTGCATCGTTATTACGGTTAAATTCCTCCATATAAGGAACGTGCTGAAAGAAGTTTGCATCTACTTCTCCTGCTGCTAATGCACTGTTCGGCTGAACATTGTCGCTTAGAACAACTACTTCTAAGTTAATGCCCTCTTCCGCTAGCTTTGGTTTAACTAAATCTAGTATTTCTGTCATCGGTGGAATTAAAGAAGCTACTTTTAACGTTACTTCTTCCTTTTCATTATTTGGTGCTGTACTATTATCATTACCTTCATTTGTTTGGCCACAGCCAGCTAGTACTAATAAAAGCATTAATGATAGTAATATAATTTTTTTCATGGTGTTTTCCTCCTCGTCGTTATCTTTTATCAATCATTCTTGAAACAGTTGTACCCGTGAATTGAATCAATTGTACAAGTATAACCATAATGACAATCATGTACATCATTAAATCGGTTTTGAATTGCTGGTAGCCGTATCGAATGGCAAAGTCGCCAATCCCGCCTCCTCCAACTACTCCCATAATCGTCGAATACGATATAAAACTAATAATAGAGGTTGTTAACCCAAGTACTAAACCGGAGCGAGCTTCGACATAAAGAAATTTAAAAATAACTTCTTTCACAGAGGCTCCCATCGAAATTGCCGCTTCCATTACTCCTTTTGGTACATCTAATAACGATTGTTCAACTAAACGGGAATAGTGGGCAATTGCGATAATCGATAATGGTACAGTGGCAGCTGCTGTACCAATCGCGGTTCCAATAATGAGTCGTGTAAATGGTATTAAAAACACTACTAATAAGAGGAACGGAAAAGAACGAATAATGTTCACTAGTAAGTTCAAGGTAGAAAACACTAGCCTGTTTTCTAGCATTTGCCCTTTTCTACAAAGATAGAGTAAGGTCCCTACTGGTAGGCCGATAAGTACCGCCGCTAAAATAGAAACACCGACCATCATAAATGTTTCAATAATCGCTTTCCATATTTCCGCTTCATATTGTATCAATATCTCAGGCATGGCTATTATCACCATCCTTTGATAGCTGTTCTACAAACCATTTCGGATTACTATCTTTCATAGCAACACCTTTAGGTTCAATTGTTATCGTGTCGTAAACTTCACCATTAGCCATCACCGTTACTCGTTGGCATATGCTTTTAATTACTTCCATCTCGTGGCTAACGATCACAATTGTAACACCAAGACGTTTATTAATACTTTCTAGTACTCCTAATATTTCAGCCGTTGTATTAGGATCTAGCGAAGAAGTTGGCTCATCACATAGTAACACTTTCGGGTTATTTGCTAGTGCTCTCGCAATGGCTACACGCTGCTTTTGACCACCACTTAATTGCGCGGGGTACTTGTCAAGATAATCTTCTAATCCGACAAATCGTAGGCATTCTTCTACTCGACTTCGATGGTCTTTTCTTGGGATTTTTGCTAATTGAAGTGATACAGCTACATTTTCATAAACTGTTTTGTTCGCTACTAAGTTAAAATGCTGAAAAATCATTCCTATTGATTGCCTTGCTTGTCGAAGCTGTTTACCTTTCATGTTCGTTAAAGCTTGGCCATCTACTTCTACTGTTCCTTTGTCTGGAACTTCTAATAAATTCATTAACCGCAGTAGCGTTGATTTTCCCGCTCCACTAGCGCCAATAATTCCGTATATTTCTCCTCTTTTAATCGTTAAAGAGACAGATTTTATCGCATCAAATTGTATAAAACTTTTGCTAACGTTATGTAATGTAATCATAAAAAAACCACTTTCTCCACAATGAAAGGTGAGTTAACCGATATTAATTATAGCTTAATATAGTAAAATTGTCATTTTGTCTAGACCATCATTTTGACCAAAAGGCGCAAAACTTCAAGTAATGGCTATTATTTTCTCTAAAGTGTTTATTATTTTAATATATGTTTTATGCTAAACTGTGAGTGTATGTCTATTAATATAGTAGAGATTAAATTAAACTGGTATTATATATCATTAATAATAGAAAGGAACTAATCATGATGAAATGTATTTCCATAGATTTAGATGGTACGTTATTAAATTCAAAGCATGAAATTTCAGAAGAAAACTTACAAACGTTACATGATTTAAAGAAGCAAGGGCATTACGTCATTTTAAATACAGGGCGGGCTTTAGCTGACGTTATAAAAATACAAGCGGTTCAACAGTTGGAGTTACCTATTTTTAGCATAAACGGTTCCATGTTATATTCTAAATCAGGTGAACTACTGTATGAAGCGAACGTTCCAATTTCTACTTATAAGGAGATATTCTCCAGGTTAAAAGATTTAGAAATAGGGATACTTGTTTATACAAACTATGGTGGCTTCCCTGCTACGTTACCTCCATTGCAAGAAAAAAGCAAAGAAGAATTAACTACTCTTTTCCAACAATACGATTACGATCAAATTTTAACTAAAAACGATATAAAAATTTATAAAATAATGGCGTTAGTTTACGATGGCCAATTAGAAAAATTGGAAGATGTAAAGAAGGCTTTAGGAAATACGCTTGATATATTCATGGCTGCATCACTACCTAACAACCTAGAACTTACATCTAGTGAAGCTAATAAAGGAAAGGCTATATTACGCTACCAAAAGTTAATGAATCTCCACTTTGAAGAAATAATTGCAATCGGGGATGGTGGAAATGACCTCGGACAATTTGAAGTTGCAACAACTTCAGTGGCAATGGGAAATGCTCCAGCCTATATTCAAAATATAGCAGACGTTGTTACAAAAACAAATGATGAAGACGGCTTTTCCTACGCTATGCGCCATCAGCTTAAATTAATACCTACGAGCGAAACTGCCAATATATAAAAAAGATTGAAGCCCCTAAAATACGTTGGGGGCTTTTTTATACAGGTATTCGTTTTTTTCTATCAATGAATAGTATTAAATAAGAGATGATAGATAACAACGGTAACTCAATTAATGGACCAAGAATTAACACTAATGCTATTAACGGCTCATGTGGGAAGGCGGTCAATGCGATTGCCAATGCAACTGGCGAATTTCTTGCTAACGTCGTAAAATTTAAGCTAACCGTTTTCTCTCTTTTAAAATGCAATAAACTTCCGATGAATCTTCCAATGATGAAATTGATGAAGAAAAATACAACAATTGGAATCATTAGCTTAACTAATAAATTTACATTGTCTAGTAATAAACTTCCTTGTGATGCGAACATAGCTACTATTGCTAAACATAAAAAGAAAATCGGCAAAGAGCTCCATTTCTCTATTAACCGTTCTTTTCTATTCCGCAGTAGATATTGTCTAGTTAAAAATGCTAAGACGAACGGTATGATTAATACGAGAATGATACTCTCCATAACGAGCTGAAAATCAACTACACCAACTGTTCCCGAAAAAATAAATAGATATAACGGTAATAATAGAAGCTGTAGTAATAAATTTAAAGGTAAAATACTAGTAGATAGCGAAATGTTACCTTTGGCAATACCAGTAAATATAATATACCAATCCGTACAAGGAGTAACCATTAACATAATAAATCCAAGCCATAACGCGTAGTTATCTCCTAAAAATATTGCAGCAAGCACCCACGCCAATAACGGTGTTAAAACAAAATTCATCGCTACAGATGTAATTGTGAATTTTCGATTTAAAAAGGAATTCCTTATATCCTTGATCGGGATTTGTAAAAAGGTAACATATAACATTATAATTAATAAAGGCATAATAATTTTATCTGCATGCATCGCTATGTTACTAACTTGACCGAGGATTAAACCTAGAGCAACTGCTATCAAAATCAATATTGTATATAATTTTTCAAATATCCCCACCATTTCCCCCCTACGAAGCGCTATTCTGTATGCTTTCTACAAACTTCAATGCTGCACGTGATAAAGGAACACTTTTTAAATAACAAATACCGATACTTCTTTTCGGAATTTCCTCTTGTAATACCACTTCAAATAATTCTCCTCTTTTTATGTAATCGCTCGAAAACTCCTTAATCACACACGATATTCCTAAATTTATTTTAGTAAATTCGAGTAATAAGTCGTAAGAGCCTAGTTCGAACACCGGAGAGACGTTAAATCCTCGTTCTTTGAAAAAGTTTTCTATATATACTCGTGAGTTTGATTTCTTTTCTAAAAAGATTAATGGTAGCCTCATTAAATATTCAAGACTAACTGGTTTATCCGTTAAGTTTTTATATTTTTCTCCGCATACAAAGATGTCTTTAATTTCTTTGCATGGAATAACTTGAAGATGGTCTTCATCAATTGGCAAATTGCATAGACCGAGGTCTGCCTTTCCTGTTTTAATAAACTCACAAATTTCTGTTGTGGTCCCGTTTAATATATTTAATTTAATCCCTGGATACGCTCGATGGAATTTTTCTAAATAAGGTAATAGAAAATAACGTGATATTGTATCGCCGACCCCAATACGTAATTGTCCTGTTTTAAATGTTTTGAATTCAAATAATTTATCTTCAGCAACATCAATAATTGCTAGAGCCGAATTTACATGCTCATTTAACAGTTTCCCTTCATTCGTCAACACTACACCTTTCGAGTTTCGATGGAAAAGAGGAATTTCTAATTCTTTTTCTAGTTTTAAAATTGCTTGACTAACAGCTGATTGTGTCATGTATAGCTCTTTTGCAGCTTTCGAGAAACTATTGTTTCGGCTAACAACGTTAAAAATTCGGTACAAATCCAATTTTCCTATCATATTAGTTCTCCTTATAGCAGATATTATAAATATTAATTTTACTTATATCATTTATTAAAGGTATAGTAAACTTATAGTATGTTGAAAAGAGAGACATACTTTACATAAAAATGTACTCAATTAAAGGAGAGATTACATTGGCTAGAGCAGTTGGAACAGTAGTTCGTGGGCTTCGCGGTCCAATCATCAACGAAGGAGATAATATTGAACAAATCGTCGTTGATACAGTATTACATGCAGCAGAAAGTGAAAAATATTCGATTGAAGATCGTGACATTGTAACGATAACAGAATCTATTGTCGCTCGCGCACAAGGAAACTATGCGACAATTGACGATATAGCAACAGATATTAAAGCAAAATTCGGAGAAGGCAAAATTGGTGTTATTTTTCCTATTCTTAGCCGTAACCGTTTCTCTAACCTTTTAAGAGGGGTCGCAAAAGGAACTAGTGAGATAGTATTAATGCTAAGCTATCCTTCTGATGAAGTTGGTAACCACCTTGTGGACATCGATGAATTAGATGAAAAAGGAATTAACCCATGGACTGATGTACTAACAGAAGCTCAGTTCCGTGAACATTTCGGCTATAAAAAACATACATTTACAGGTGTTGATTATGTTGACTACTATAAATCGTTAGTAGAGGCGGAAGGTATTAAGTGTGAAGTTATTTTCTCTAACAACCCGAAAACGATTTTAGAGTATACTCCTAACGTCTTAACTTGTGATATTCACTCACGCTTTAGAACGAAACGTATCTTAAAAAATAACGGTGCAGAAATAGTATTCGGCCTTGATGATATTCTTTCCCAATCTATTAACGGCAGTGGCTTTAACGAAGATTATGGTCTTCTTGGTTCAAATAAAGCAACCGAAGATAGCATAAAATTATTCCCAAACAACTGTCAACCAATCGTTGATTCCATTCAAGCAAAACTAAAAGACTTAACGGGAAAAACAGTTGAAGTAATGGTTTATGGAGATGGAGCATTCAAAGATCCAGTGGGTAAAATTTGGGAGCTTGCAGATCCAGTTGTATCACCAGCCTACACGAAAGGGCTTGAAGGTACACCAAATGAAATTAAACTAAAATATTTAGCAGATAACAACTTCTCTCATCTTCGTGGCGAAGAGTTAAAGCAAGCTGTTTCTGAATACATTCAAAATAAAAATGAAGATCTTGTTGGTGCGATGGAAGCCCAAGGTACTACACCTCGTAAATTAACAGACTTAATCGGCTCCCTGTCCGATCTAACTTCTGGTAGTGGTGATAAAGGAACACCAATGATCTACATTCAAGGTTACTTTGATAACTATACAAAATAATAAAATGTGGACAAGGGCTACCCCTTGTCCACGCTTTTTGGTTAACAACACCAATTACCTCATTTTTCTCACAGACTATAAATATGTAAAAAAGTTGTACCCTAAATATACTGCCATGACCCAAATGATTATGGCTGAAATTTGATTTATCCGCTTCAACAGTATACCGCTGTTTCCTAACTGTCCAACCTTTCGACCTATAATGGCTAAAAAGAAAAACCATATCCATGAGACTATAATACAAGCAAGAGTAAAGATTACCTTCTCATGACCTACATAAGCAAGAGAACTCGTTCCAATAACCCCAATTGTGTCTATAATAGCGTGCGGATTAAGTAACGAAACAGAAGCAGCAAAGGTAACTTGTCGTCGAGCGGAAAAACGACTTGGCACCTGAATTTTACTACTAGAATCTGAAGTGCTCCTCCACATAACAAATCCCATATAAATCAAAAAGATCGTTCCGCATAAAAATAATAAATTCTTTAACCACTCAAAATTTAAAACAACTACTGAAAGTCCACTTACAGCCAAAATGATAAGTATCGTATCACAAAATCCTGCTGTAATTATGGCAGGAGCAGCTTTTAATAATTTCCGGTGAGTTGCTCCTTGGTTGAAAATAAATACGTTTTGAACGCCTAAAGGTAAAATTAGTCCAAACGCCAATATGATACCATGAACAAGTGCTAGCATTTTTTCACCTACTAGTTTTTCTTTATATAAATTCTGAATATATATAATTTGTGCCTTTAACTTTTCAAATAAAAAAGAACAATATAACGGAAACAACCTTAGAGAATAGAGAAGGGTAACTGTACTTGTAAACCAAACTACATTCTTCTTGCCGCTTAGTAGTAACAAAATATATAAAACTTACATTTACCATTTTCTGCGTGAGCGAGGGACCTGACCTGTCCCTCCGTCCACTTAATTTAATTTTTGATATATGCCATGATTTCCTCTTATGTCTATAAATTTATACCAATCTGGCAATTCATTAACTAACTGTGTTGGTCCAGACCAAGATGGAACATCATCAAAAATGATGTATCCCCCTTCAGCTACAAATGGACTCCAAAACTCAAAGTCCCTCTTCACTAATTCATACTCGTGTGAGCCATCGATGTACAGTAGGCCAATCTTTTTCTGTATCGGCCAAATACGTGATGCTTCAACGCTATCCATCTTTATAGGCTGAATTACATCTAATAAATTTAATTTACTCATATTTTCAAGGAATTCCTGATACAATTGATCTTCCTCATAATGTTTAAGCACCTTCTGATGCTCTGAAGACCCTTTCCAGGTGTCAATTGCATATACCCTTCCCTCCCCGCGGTCTTTAACAGCAAATGCTAAGCAAGAAGTTGATTTCCCTTTCCAGGAACCAATCTCCACTATTGTCGATGTCGGAGCCTCCAACGCATACGTATATAAATTTTTAATACCTTCTTTTTTCAACCAACCTTCTACAGTAGAAACAGCACTTTTCACTTCATCTATTCGTTGATTTTTAGAATCTTGCACCTTTTATCCCCTCCTTAAATTATAATAATCTATTCATAATTCATACTAATTGATTGTTTTTTCGAACTAGATTTATATAAAAAAGACTTGGAAAATAAGAAGTGTTTAGTAGGAACAATATAATCTTTATTCTATATTTTTACTAGTAAACTACTTTTAATAACTTGCACGGCCTATATTTACTTAATTCCGAAAGAATCGGTTTTAATTTCATTTTCATCTATCAATTCCTTTTAGATCATTAATACTAATCTCAAATTCAGCATGATCCCCAGCAACATGAGCAACTGGCATACTAATTCCGAGAGCATCTTCTGTTACATAGACATAAATTCCATTCATACCTTCTTGACTTTTAGTAAGCTCCAAAATTAATTTTTCATCATTTTCATACAAACCAAAAGCCATATTTCTAATATCTTGCTCATATTCATTTTCTATATCACCAACATACTTCGCTTCTTTCAATGTATTGATAAAATCGATATCAATTTCGGACACAAAATCTGTTAAAAACAATTGCTTACCAGTGTTAAGTTCAATATTCGTTGTAAAAAATAAATGATACGGATGCGCAGATGGTGTAACGTTGTTATAACTCCTATAGGCAATACTCAAGATTTCTTCATTTTTCAACTTAATTTCATAACTTCCATCAGCTTCATATTGTTGGTCTGAATCAAGTGAAGCTATCGTATCTTGATAAGGTTTTATGGCCGCTGTTTTAATTAATTCATTTATTGTTTCCTGTTTTCCTTCATCATGAAAATTGATGATTTTCGGATACTCTACTGCTACATTCTCTTCATGATAGGTTACTGTTACGATGTCATATTCATAGCTATCTGATTTTTGTTCAGTCTTTTCCATTTCTTCGTTCGTTTCCTTACTTCCTTCTCCGTTACATGCTGATAAAAAAAGTGTAAATAGAATTAATAATAATCCAAATAGCTTTTTATCCATCTCCATCCCCCTAGTAAACCTCTTAATTAATAAAGTATATGAAATATATTGGAAAGTAACTAATCTTTTAGTAAAAGGAGATACTATTTTATTTAATAATGAAGAAAACCCCTTCAACGATGTATGAAGAGGTTTGTGTTCTAGTAGGAATAAACTTAGATGTTTTTTCTAATTTCTGCGTGATCAAGACCTGTCCCTCTGTCCACTTATTTCAGTTGTCCATTTCCTTTAATGATGTATTTTGTTGAGGTTAGGGCGTTTAATCCCATTGGGCCACGAGCATGTAGTTTTTGGGTACTTATTCCGATTTCGGCACCAAAGCCAAATTCAAAGCCATCTGTAAATCGGGTAGAGGCGTTGTGATATACAGCTGCTGCATCCACTTCATTTAAAAATTGCTCTACATTTTCAACGGAAGAAGAAATAATTGCTTCGGAGTGTTTCGTTCCGTATTGATTTATATGTGTAATAGCAGCCTCTACGTCTTCCACTACTTTTACTGCTAATTCTAGTCCTAAATATTCTGTTTCCCAATCTTCTTCATTAGCAGGAATTACATCCAAACCAGTTTGTTGTACCGTTTCATCTCCATGAATATGAACATCTTTATCTCGTAAAGCAGTACATAATTGTACTAAATGCTTCGATGCCCATTTTTTATGAACAAGTACCGTTTCACAAGCATTACATACAGACGGACGTTGTGTTTTCGCATTAACGGCGATATCAATTGCCATTTTTGGATCAGCCGTTTCATCGATATAAATATGACAATTTCCTGCACCGGTCTCTAATACAGGAACGGTTGCCTGTTGGACTACTGTTTGAATTAGCTGTGCGCTACCGCGTGGAATTAGAACGTCGAGATATTCATTTAACCGAAACATTTCAGATGCTGTCTCCCGACTTGTATCTTCCAATAACTGAACAGACTCAACAGGAAGTTCACTCAACTGAAGGGCATGTTGGATTACCTTTACAATCGCTTTATTTGAATGGATTGCTGTTGAACTACCACGTAGCAACACAGAGTTACCGGTTTTTATACAAAGACTTGATGCATCTACTGTCACATTTGGTCTAGCTTCATAAATCATGCCAATTATCCCTAGTGGTACTCGAATTTGTGAAATATGAAGGCCGTTCGGACGTTCCCATTCCTCTAACAATTCACCAATTGGATCGTTCAGCTTAGTTAACTGAACGAGAGCATCTGCCATATCTTGTAGATGCTTGTCATTTAACTTTAAGCGATCTAGTAAGGCGTCACTCATTCCATTATCCTCTCCAGCGATAATATCTTTCTCATTTTCTAGTAGTATAAAGGTCTGTTCCTTCATTAGCTGCTCTGCCATTATTTGAAGTGCTTTATTTTTTTGCTCTGTTGTTGTTTTAGCTAATATAGTAGCAGCATCTTTAGCCTTTCTACCTTTTTGAATTAACTCTTGACTACGGTTTGCTTCGAAAAGTCCACTCATCCTACATTCTCCTTTCTGCTTGACTGACCCAATTATCTCTATGAATGACTACTCTATGATTACTATTCGCAATCGTCATCGCTTCTGCACTTGATAAGCCTTTTATGTCTATTAATTGATTGGAGGAAAAATTCACTTTCCCTTTACCGATTGTCTTTCCCTTTTCATTAATAACTTCCACTACATCATCAACGTGAAAGTTTCCATAAATATTTGTTACACCAGCTGGTAGAAGACTTTTCCCTTGCCTTACGATTGCACCTATAGCACCTTCGTCGACCTCGATTTTTCCACTTGGAACGGAATGAAGCGCTAGCCATTGCTTTGACGTTTTCACGATAGGTTGAGAGTCACTACCAATGTAAGTTCCATCACCTTTCCCAGCAAGAATATCCACTAATTTGTCACTTCCAGAACCTGACCCGATAAACACTTTTACCCCTAAATCTAATGCCGTTTTGGCAGCCTCTATTTTTGACTTCATTCCACCAGTACCTACGTTTGAACCCGCTCCAGATGCGCCTTTTAACAATTCATCATTAATTTCAAAAAGAAAATTATACTTTTTTGCATTTGGATTTGTACGTGGGTTTTGATCATATATTCCATTTATATCTGTTAAAATGATTAAAAAATCAGCATGAACGAGGCCACTCACTAACGCTGATAGCATGTCATTGTCTCCAAACGTTAATTCTGCAACCGAAACAGAATCATTTTCATTAATAATTGGTAGAACATCGCGATGTAAAAGTTCCGATAATGTGGCATATGCGTTGTTATATTGATCTTTATGCAAGAAGTTTTGTCTTGTTAATAATAATTGGGCAGCAACAATGCCATGTCTGCTTTTAAATTCTTCTGTATATCCCCTTATTAATAATCCTTGGCCTACTGCTGATGCTGCTTGCTTGCCAGCAATTGTTGTCGGACGAGAGGAATAGCCAAGATCAGCAAACCCAGCTGCCACCGCACCAGATGAAATGAGAATAACTTCATGCCCTAATTCTTTTAATTTCGCAAGAGCATCCACATGCTCACATAATTTCTCATTACTAAGTCCACCGTTCCTATTCGTTAAAGAACTACTGCCAATTTTGACTACAATTCTTTTCTTCTTCATTTCTCGTTCACCACCTTAATAATATAATAAAAAAAGCCCTTCCATCCCCATAAAAAAGGACGAAAAAGCTCCGTGGTACCACCTTCATTAATATTAGACTTCATCTAATATTCACTCTATTTTCCTCTAACGTAGGAAATCGGTTAGGTTTTGCCTAACAAGCTCGAGGGATAGGGTTCAATAGCATTGCAAGTATGTAAAACCTTTCAGCCGGTGGATTTTACTCTCTTTTACTTGAGAACTACTTACTAGGTCCCTGTCATTACTTTTTTTAAATATAGTATCTAAATTAAATACAACCTCAAATATATTAAAAAATATTATGGACTGAAAACGGCTTTCTGTCAATATTGTGGTGAAAGGCACTTTTGGGGGATTATTGGAACTATCCCTAAAAATGGGGATTCAGCAAATGAATATGGACCTTAATACGATACAATTAAAACTCCTCTTTTTCAAATAGTATAAAGCCCATTAATGATTTATCCTCTTTTAAATTCCAATCAATAAAAATATCCTTTATAGGACGAAGAAAAATTTCATTAAATTTCCCATGTCGATGGAAATACTTTTTCTCCAGTTCATCCTTTGTTATCTTTAATTCCTCTTTATAGCCTTTTGCAATTAGAGCTTTTTCAATAGGAACTAATAGACCTTTCCTCTCTAATAAATAAATAGTTTTTGACAATGGATAGACGATAATTTGTTCGGGAACTTTTTGTACCAATTTACTAATTCGAGCTGCTTCTTGCGCTAATTCCTCTAGTTCTACTCTATCATCTATGCTGTCCTGTATATCCTCCTCTTCCACATCTTCACTTTCTTTTAACTTAAACATTAATATTCCAGAGTTATTAGGAAAGTTCCAATCATGGTAGCTTTCCTCAACATCTCGTTCAATTGTTAACCTAATAACTCCAACGAGCTCCTTTATCAAATGCTCAATTATAATAGTTCTAGCTTTATCAACTTGGTCCCTTTGTCCTTGTTGCATAAGAACCTCTTCCATCGGTGATAAAAAGCCTTTTATGTAAATAACTAAATGGCTGTTTTTAAGCGTTGTTTGGCAAGATTGAGGTCCACGACCAAAGTTCTTTCTTAACAATTTACTTGTATAACTACTTAAAAAGTTTAATGGATCTTTGCTCAATTATATCTTCACTACCTTTCCTACATTATTATAAAAATAACTATGTACTAACCCTTTATTCGCTCTCTTAATCGTGCGTTAGTACTATTATTGACTACTATAGTAATACTATTACTCTAGGGAGAAATATTTTGTTAATAGTTATATCTATATATATGGTTAATTAGGATGAAAAAAACTTTCATCACCTACCTTCAAAAATGAAAAAAAGCCAAAATAACAAGAAGAATATGTTTCTCCGAGTTATTTTGCCTATTTTAAAAATTACTATGTTAAATAGAATATGATATATTTTCGATCCTTAATATAATCCGAAATAATAAATATACTGCCTATTTGTCTACCTAGTTGCTCTTCTAAATATTCTTTTTGGTTATAGTATTTCCTTTTAATCTCAATAGCTCTTTCGTGCAATATATCTAAATGCCCTTTATCAAAGAGTAAATCTTCAACTTGTAACAACACACCGTTACATTCTATTGCTAGTAAATTTTGTGAAAGCTTGATAACTTCCATTTTAGAAGGATATTTGTGAAGCCTTGAACTCACATTTTTTATTGATTGGATAATTTGTTCCTTTTCATATGTATTACCAATACTGTCATACCATCCTAATTTATGAGTAATTTCAAATATTATTAGTCCAGAGTTAGATGTGAAATCCCAATCACTGAAATAAGAGTCGAAATTAATTCCAGTTGCTAATGACGCTACATCTAAGTATTCAGCAAAAACTTGCTCCATTACTTCTGATCGAAAGGCAATAGCTAGTTTCTTTTTCCCTTTGCTTAATAAAACCTCTTCGGCAGGAGTCATGAATTTACGAACATAAATGATAAGTCTATTCGAATGTATAATTGCAAAACATGTTTCTGGACCTTTACCAAACCTTTTTTTAAGCATTTTACTCATTGTACTACTCAACTGTAGGAGGGTATCTTGATTTTTAGTATGTAAGATATTCAACTCGACTTAGCCTCCTTTTCTTAAAAAAATAGTTAATACACATTTTTTTCCATAATAAAAAAGGCCTAACCTCTAATAAGAAGTTAGGCCACGGAAAGACAGTCTATTTAAAATAGTATCTCCCATTTACCAATCAATAATTGTACGTTATAAAATTATATTAAAATAATATGTTGAATAGCATGCATATGTTACAAAATTTCAAGTCAAAGTTAACCAATGACAGTAAGACATTAGTCTTTTTCATTTTACCATTCTTTTTTATCTCTAGCAATACTTTACTCACAGACTGGTAGGTTTATTTCGACAGCTGTCCCTTTTTGGTCTGTTACAAATGTTATAGTACCATAATGGTCATCTATTATTTGTCTACTAACGATTAGGCCTAAACCTGTTCCACCTTTTTTCGTTGTAAATCTGGAATGGCCTATTTTCCCCAATAGATCTAGAGGTATCCCCAAACCTTCATCTTTTATTCGAATTAATATTGTATCATCCCCATTATTACGAGCCTCCACCAGTACTTTCCCACCTTCGGGCATAGCTTCTATCGCATTTTTCAAAAGAGAGATAAATATGAGTTTTAATTGATTTTTATCCCCGTATATTTTAGATTTCGTAAATATAAACTCTTCTTCAAACTCTATATTATTTAAATATGCTTGATGTTTTAGTAATGTAAGTACTTCGGAAAGTAATTCTCTCATACTATACATACCTATATCTCTATTGTTAGACAACATTAGCATAGAAAGCTCTCTTAACACTAAATCTAATCGAGCTAATTCACTTTCTACTAGTTTGTAATACTCTTTGTATCCATATCCTCTTTTTATTAATTCAACAAACCCTTTAATTATTGTAATATTGTATTGAATATCGCGAGAAAATTCAGCTACTAGTTGAGCTGCGACAGTATTTTTATCAACTAAGGACTTCCATTCCTCCTCAGCCTTTAAAGTTCCTTCTTTTTGCTCTTCGAAGTCTTTCGTGTGAAACACAAGATAAAGCCCAATTTGCTCTTCACTTTCATAGATTGGAATAATTGTCACATTTAACTCCGTTGAAACGGGTTCATTTTTTTTATAAAAGGGAATTACTCTACTCGTCACCCTATCCTTTGTAAAATAGGAGCCAAAAGATAATAAAGTATAGGCATTCATTCTCATCAATTCCGGTTTTGTGTACCCTAATACGGTTTCACTTTTCCTACTTGCATATAAAATATCTCCCTGTAAATCTACGATTAAAAAGGGATCTTTCTGCTCATTCACTATCGAAATACTGTTCGTTTTATTATGAGTTTGAACGTATTGTTGTAGAAGTTGTTTCTTTATTAAAAGGCCGTTTTCCATTTTTCCCTTCCTTCCGATAAATTTTGACAAAATAAAAGCCCAATAAGACAGGAATTAGGATTCCAATCTTATCGGGCTTAGAATTCTAGCTTTATAATCTAGAAAGCATTACCTTTATAATAAAATGTTTTTTAAAGATTCATAATCAAATAAGCAAGAGCATTCGACTCTTACTCACGATAATAGTACTACTTTTAGAAATATTTAGCAAGTGTAGACTAGGTCTTTGTCCACTTACAACGAACCTGAAAGCTTACAAAATATTCTCTTGTTTATCTGCAATGCCTATCCAACTTTCAGCTCCGAATCCGCATAGTTGTTGGCTCTCTTATGTTTAATAAGTTGCCAGACAAACCAAGCTAGCACTGCCAACCAAATAACCATTCCTAGGATCAGAGAAATACGATAATCCAAGTTAAAGCCTTCTGGTGCATAGAAGAAATATGTACTTACTACCGCTGTCATGAATAAAGCTGGAATACTACAAATCCAATGAAACTTGTTATTTTTAACAAGGTACATGGCTGCCGTCCACAACATTACCGCAGCAACGATCTGATTCGTTCCACCAACATATCGCCAGAGAAAACTATAATCAATTGTAGTTAAATATAGCGTTGTTCCTAATACCGGGATGATAAGTAAAGCTACTTTCCCTTTCCCATGAAAATCTTTCTTCGTCAATTGAGTCAATAATTCCGCAAGCATCATTCTGGAGGAACGTAATGCCGTATCACCAGTAGTAATTGGAAGAACAACAATACCTAAAATTGCGATGAATCCGCCAAATGCACCTAGTGTTGTAATACTGATTTCATTAACGACCCCAGCTGGACCTCCTGCTGCCAATGCTGTTTGCAACGCACCCGTACTACCAAAGAAGGTCATACCTGCCGCTGCCCAAATCATGGCAATAACACCTTCACCAATCATTGCTCCATAGAATACTTTTCTACCTTCACTTTCTTTTTTTAATGTTCGAGCTAAAATCGGACTTTGTGTACTATGAAATCCTGAGATTGCTCCACAGGATATCGTTACCATTAATAAAGGCCAAATCGGCATTTCTCCTGGATGTAAATTACTTAACGTTAAATTTGGGATTGAATGATCAAAAAAGAACATTCCGATACCAATTGATACAGCCATGAAAATTAAAATAGCTCCAAAAATAGGATACACTCTTCCTATTATTTTATTGATTGGTAAGATTGCCGCAAGTATAAGATAAGCAAAAATAATAACTAACCAAGTTGTAGAGTTAAGTGGTGTTATTTGCGTAAGTAGCTGGGCAGGTGCTGCAGTAAATGCTGCTGCCACCAACACCATTAAAATAATCGAAACAATCGTTGTAACGAATTTCATTTTACCGCCCAAATATTTACCGACAAGAGTCGGAAATTGTGCTCCATTATGTCTTAGCGATATCATCCCCGAAAAGTAATCATGTACCGCTCCAGCAAAAATACAGCCGATAACAATCCATATAAAAGCTACTGGACCATAAAGTGCGCCCATTATTGCACCAAATATCGGACCGGTTCCAGCGATATTCAAAAGCTGAATTAAACTCGCTTTCCACCAACTCATTGGCATATAATCAAGACCGTCGTTGTTTGTATAGGCAGGTGTTGAATTCTGGTCATTAATGCCAAAAATTCGTTCAACCACCTTCCCGTAAACGATATAACCGACAATTAACAACACAATAGATGCAATAAAAGTAACCACCGCTGAACCCCCATTTTTCAGAAAATTAATTATAATGATATAATTATTGGAATGAAAAATCAATGATCTTTTCCAAATTTTTAGATATTTCTATCTTTTCTAGTAGTAACTTCACATTTTGTTCAATTATTCAATAAGATAACCTAGTAGAAGAAGTGGTTTACCTACGTTTTGTCAGACTTTTATGTGGATTTTATATGCTGTTTTATCGTAGTCCAACGCACTATTTTAAATAAAAAAACGAGGTACCCATCATCTAGAATGAAAAGGTATCTCGTTTATTTTTGTTAACTATAGTTTTGTCTTAGGTTCTTTTCTATTTATTTGTTCCTTTACCAAAATAATTTTTTCTGTTACTTTACATTTACTTATGATACGGTTTTAAGCAACTTTAAATATAATCTCTTAACAAACACTTCGAATACAGCACTCAGAACGTGTCAAGCTATCCTCTCATAAAGTGATAAGTAAAACAGCACTATACTTTGGAGGAAAGAGAATGAACCCTATGTATAACTATCGAACCAATCCGCAAATAACACATAATGGACCGATGCAAGTTATTGTCATTGAACCTTTCGTATATGAAGCGCTACGCAGTCTAATAGGAAAAAGGGCCGTCCTTGATACGACACGTGGTTCCGTTAGTGGAATGGTTGTTGATGCAAAGCTTGATCATGTTGTCATTCAAGAGCATGATTCTACATTCTTTGTTCGTCTATCAGAAATCGTTTGGATAATGCCTGAATCCTAAACCTATCCATGCTTCTCATCAGCTACAACTTAAGAACATAAAGTCTTTTTAAACAGGACTAATCACATGTGCTTTTTTTAATAGATAGCCAGGGACGCCCTGATTGTGGTTCAAGGTATGGTTCTGGCTATCACTACATATATCAACTTTTATTTTGTTTAAAAACCCCATTTATTATTGATACAGTTCACTGTATCTAATCATAATGAGATTTTTTTCTCCTGAACGGCGTTCCCTGTTGAAAGCCTTTCTTCCAATAGTTTAGTTTCATTCTTATAAAAGAATGCCTCTTGTTAGACTTATTAACTATTCATCGTATTTAAAAAGTCTCCTAATAAATCTTCTAAATCTTCATCTTTTTCTCCCTCCTTCTCATTTAATTGTCCTTTTGTATTTTGGCTTGCCGTTTCCCAATCGAATGATAGTAAATCGTCATCCATTTCGTTTGCTTCCACTTTAATCGCTAACTCTGTAGCTTCAGAATTTTGGTGGTCCTCATATTTAATAGATTCCTGCATCTCCTCTTGTGAATATAACGTGTAATTATCATTAACATCACTACTATTTAAGGATACTAGTAAGGAAGTTGCCCGAACCGGATTGGATAATAATTGAAAGAGAATACTACCTAGTAATGCTTCGGAATGTTCATGTTTAAGCCAATCTTGCTGTGATTTACTTAGCCGTTTTGGTAAGGGAATAGTAATAGACTCTCGTTCTTTTTTACTTGACCTTCCGACTCCTTCCATTACAAAATCCGCTATTTTACTAGAGAAATTTCTCCTTTCATTCTCTTTTAGCCTCTGCAAATGCTTTAATAAATAATCAGGTGTATCTGAAGGGATGCGAAAAGAAATCGTTTGTCCCCTTTTTACCTCTACATTATTAGATTTTTCCATTGCCTAGTTCTTTACAGGTTCTTTCGCTTTTTTCTTTTGCTCTGTTTTTCGCGTAAAATCCATAATTAATTTATAATAAGCATTTGCCATCATCCAAATACTTTCTTTTTCATCTTCAAAGAAGTCAATATTGTAACCATCTAAACTATTATTTAGTGCTTTGATGTACTCCTTTAAAACGTTTGATCCGCCACCTACAAAATAGCAAATTTCTGTTTGGGAATTTTTTTGCCACGTATTACGTAGTAAGCGATACTGCTTTTTCGCTAATTCTAAAAGGATACGATCGGTAATATCATGCACACTTGTTCGACTACCTTTCACCATGATATGGTTTCGGTCATTTTTCTTTGTTATGATTTCTACAACATCTCGCCGACTATCTAACTCTACACCATGTTTCGAACGAATTTCTTCTCTGATTGCCTCAAGCGATTCTGACACACCAAGATTAAATCCTTGCGCTTTGTCATCGTCTACATTTCGATTTTTAATAACGGCGATGTCCGTTGATAGTCCACCAATATCTTGAATCACAATACGTTTATCAATTAAGTCTTTATTAATTACTTTTAAATCGCTATCCATTACTAGGTTAATATAGGCAGCAAAACCTTCAGGATATACTTTTACATCGTTAAACTTAATATTTACTTTTAAACCTTTGTATTTAGGTGTAACTAAAAACTCTACTAGGTGAACCGAGCCCATTAATTTGGATCGATATCCAGCATCTTTCCCTTCTTTTACTTCTCGAAGCGGTAGACCAGTACCTAATGTATAGTTGGCATCTATAATATTTTTGTTTCTTTGGAAGAACTCTTTATTCTCGTCTCTTACTGCATCTAATGCCAATGTGGTTAAAAGCATGATTATTGTTTGGTCTTCTTCTGATTTACTGCTTCCTGGATCAAGCTCAGTTGCATTGTTACTTTTCGTAGCTAAATGGCCAACTCGGTAAATTGCATTGTTCTCTTTTAGGGCAGGGGAGTGAATTTTAATATGTATTCCTTCTAACGGATTTTTTTCATTCAAATCTTCTATTCCAATTACAGGTCGTTCTTCCGTATCTATTGCCACAATATTCGGTATATTCAACTCGTAATCTAACTCTCCTAAAATGGCCTTAATAGAGTCATTCCCAACATCAATTGCTGCAATTCTAGATTTCATTTTCTACCATTCCCTTTCGTTTGCGAATTTTATGAAACATCTTTCTTAAAAATAGTACGAAAGGATAATAGATTCTATTGTGGCATAAAATGAAAGATTACAAAACTGTAAACCTGTAAACATATCGTAAACTTCCCTTTCACCGCATACATTCTCGTATACTTGTTTACAAAAATGTATACATCTCTTGAAATCAACAAGTATGCATGTTTGTATACTTGTTTACACTTTTGAATACGAAGACTCTTGTAGCCTTATATGTATACTGTTTTTAAAGATAGAGCTTTAATACAACTTGTTGTACAAAACCAACTGGTGTGGGTTTTGTATTCTAATCGAAAAAGGTACTTGCCCCCAGCACACTAAAATTTAGTGTCGAGGGGTAAGTACCTATAATGCAAAAAAATGAACATACCAACATATACTATGTTAGTTAGCCTTTTTTTATTTTACAAAGATTCTTACTTATAAAATGATGAAATACCCACGTTTTTTTACCTTATCTACTTATGGTACGGTTCTCCTCGATTAATTCGAAAAGCTCGATAAATTTGTTCTAAAAGAATTAATCTCATTAATTGATGTGGAAACGTCATTTTCGAAAATGATAAGGTGTCGTTCGCACGTTTCATTACTTCTCCACTCAGCCCTAACGATCCACCGATTATAAAGGCTATTTTGCTTTTCCCGTAGGTTGCTAATTTATCTATTTCAGAAGCAAGTTGTTCAGAGGAGCGTTGCTTCCCTTCGATCGCCAGCGCTATTACATATGTATCATCGGAAATTTTACTTAAAATCCGTTCCCCTTCTTTTCCTTTTACTTGCTCCATCTCTGCTTCACTTAGCTGTTCTGGTGCTTTTTCATCTGGAAGCTCGATTACTTCCACTTTCGCATATATACTTAATCTTTTTAAATATTCCTCTATTCCTTGCTTTAAATATTTTTCTTTTAGTTTTCCAATTGTAATAATTGAGATATTCACAACTAATCCTCACTTTACAAACAGGTTGTCCACAAAAGTTATTCACATATCCACAAAATCTATCCACATTTAGTAGGCGAATATTAGTTCCCTACCATATATGTCGCCACGTTTTGACAAAATTCACAAGTTGTTGATAACTTTTCTTCTTCTGGTACTAGTGCTAGTGGAGGTGCTTCCTCCTGTTGATCTATATACATTTCCATCGCAAGTTCGATATGTTCTTCACAACATTTAACCATTTTATCCACAATCCTTTCATTCGACAATTTTCACCTCATTTAGGTTACCACTTATCCACATCTTAATAAAGTTTTAAACAGAAAACTTATATTAAAAAGGAAAAGAGAGTGAAAACACTCCCTTTAATAACCTGATTCGGTTAATTGTATCGATGTATTTTGTCTTTCTCTACCTCTATAAAACGTCACATTCATTTCTTCGCCGACTTGCTTTTCATTATATAAATGTTTACGTAATTCAATAACATCATATATTGGATCTCCATCTAATTCAACAATCACATCGTATTGTTGTAAACCTGCACGAGAGGCTGGTGAATTACCTGCAATATTTGTTATATAAACACCATAGTTTACATCGTTCGGTAGCTTTAATGTTTGTTGCCAATGATAGCTCGGAATATCAGCTAATGACCCAATACTAACACCGAAATACGGGCGTTGAACTTCGCCGAATTCCTCTAAATCGTTAATAATTGGGATTACTGTATTCGCCGGAATAGAAAGTCCTATTCCTTCTACCGCTTCTTGTGCAATTTTCATTGAATTTACGCCAATTACTTGCCCTTGAATATTGACTAATGCTCCACCACTATTACCTGGATTAATTGCTGCATCCGTTTGCATCACGTCTGCATGCCAATCTGGGTTCCCATCACGATCAATATCAACAGGGATACTCCTATCCGTTCCAGATATAATTCCTTGTGTTACGGAACCTGAAAATTGTAATCCTAACGGGTTTCCTATCGCTATTACGGGTTCCCCTGTACGAACATTGTCTGAATTACCAAATGTCGCAACTTTCGTCACAAGTGAATCCTCCATAACTAACACTGCAAGGTCTGTCCATGGATCTTCTCCTAACACTTCGGCAGGTACTCGTGTTCCATCCACTAAACTGACCTCTACCGTCGTAGCTCCTTCAATTACATGATAATTTGTTACGACATAAGCACGGCCATTTTCCTTTTTGTAAATAACACCAGAACCTGTACCAGCCTCTCCTTCTTCCGATGCTACTTCATTTTGCCAAAACGATGCATGTTGAATATTAATTACCCCAACAACAGCCTCTGCTACTCCATCTACTATTTCTGTTATTTCTGTCGAGACATTTACTGAAACGTTGCGAACTTCTGCTGGCATTCTGTCCACATTACCGTTTTGTCTCGATTCTCTCTCTTCAATCGCAGCTAGATTTTGCCGATCATTCCCGAAAAGATTAGGAAATGCGACGAGAACGATAAAGCCAGCTAAAGCTAAACCGATTAGAGTAGGTATTAAGTAACCACCTCGATTTCCTTTTTGCTTTTTGTTTTTGTCCTTTACATGCTGATCATAATATCCCACGTATTAACCTTCCTTTCAGAAAAAACGCCCGTTACATATCCGCTTATTCTGAGGAAAACTTTCCGATTTACTCTCTCTTCCTGACAGTACTTCTTAATTTAAGTATGTTTCCAACTGTGCTTTCAAGGAGAAAATAACCAAAAAGAAAGGCGCAAAAGCCAAAGACTTTTACACAAAAGCTAGCGGTGTCGGAACTGTTGGATCTGTATCGTACAGTTCTACTTGCTCCCCTACAACAATGTTTCTTGTTTGTAGCGTCTGCGTAACGGACATTTTCGCTAAATCTTTCATGTTATTATCTTGACTTAAATGCGCCAAATAAATACGTTTCGTTTTATCTCCAATTACATCTGCCATTGCTAGTGCGGCATCCTCATTTGATACGTGCCCCACATCACTTAAAATTCTACGTTTTATACTCCAAGGATAACGGCCCATTTGTAGCATTTGAACGTCGTGATTGCTTTCAAATACATACACATCCGCATCACTTATTACACCCTTCATACGGTCGCTTACATAGCCTGTATCGGTTATAACTACTAACTTCTTTGCTCCATCATGAAAGGCAAAGAACATTGGCTCAGCAGCATCATGAGATACACCAAACGATTCAACCTGCAAGCTCCCAAATGCTTTCGCCGCTCCTGTATCAAAAATAAATTTTTGGTCAACAGGAATTACACCAATATTACTTTCCATCGCTTTCCACGTTTTTTCATTTGCATATATAGGTACGTTATATTTACGAGCAATAACGCCAAGTCCTTTTATATGGTCACTATGTTCATGAGAAACAAGAATTCCTGATAAACCGTCTACTTTTTTACCAATTTTATCGAACAGTTCTTGCATTTTTTTACCGCTTAAACCTGCATCTATTAATAATGAATGCTGATCATTTTCAACATATATTGCGTTTCCTGTGCTGCCACTTGCAAGCACGCTAAACTGCATGCTCATACCTTCTCACTCCAATTTTCGATTTTCTCTTTTGATGACTTGTCCTTCAAATGCATTCACAAAAAAATCTTGTTCACCGTTTATTTCAATAAACCAAGTAGGCGTTAAAATATGAGAATTTGGTAGTTCAACAATTGGATAATAACCTAACTCCACGTCTGTAATACTACTACTAGGTTTTAATTCGCTATTGTAATATAAATTTTCTAACGCTTTTATTGCCGTAATCGTATCTTGTGGTTCATCCATCGGTTCAATATTATCAATAAATGTCTGGTCATACGATACGATATGGTTATCCTCATTTAAGTTAAAAACAACCATACCACCTACATTACGATAAATAAATTTATTATCATACTTTTGGAAAAAAGTAATGGAGCTTGCTTCTTCCTCTATCGCCCATAAATCATACTGATCTCCTAATAAAACATGCTCAGTCAAAATTTGAAGCAATCTCGCTTCTAGATTTGTTTCAGTAAGTTCAATAGGCTCCTCAAACATGCTAAATAAGTGAGTAGAATCAATCACAATTGCTTCCTGACCTAACTCCTCTAAAATTTCTATATCTTCCTCTGAAAAAGGACGGCTTATTCCTCCTAAAAAGCTTGCACTAACAGATTCTTTCGGTATATCACCTATAATAATTTCATCTACTTCAAACTTCTCTTCGATGGATGCTTCTGTAATAATATCAAGCTGACTACTTTCACGTTTTTCTACAAGGTGATACCCTAAAAATATATTAAGAATGAGAAACGTAAAGATGAAAATGGTTTTTGTTTTCCTCCAATCCATTCTACATTCCTCCTAAGTCTTCTTTTGGTTGAAAGCTAATTTTATACCAATTATCACGATATTGATACATCCATATCGGTTCTAAAATAAATACCGGCTCATAAATCGTATCTCTTTTCAACTCATATCCAATTCTTAAATCTTGTAGGTTTTCAATTTCAAATCCAGGATTTCTTTTTAATTCTGCTAATGCAATATTTGAATTTGGTAACGTAACAGAAGCTACTTCGTTTCTAATGGTATATTTTAATTCAAACAAAGGCCTTACGTATTCATAAATTTCGTTATTCCGCCAGATTTGTACAATCTCCGTCAAACCTTGAGTATTAATAACTGGATATCCATTTACATGTAGTCGAAACACAGATGTATGGTCTCGAAAGTCTCTCTTCCAACCCGCAAATAAATATTTATCTGTCCAACCACTATGCTCATTGATAAAATCTATACTTGATTCAATTATTTTAAAATCAGATGTATTCATTGCATCCGCATTAACTGGATTAACATATTGAAGTCTTGCATAGTTTTGGTCAATGGTCATGAGTCGATATCCATCCGTATAAACTTCTTCTGAGCCTGTTTCCTCTTTAGTCACTCTACTCGGATCACTAAATAAGGCATTTTTGAAGTTTTCTGGTGAGTATAGATCTGCAAAATAATGCATGCGATTTAATTTTTTTTCTCCAAACGGCGCAAAAATGTCTTTCGTTGGTGAAATATCAATTTTACGATAGGCATCATATCTTACAGATGGACCAAAAAAGCTACGATCAACCATTAACAGATCTAAATTATGAACGAACGCTCGATAAATAAGACGTTCATCATAATTTACTAGATGAATAGTTGGATTTTCTTTGTTCCCGTCAACATCAATTACTACTCGATCTACTGATACGTTCGGAAAATCTACATCTTCTTGAAATTGTATAAAACGATTTAATGTTGATAGAGGGATTTCATCCGGTAAAACTACTTCAATTTTTCCTTTTCCGTGCATAAAGGAAGTAAAATCTTCTTGTGCGACTAGCGGAGAAATTTGTTCTATTGCTTGAACTCTCCACCTCTTTATTTCCTTCACTAACCGTTCTATTTCCTGTTGTTCCTCTGTTCCGTAATGTATACCATCATGATGAAAAAGTAATTTCATCGGTCTTATTAACGTTGATATATCATATTTATCTTTGATCGCTACATCTTGTATAAGTTCTTCTCTTCCGATGTATTCATAGGCAGGCTGGTACGTCCATATATTCCAAGTTAGCAATAAACTAACGAGAACGAGTATAGTTAATATAATCGATTTAATATTTTCGTATGTCATGTCCAGTCATCCTCTTGATTATCAATTAAAGGCAAAGTAAAAAATATAGAAGTGCCTTTTCCTTCTTCACTTTTCGCCCAAATTCTACCGTCATGTGCCTCAATCATTTCTTTTGCAATCGCAAGGCCTAACCCTGTACCACCAAGTTTTCTCGTTCTCGCCTTATCAACACGGTAAAAACGATCAAAGATTTTATCAAGATCTTTTGCAGGTATACCGACTCCTTCATCACTAATACAAATTTCAACATGTTGCTGTTGTACTTTTAAATGAAATGTAACTGTACCGCCTTCAGGAGAATATTTCATCGCGTTTGAAATAATATTATCAAGCACTTGTGTAATTTTATCGATGTCTATATAAACGTATATATGCTCATTCGGTAAATCTCGTTGAAACGTTACATCGCTAGATTTTGATAATTCAAAGCGATCAATGACTCGATTTAGAAATGATACAACATCAAAGGAATCTTTTTGTAGCATATAGTCTTTTGAGTCCATTTTTGAAAGTTTCAGCAAATCATTAACTAACCGAATCATTCTTTCTGTTTCTTGCTGAGTTACATCCAAAAATTGAGGAGCAATTTTTTTGTCTTCCCAAGCTCCTTCTGTTAATGCCTCAATATAGCTTCTCATTGTAGTCAATGGAGTCCTTAATTCATGCGATACATTCGCTACAAACTCGCGACGATCTTGATCTATTTTTGCTTGTTCCGTAATGTCATGCAAAACAGTAATTAAACCGTTAATAAACCCAGTTTCTTTTTGGATAACAGAATTAGAAGCTCTCAATATTAATGGACTGTTTTTACTACTAAAATCTAAAATTAAAGAATCCTGTTCGGACATTAATGTTTCAAATGTATGGTCTTCTTCTATTCCTAAAACTTCAACAATCGGCTTTGCTAACACTGTTTCACGTGGAACATTTAGCATTTTTAGCGCGGGTTCATTAATTAATATAACTCTTCCTTTTCGATCCGTTGCAATAACGCCATCTGTCATATGAGATAGTACAGAGCTAAGTTTTCTCCGCTCCCCTTCCGTAGTAGCATTCGCTTCCTGTAATTTTTTGGTCAAATTATTGAAAGACAGAGCTAGCTGGCCTATTTCATCTTCCCCATAAATTTTTACTTTCCGTGAAAAATTACCTTTGGCCATCTCTATTGCTTGTTTTTTCATATCTGACATCGGCCTTGTAATCGTCCTAGCTAACAGAATTCCTAACGCAGCTGTAACAGCTAACGCGATAATTGTACCAGTCGCAAAGATATTGTTGATTTCTCTCATTTGACCGTACACATTTTCCATCGTAGCAATTAAGTATATGGCTCCGATTACCTCTTGGTTGTTCGTTTTTATCGGGGAAACAATAATCCGCATTCGGTTTCCAGTGTTAGGGTCAATAGCAAACTTTTTAGAAGGCGTCCCAACACCTAATGTTTGTTTTACTATTAACTCATTTGTTCTCTTACCGACGTATTTTGATTGGTTGTAAGGATTAGATGTACCTAGCACTTTACTCTGACTATTAATTACACGTACTTCTAATATATCTTCCGAAGTAAAATCTTGTAGTATCCCTCTTATATCTTCTTCGATCGTGTTTGTCGTGTCATCTCTTGTCTTTTTCATTTCTTGCTCAATGTTATAGGCAAGAAGATTAATTCGTTCTTCTAATGAGGTTGAAAAGTTTTCTACTAGCTGCGTTTCTAATTGACGTACGAAATAAACACCGATAATCTGAATGGCTGTTAATATAAGCAACACGTATATTAACACAAACTTTAGATGGATTGATTTAAAAAAACCTACTTTTTTCATCGTGTTTACTCCTGGTCTGAATTACGCAGATAATACCCTACCCCTCGTCTAGTTACAATTGCAGTTGGATTACTTGGATTATCTTCTATTTTTTCTCTTAATCGACGAATCGTTACATCGACTGTTCGAACGTCTCCAAAGTAATCATATCCCCAAACTGTTTGTAACAGATGTTCACGAGTCATGACTTGTCCGATATTTTTCGCTAAATAATGTAATAACTCAAATTCACGATGCGTTAATTCAATCATGTCACCACGTTTTGTTACCATATAAGCACTTGGATGAATAATTAAAGAACCTACTTTAATTTCAGCAGAATCATCTTCTACTTCTGCTGCTTTTTGTTGATGACGACGTAAATTAGCTTTTACTCTGGCAATTAGTTCACGTGTACTAAACGGTTTCGTAACGTAGTCATCAGCTCCTAGTTCTAGACCTAACACTTTATCTATTTCTGAATCCTTTGCTGTTAACATAATAATAGGCATATCATATTTTTTACGAACTTCACGGCACACTTCCATACCGTCCTTTTGAGGTAGCATTATATCTAATAGTATTAAATCTGGCTTAATCTCATCTACTTTCTCTACTGCCTCTTCACCATCATATGCACAATGGACTTCATAGCCTTCCTTTTGTAAGTTAAACATTAATATATCTGCAATTGGCTTTTCATCGTCTACTACTAGTATTCGTTTATCCATAAGTATCTCTCCTTCATCTTTAGCGATAATCTATTTATATTTTTTTATTTGTGTTCATTTTCTCTCTATTAACTTTACCATGTCAACCATTGTAAATCATCTAGTTAACCTATTTGGAAAATATTATTGGTACTTTTATAAGTCTACCTTGAGAATAGCATCGTAGTTTTATGTTAGTCGTTTCACTTCGCTACAGACACTTGCTTGGTCGACCGTACCGCGACGTCCTGTCGCACGGTCGACACTAGCACATCCTGTGCGTCGCCGCGGGGAGATGTCTAGCTTCGGCGGCTAGGTCCGGCTCAAACTTTCATTTATCTCCTGCGGAAAAGCTCCAGTTTGATTGGACCTAAGCGAGACGCCTACGCTTTTCATGGAGCCGAGCCTCCCTCTTCTCCCGCAGGAGTCAAGTGTCTTCCGCTCCGTTCCACTCACGGTTCTATATCTTAAAAGGTAAAATATTGTAGCAATAAGGAGTTTCTATTTTTCATACCCATGGTTCAAGTTTTTCTTGTAATGGTCTACCTCTTATATCAAATACGATAAAGGGTTAAAAAAACCTCCAGCAACTTTTAAAATGCTAGAGGTTTTTACTAATCTATTATCTATATTATCTATTTAAAAATTGTAGTGGATCACGTACAACACCATTTTGATGCACTTCAAAGTGTAAGTGAATTCCAGTAGAGTGACCTGTCGAACCCATTACTCCAATTTGTTGACCTTGAGCTACTGTTTGGCCTTTTGAAACAGAGATCGAAGATAAGTGAGCGTATAGCGTTTTAAGTCCATTTTGATGGTTAATAATAACTTTGTTTCCGAATGCGCCATCATAGCCTGCAAACTCTACTACACCGTTATCAGCTGCTTTAATCGTATAATTGCTCGGTCTAGCAATATCAATTCCGTTATGCATTCGTCCCCATCTATAACCCATTTTACTAGAAATGTACCCTCCAGAAGCTGGCCATGCTAGTGTCCCGTTTCCTCTAGAAGGGATAACTTTCGTACCTTTTAAAACGATTTGGTCAACAGCTTCTTTTGTTACCTTCTCTTCTTTAATTTCAGTACTAACTGTTTTCCCATTTTCTAACGTTACAACCGAATGGATAGACTTTTCTCCATTCTCTCCTTTTTGTTTTACTTTCGTTTCACCTTTTAACATATTGCTATCTTCTTCTACTTGCTGTTTATATGGAACTTCTTCTGTAACACGCATTTCCTTCATTACAACAATATGTATAAATGGTTTAAAAGCTGTAACATTTAACTCATCACCAATACGTAATAAAGAGTCTTCAGAAATATCATTATTAAGATCTAATAGCTCTGCAGTAGTTAAACCATGATCTTGAGCAATAGAACCTAATACATCACCTGCTGCTACTTCATACGTTTGTTCTTCGAGTGTACCTTTTTTCAAGTACGTAACAGCCTCTTCTGTAGATAATATTTCTTTTGGCAAAATTTCTTTTGATAAAACTGAAACTTTTTCTGTCATTACTACGTCTAATAAACGAGTTTCATTTTCTTGAAGTTTAGGTAGTTCCTCTTCAAGTGATTTTCTTAATTCCAATTCTTGTAGTTCTTCCTCTGATACGAAGTCAAGCTTTAGTTGTTTTATCACTTCTTCCGCTACTTCTTCAGACGCTAAATAAACGATTGGCTCACCGTCAATAACAATAGCAGAAGCATTAGCCTTTACTTCTACTTGATCTACTGCTTTTTTTACAGTACTTTCATTTTCCGCATTCGGTCGGAATGTAGTTTCTGGAATAAAGGAAACTTGATTTCCAATCGTTAATTCTAGCTGTTTAAAATTCTTCTGTTCTGCATCGATTTTTGAATCTAATGCATTCTCAAGAATAGAAGTATCGTCAACAGAACCAATACGCTCACCGTTCACATAAACGTGATATATAGTTCCTATAGAACTTTGGCTAGCGTGAGCAGTGTAAACACCTAATGTTAATGTAGCTACCGCTACTGTTGAAATAACACCTTTTTTTGCTATGTTTATTAGTTTATAGTCGATTGGCTTTATATTATTAAGTTTTTTTCGGTATGTATTGTATAAAGTTTTGATATGGCTGATCATGGTATTTCCCCCTGATATCCAATAATCTTTTAAGATAGGTCTTTTATACCTATCATTATTTTTTCTGACTTTACTAACATACCATATTTTAATAAAAAAGTAGAATAGTTGGATGAAAGATGTAACATAAATGTATTATTAGTGTCATATTTGCCCGTTTTTTGAAACATTTTTGTACAAAATGCTTCTATTTTACCTAGTAAAGACTACTTATCCTCTATATTTATCAATCTTTCCATTTATATTAACCTTTTGTTTTTAACTTGCATGTCTACCTATAATTTTTTTAATCCTTTTATTACCAGTCCCTTTAAATAAAAAAGAAAACACACTAACCGATTATAGTTAGTGTGTTTTTATAAGTGGCTCGGGACGGAATCGAACCGCCGACACATGGATTTTCAGTCCATTGCTCTACCGACTGAGCTACCGAGCCATATTATTATATAAAGGCCTAAACCTTATTTACTTGTCCATTGTACACTTCTCAAGTCACTTAATCAAGATGCAATGTATATGTAAATGGCGGTCCCGACGGGAATCGAACCCGCGATCTCCTGCGTGACAGGCAGGCATGTTAACCGCTACACCACGGGACCTCTTAATAATCTCTTTTATCGCTTTATTGCACATTATGTATATAATGGTGACCCGTACGGGATTCGAACCCGTGTTACCGCCGTGAAAGGGCGGTGTCTTAACCGCTTGACCAACGGGCCATTTCAATGGTGTGCCATGAAGGACTCGAACCTTCGACCCTCTGATTAAAAGTCAGATGCTCTACCGACTGAGCTAATGGCACATATAATAAATACTGCCTAAATATTTATACTTTTGTTAGTTTGCGACCTTTTCGAGGAAGCTTTTCCTTTTGTCGTCCATGCCTCAGGATGATTATTCAAGAAGCATCTCGGCATGTACGCTGAAGCATATGCTTCGTAGCTTATTCCGACGTGCTCTACCGACTGAGCTAATGGCACATATAATATTAATTTCGGCCTAAATATTTATGTTGTTGTTATTTTGCAACTTTTTCAAAGGAGCTTACTCTGTTGTGTCCTCGTCTCAGGAAGCTTATCCAAGAAGTGGCTCGACGAGTACAACTCGCTGTCTTTTCGGTGAAGCGTTGCTCGTTGCTCTACCGACTGAGCTAATGGCACATATAATAAATACTGCCTAAATATTTATACTTTTGTTAGTTTGCGACCTTTTCGAGGAAGCTTTTCCTTTTGTCGTCCATGCCTCAGGATGATTATTCAAGAAGCATCTCGGCATGTACGCTGAAGCATATGCTTCGTAGCTTATTCCGACGTGCTCTACCGACTGAGCTAATGGCACATATAATATTAATGCACTTATTATGGTAATCTACTGCTTAAATAATGTATCAGCAGCAGCGACGTTTTTTATAATATCATAACTGGGGCAAATAAAGCAATAGTTTTTATAAAAAAATAAACCCCTTTTCTTCAAATAAGAAAAGAGGTTATTTCTATTAAGCATAAACACTACGTACTACATTAGTTTGCGAACGATCTGGACCGACAGAAAAGATCGATAAAGGAATACCTGTTAGTTGTGAAATACGTTCTACATAGTGACGTGCATTTTCAGGAAGTTCTCCTAATGTTTTCACTCCTGTAATATCCTCTGTCCAACCTGGCATTTCTTCGTATACTGGTTCACATTCAGCAAGAATTTTTAAGCTAGCTGGGAATTCTTCCATTACTTTACCTTTATATTTGTATGCTACACAAATTTTCAACGTTTCAATACCTGTTAAAACATCAATAGAATTTAATGATAGGTCAGTAAGACCACTCACACGTCTAGCATGACGTACAACAACACTATCAAACCAGCCAATACGGCGTGGTCTACCAGTCGTTGTTCCGTATTCTCTACCTACTTCACGAATTTGGTCACCGATTTCATCATGTAATTCTGTTGGAAACGGCCCATCCCCTACACGAGTAGTATAAGCTTTTGATACTCCTACAACATGATTGATTTTTGAAGGGCCTACACCTGAACCAATTGTGACGCCACCTGCAACAGGATTGGAGCTTGTTACGAATGGATACGTTCCTTGGTCAATATCTAACATTACTCCTTGTGCACCCTCAAAAAGAACACGACGGCCTTCATCTAGTGCATCATTTAATACGACTGATGTATCACAAACATATTTTGCAAACTGTTGTCCATACTCATAATACTCATCTAAAATATCTTCTTTTTGGAAGCCTTTTGTTTCATACATTCTTTCTAATAAGCGATTTTTTTCTTCTAAGTTACGTGTTAGTTTTTCTTCAAATGTTTCGCGGTCTAGAAGGTCTGCAATACGAATACCGATACGTGCTGCTTTATCCATATAAGCAGGTCCTATTCCTTTTTTCGTTGTACCAATTTTGTTTGCACCTTTACGCTCTTCTTCTACTTCATCTTGTTTTAAATGATACGGTAAGATAACGTGTGCTCTATTACTAATCCGTAAGTTATCGGTACTGATTCCACGGTCGTGTAAATATTTCAATTCTTGGATTAGTGCCTTCGGGTCAACTACCATTCCGTTTCCGATGACACATATTTTATTATAATAAAAAATACCTGATGGAATTAAATGTAGTTTGTATGTTTCACCATTAAATTTAATCGTATGTCCAGCATTGTTACCACCTTGATAACGTGCAATTACTTCTGCATTTTCAGAAAGAAAATCTGTAATTTTCCCTTTACCTTCATCGCCCCACTGTGTTCCTACTACGACTACTGATGCCATAGATCGTACACCTCCACTTTATGTAGACTATACTTTTCATTGAAACATTCATTAGTTTATCAATATTTTACGTTCAAGTCAAACAAAACACGAACGATATTTTAGTATTTTCATATATTCGTTCGTAATATTTTACAAGAAAGAAAAAACACCTATTAATAATAGGTGTTATGCCCCTGATGGGATTGCTTCATCATCAAATCGCCGCTCTAAATTAACGAACTTATTATATTCTTTTACGAATGCTAGCGATACTGTACCAACTGGACCGTTACGTTGCTTCGCGATAATAATTTCAATAATATTTTTATTTTCACTTTCCTTATCATAATAATCGTCACGATATAAGAAAGCTACAATGTCAGCATCCTGCTCAATACTTCCAGATTCACGAATGTCAGACATCATTGGACGTTTATCTTGACGTTGCTCTACGCCACGTGATAACTGCGATAATGCAATGACAGGTACTTTTAATTCACGAGCTAATGCCTTTAATGAACGAGAAATTTCTGATACTTCCTGCTGACGGTTTTCTCCGCCATTTCGACCACTACCTTGTATAAGTTGTAGATAGTCAATTAAAATCATCCCTAATCCATTTTCCTGTGCAAGACGACGACATTTAGAACGAATTTCACTAACTCGAATACCAGGTGTATCATCAATGTATATACCAGCATTTGATAAGCTACCCATTGCCATCGTAAGTTTTCCCCAGTCCTCTGTCGTTAGCTGGCCTGTACGTAAGTTTTGGGCATTTATATTTCCTTCTGCACAAAGCATCCTCATTACAAGCTGGTCTGCTCCCATCTCTAAACTAAAGATAGCAACATTTTCCCTTGCTTTTACCGCTACGTTTTGCGCAATATTTAGGGCAAATGCTGTTTTACCAACGGAAGGACGTGCTGCTACAATAATTAAGTCATTTCGCTGGAAACCCGCTGTCATTCTGTCTAATTCGGAGAAACCAGTAGGAATACCTGTCACTTCTCCTTTTTGATTATGCATTGCCTCTATATTATCGTAAGCTTGTACGAGTACATCTTTTATATTTTTAAAAACACCTGCATTTTTTCGTTGTGATACTTCTAATATTTGCTTTTCTGCCTCATTCAATAAACCAGCTACTTCATCTTCTCTTGCATAACCTTCCTGAGCGATGTTTGTTGCTGTACGAATTAAACGGCGTAAAATAGATTTTTCTTCTACAATTTTTGCGTAATATTCAATGTTTGCCGCAGTCGGAACCGCATTTGCTAAGTCACTTAAATACGAGACTCCACCAATTTCTTCTAATATCTTTTGGTCCGCTAAGCTAGCAGTAACTGTTACTAAATCTATCGGTTCGCCTTGGTCAGATAATGTAAGCATCGTATCAAATATTTTTTGATGTGCTGCTCGATAAAAATCATCTGGTAATAATAGCTCAGAAGCTAGGGTTAAAGAGCTTGGTTCAAAAAATATTGCACCTAATACTGCCTGTTCGGCCTCAATATTTTGTGGTGGTATTCTATCTGCAAACAGGTCACTCATCTCTTTTGATTCCTCCCTTTCCTCTCCTAAACTAGTATTCTATTTATGTTTTATTTCAAAATTTTTTCATAGAAAGCGAAAGAAAACTCGGCTTATTGCCGAGCTTCTCACTACTTAAAGCCTATCACGAATTGTAGTTTCATTCAATGTTAATTACTTCTTATTTCTGTTCCGTTACATGTACTTTTAAAGTTGCTGTTACTTCTGTGTGTAATTTAATTGGCACATTCGTGTAACCTAATGCACGAATTGCATCATCTAGTTCCATCTTTCGTTTGTCTATTTTTGTTTTATGTTTTTTATTAAGCTCTTCGGCAATTTGCTTTGTCGTAATGGAACCGAAAAGGCGTCCACCTTCTCCAGCTTTTGTTTGAAATTGTAAAGTTATTTTTTCTAATTTTTCTTTTAGCTTCTTAGCTTCTGCTAATTCGTTTGCAGCATCTTTCGCTTCTTTATTTTTTTGCGCTTCTAAAGATTTTAAATTAGCAGGAGTTGCTTCTAAAGCTAAACCTTGCTTTAATAAAAAGTTTTGCGCATATCCATCTGCAACGTTTTTTACTTCACCTTTTTTCCCTCTACCTTTTACATCTTTTAAAAATATTACCTTCATTCCTCTTTAGTACCTCCTTCAAAACATTGGTCTATTGCTTGCTGTAGTAATTTCTCAGCCTCTTCTAAAGACATCTGTAGCTGTGTGGCAGCGTTTGTTAAATGCCCGCCACCCTGAAGATTTTCCATAATAATTTGAACGTTCATATCACCTAATGATCGTGCACTAATTCCAACCTCTTCTGCTCCACGTTTAGCCAATACAAATGAAGTATGAATATCACTCATTGATAATAACGTATCTGCGGCCTGAGCGATTAAAATTTGGTCCACTACCGCCTCGTCTGTTCCTTTGGCAATAACAATTCCATCCCTATACACATAGGCGCTTTCAATTAACTTTGCACGTTTCACATAGTTGTCTAAGTCTTCCTTTAACAACTTTTGCACTAAAATCGTATCTGCACCTTGAGTTCGAAGATAGGATGCAGCATCAAACGTTCTTGAGCCCGTTCTTACGGTAAAGCTTTTCGTATCAACCATAATACCAGCTAATAATGCTGTCGCTTCAATCATTGAGATCTTGGAACGTTTTGGCTGGTATTGGATAAGCTCCGTTACTAGTTCTGCTGTAGAGGAAGCGTACGGCTCCATATAGACAAGTAGTGGATCTTCAATAAAATCCTCCCCGCGTCGATGATGATCAATGACAACCACTTTATCAAGCTTATTTAACACTTTTTCATCTATTACCAATGATGGTTTATGAGTATCTACAACTACTAATAACGTATCCTGTGATGAAATTTCATAAGCTTCTTCAGGAGTAACGATACGATCCCAAAGTGATTCATGTTCTTTCATTACTTCTAAAAGGCGACGAATCCCCACATCAATTTCTTGATGATTTAAAATAATATAGGCTTCTTTTTGGTTTAATTGAGCAACTTTCGCAATTCCTATTGCAGCTCCAATCGCATCCATATCCGGATAGCGGTGCCCCATTATTAACACTTTATCACTATCATTAATAATCTCTTTTAATGCATGAGAGATAACTCTAGCTCTTACACGTGTTCGTTTTTCTACTGGATTTGTTTTTCCACCGTAAAAGCGAACTTTACCATTCGTTTGTTTTATGGCAACTTGGTCTCCACCCCGACCTAATGCTAAGTCTAAGCTCGATTGCGCCAACTGACCTAACTCTGGCAATGATGGGACACCTGTTCCAATTCCAATACTCAATGTTAATGGTAAGCTTTGCTTAGATGTTTGTTCTCGCATTTCATCTAATATAGAAAATTTACTTTTCTCTAATTTACTTAAAATATGTTTGTTAAAAATGGAAATATAGCGCTCAGCGGATACTCTTTTTAAGTATACTCCATTTTCAAGTGCCCACTTATTTAATATTGACGTTACTTGGCTATTTAACGACCCTCTAGATTGATCATCCATGCCTTGCGTTACTTCATCGTAATTATCCAAAAAGATTGTTCCAATAACAGTCCGCTCATCTTCATAAAGACGTTCTATTTGAACTTGTTCTGTTACGTCAAAGAAGTATAATAATCTTTCTTCTCTTTTGAGCACTATTTTGTATTTTCTATCAAAAATAGAAATAATCTCATTATCCTTTTCCTGCTGTTTTAGAAAAGGAATTAAATCATCAGCAACCTCGTATAACGAGCGACCAATTAACGTGTCTTCTTGGTAGCTAGAGGCTATAAAAGGATTTGCCCACTCTATTTGATAATCATCGTTAAACAGCATGATTCCAATTGGCATCTCCATTAATGCTTCTTCGCCTACTTTTTTAAGACGGTAAGATAAAGTGGATATGTATTTTTCGACTTCTTGTTTAGAAGCTGCTTCTACTTTTACGTAATAATAAACAACTAAACCGAGAAGAATAAATCCTCCTATCCCAATTAGCCATTGGAAAAACATAAGCGCAATGTTTAAACAAGCCGCTAAAGCTAACAACGTATAGAAAGGATGCCTAAAGCGCTGTATTTCTAAGTTATTAGGCATTAATTTTCAGCTCCTAGTTTCCAATTTACTTACCAGCTAAACGTTTCCTTAACTCAAACCCAATATCAATGATACCTACCATTCTTATTATATAAAGGATAGGTGGAACAAGGAAAGAGGTAATAACAATTATAATTGGAATTGCTTTAGCCCATCGTTTAATATGCGCTAAGAAGAAGAGGAAAGAAAATCCTTGTACTGTCATCGCTAACATTAGTATGTACATTAAGTTTAATGTTGCTAAATGCAGCATTGACCCTTCTTCCATTTGCATAAAAGAAAATAGCAGAACTACTAAATAATACCACAATAAACTTTTTGGTAATACTAACTCCCTAAACGGAGGAAAGAAAGGTACTTCATACTTCATCCTTCTTAAAAAGAAAGCAGATAACCATTGAGAAATAAATGCAAAGGCAATTGAAGTCGTAACTAGCAAGGATGGTAGTAAATATAAGAACATCGTTGTCATTTCTTCAATTCTTGTTATTACTTCGTCCATTTGTTCTTGCCCCACAACTGCTAGCATACTTTCAACCATTTGGATCGACTCGTTTGTAGTCGTACTAATAATTTCTGTAATGTTGAGCTCAAATAGAACCATCGTTAAGACGTAGAATATAAGAAAGTTCGCTAAATAAACACCGGTTGTAACACCTAACACTTTATATCTACTTGCTTTTTGACTATATAGATGTCCTATTGCAATTCCAGCTGTACTTGTAGGTAAGCTTATCATTAAAGCAATTGGTGACCCGAAAAGAATCGCTAGTATGTTAGCTAACACGACAACACCTAATGAGTGCTTCCACCCATATTTATTCGCATAAAAAACAAACGGTAACACCATTGCAATCATTGTTATGGTGCCAATTATAGGTATGTAAATGGTAATAAGTAAAAGGACTACATATATAGCTAAAAGAATAGCACCCTCTGTTAATCTTTTTGTTCCATTCATCTATTTTTCTATCCTCCTTATTAACTACTTACTATTTTACCCTAAAATAAAAGGAACATATGTTACTTTTGCTTATAAGAGGATAAATTCGCTAAATAACTAAACTGTAAAAAAGAAGGCAGCAAGATTATCTCTCACTGCCTCCTCTTTATTTATTATTCACCAACAACGTATGGTAATAAAGCCATTTGACGAGCGCGTTTGATCGCGATCGTTAATTTACGTTGGTATTTAGCGCTAGTACCTGTCACACGACGAGGTAAAATTTTTCCACGCTCAGATACAAATTTCTTTAACACATCAATATCTTTGTAATCGATATGAGTGATACCGTTAGCTGTGAAATAACAAACTTTACGACGTTTGTTACGTCCGCCTCTGCGTCCTCCCATTGCCATATTCATTTCCCTCCTTTATTCTTTATTCCGTATTAGAACGGTAAATCGTCATCAGATATATCTATTGTTTGTCCCTCATTTGCGAACGGGTCATCATCAAGACGTGTAAAGCCTTGATTGCGGTTGTTATTATTAGAACCGCCTCGTTGGTCATGGTTCTGATCATTTCCAAATGGAGAAGAACCGTACCCTTGATTTTCATTGAAATTAGGGCGACTTCCACCGCCGCCAGAAGCATTTCGTGGTTCAAGGAATTGAACACTTTCCGCTACTACTTCTGTTACGTATACACGACGTCCATCTTGACCTTCATAATTACGTGTTTGCATACGACCATCTACTCCTGCTAAACTTCCTTTTTTCAAGAAGTTGGCAACATTCTCAGCTGGTTTTCTCCATACAACACAGTTAATAAAATCTGCTTCTCTTTCACCTTGTTGGTTTTGAAAAGCTCTATTAACTGCTAACGTAAATGTAGCTACAGCTACTCCACTTGCAGTATAGCGTAATTCAGGGTCTTTCGTAAGACGACCTACTAAAACAACGCGATTTAACATCAGAACCACTCCCCCTTTTAACAACCCCACGAAGAGGAATATATATTATTCGTTTTCTTTAATTACGATATGACGGATGATGTCTTCGCTAATTTTAGCTAGACGATCAAACTCTTGAACAGCAGCAGCTTCAGATGCTACTTTTAAGATCATATAGTAACCGTCGCGGAAATCATTGATTTCGTAAGCTAAGCGGCGTTTTCCCCACTCTTTTACTTCAGCAATTTCAGCACCATTTTCAGTTAAAATTCCGTTGAAACGCTCAACTAAAGCTTTTTTAGCTTCTTCCTCAATGTTTGGACGGATGATATACATAACTTCATACTTTCTCATCACAGTCACCTCCTTTTGGTCTAAACGGCCCATATAAAGGGCAAGGAGCAATTAATTAAATTAATAAATTACTCACGATACAACATTATAACAGATAATATGAATCAGCGCAAGACCTATACGTTGAATCGGAAATGGATTACATCTCCGTCTTTTACTAAATACTCTTTACCTTCTAAACGTACTTTTCCAGCCTCTCTTGCAGCCCCCATTGATTTTGCATCTAGTAGGTCCTCATAAGAAACAGTTTCTGCACGGATAAAACCTCTTTCAAAGTCCGTATGGATAATGCCAGCACATTGTGGAGCTTTCATTCCTAATCTAAATGTCCATGCACGAACTTCTTGTTCTCCAGCTGTAAAATAAGTTGCTAAACCTAGCAAGCTATATGCAGCACGTATTAATTGATCTAAACCAGATTCTTCAATTCCTAGCTCTTCTAAGAACATTGCTTTCTCATCAGCATCTAATTCTACTATTTCAGACTCAATTTTTGCACAAACAACTATTACTTCTGCTCCTTCATTCCCGGCAAATTCACGTACTTTTTGTACATATTCATTATCAGATGGATCAGCTATGTCATCTTCGCTTACGTTCGCTACATAAAGAACAGGTTTGCTAGTTAATAAATGCATCCCTTTAACAAATTTAGCTTGCTCTTCTGTCACTTCCACTGTGCGTGCAGGTAGCTCATTTTCTAGAGCTTCTTTTAGCTTCACTAAAACTTCGTGCTCATAAACAGCCTCTTTATCTTTTTGCTTAGCTAATTTCGCTACACGCTCTAGACGTTTATCTACTGATTCTAAGTCCGCTAAAATTAACTCTAAATTAATTGTCTCAATATCTGCGATTGGATCGACTTTACCAGAAACGTGAGTAATGTTCTCATCAGCAAAACAACGAACTACATGGCAAATTGCATCTACTTGACGAATATGAGATAAAAATTTATTACCTAATCCTTCGCCTTTACTTGCTCCTTTTACGATTCCAGCAATATCTGTAAATTCGAAATGAGTCGGTACTGTTTTTTTCGGTTTTACTAATTCTGTTAATTTTTGAAGGCGATCGTCTGGAACATCTACAATTCCGACGTTCGGATCTATTGTACAGAACGGGTAGTTTGCAGACTCCGCTCCTGCTTGTGTAATTGCATTAAATAATGTTGATTTCCCTACGTTTGGTAGACCAACAATACCAGCTGTTAAAGCCATTTTATCCACTCCTTAAAAAGTACGTTTACGCATACTTAACCTTTACCAATTATAGATAGTAAATGGTGAAAAGACAAGCTGTATTACTTTTGGAGGTGATAGGTTTCATTTATATAATTGAAAATCTGTTTTTGTTTAATAAAGATTTTGTTTGGCTTAATTTTTTAAATTCCAACAAAAAAACTTACCAATATTTAGTCGGTAAGTTTTTTGTATTGTTTCACGTGAAACATTTACTGTTCGTGTTTCACTAAAATTTTCTTAATTTTTCGTGCGAAGTCTTTTCTTGGCATCATAATGCTATGTTCGCAACCTTCACACTTTATTCGGATATCCATTCCCATTCGAATAATTTTCCAACGGTTTGTACCGCAAGGATGTTGCTTTTTCATTTCCACTATATCATTTAATCCAAATTCTTTATCTACCATTTCCTGTTTCCTCCTACCCCACTTGCTATTCATACTCGCTATGGAAATATTCGGTATACCGTTCATTAATATATTTATTATAAATCGAACTGAATCAGAATTCTAGCATATTTATAAAAGAAAGAGTTTAATTGCGGTTAACGATTGGATATAACAGGATTGATGCAAGTAAATATAAATTCACGATCCCAAATAAGGGATAAAGTATAGCAACTAATGTTGAAAAACCGAATGATGTAAAGGGAACCATTAGTACAAGAATAATGAAACATATTCCCCATACGGGTAGAGAAACATAACTACGAATCCGTGTGATAATTCCCATAAGTTGAGATGCTGCTGTCGTATAAATAGCAACCCAAAGTAACAACGTCATAAAAAAGAACATATAATATGGATAGCTTTGGATAATAGCAAATAGAGGAATCTCAAAGAACTCTAACTTACTCTCAACCGTTATAAGTGCTCGATTATATAAGTACGAAATACTCCCTAATAAAACACCACTTCCTATGCTAGCAATATATATTTCCCGTTTTTGTTTTACTTCACTTCCAACCGCTGACAGCACTGCAATTAACGGTAGTATATTTAACGCTGTAAATGTAAAGGCACTTGGCCAATTATTTTGCTCGTTTAAGGATAGCTTGAAATTCGCTGCAACTTCCGTACTTGTAAATGTTATTAGCACAGCAGCTAACGCAATTACAATAACAGGCAACATAAATGTATTAACTGTAATCATTCCCTTAACACCATAGACAAATACTACAAACAGTAGTATGCAAATAATAAAAATTCCCGTCCAATATGGTATGGAAAATACTTCTAATGCAGCCCCACCACCAGCTAGCATTACTACAGTTGTCATAAATAAATAGACTATAATAATTACATCATATGCAGAAGCTAATTTTGGACCAATAATCTTCTTTAACACTGGTGAAAAATGTTCCGACTTTTCCTCCACACTTACCGACATAATAATATAGCTACACACAATAAATAATAACGAAAACAAAAAAATAGCTAGTCCGCTTTCTACACCAAAAAATTGCCAAAGTTCCCTACCCGAAGCATACCCTGCTCCAATTACAGTACCTAAAATTAAAAACATCCATTTAAGACCGTTCTTCAACATCCTTCCTCCTAATACATACTCTTTATTTCAATGCACTACTAATCTTCCTTGCAATTACTTTCTAAACAATAAGTTTTTCTAGTAAAAATTTCACTCATCCGATCAATAACTCACAACACTCTTATCTATCTATTAATTTTCCAATAAAAGAAAACAATGATATTGATGTATAGAATTTGGAAAAGAGCCGTATACTGTTACTACTATTAACAAGGAGTGGAACCTATGAATCTAAAATCTAACTTTTTTGACAAGAAAAGTGATATTACGAGGATTGCACATGATGCTAAAGATGCTCCTGTTAGCATTGCAAAAGCATTACAAGATTTAATGCCTCGTTTTATTACTCTACGTCCGATCGTGATCGTCTGTATTGGGACCGATCGTTCAACTGGTGACTCATTAGGTCCACTTGTTGGAACAAAATTAAGAGAATATAATTCTCCTTCTATACATGTATATGGCACATTGGACGACCCTATTCATGCAGTTAACCTAGAAGATAAAATAGATCAAATTATGAAGCTTCATCCGAACCCTTTTATTATTGCAATTGATGCTTGTTTAGGTCGTTTAAAAAGTGTTGGACAAATTACAGTTAGCGATGGGCCTGTTATGCCTGGGGCAGGTGTAAAGAAGGATTTACCTCCAGTTGGCAATATACATTTAACTGGAATTGTAAATGTTAGTGGGTTTATGGAGTTTTTCGTTCTGCAAAACACAAGACTAAGTTTAGTAATGAAGATGGCTAATACAATTGCAGCTTCTATTTCCGAACTCTCACTCAATATAGAAAGAAAAGATTTACTATCTGATTTCGATACCGACCAAGAGCAAATGAATTCATAATTTACCGTTTCGCACGATGTAAAAAAAAAAAATGGAGCTTTTTTCCAACTTAAAACAAAAGGCACCCATTTAGTAAAATGGATACCTTTTGTTTGTTATATTAATATAATATTATTCGAAACAAAATAATAACCTGTAACAATTAGTGCAGCTACTAATAAACCTGGCAATAAGTTCGCAACACGAATTGAAGTTAATCCAATTAAGTTCAATCCGATTGCCATAATCATCACTCCGCCAGTTGCTGTTAGCTCGAAAATATATAAATCTAACAATTCACTAGATACATATTTATCAATTTGAGTAGCAGATAATGCGATAACTCCTTGATACAGCATCACTGGAATTGCCGAAAAAAGAACTCCAATCCCTAATGTTGTCGTTAAAACTATACTCGTAAAGCCATCAATAATGGATTTAGTATATAAAACGGTATGATCTCCTCTAAGTCCGCTATCTAGTGCACCTACAACTGCCATTGCACCTATAACAAATATAAGTGTAGCTGAAACAAAGCCTTTCGATATAGAACCTTCCTGTCCATTTCCAAACCGCTTCTCTAGCCAATTACCTAAAGAATTTAACTTTCCATCTAAGTCCCACCATTCTCCTAATACCGCTCCAATAACAAGACTTATTATAACAATTAACATTTGCGTACTTTTAAATGCCATTTGTGTTCCAATTACAAGGACAAATAAACCAATTACTTTCATTACTGTTTCTTTCGTATTTTCTGGAATTTTCGTAAGTAACTTACCTAATAAAGTACCAATAATGATACATAATCCATTAACAATTGTACCGAGGAGCACCATATTAACTTCTCTTCCTTCCTTTTTCAAAAAGTATATTAATAAATTGCTTTATTATTAACTAAAAAAAGAAACCATCTTAATTAGATGGTTTCATCCGATGTATTTAATATTTCTAAAAGGCGATTTAAATCATCATCGGAATAAAATTCTATTTCAATTTTCCCTTTATTTTTATTTCTTTTTATATTAACAGGTGTACCAAAGCGACTTCGTAGTAAAGATTCATTTTGCTTTATAAATGGATCCTTCACCTTTTTTTCTAATGTTTCACGTGAAACATTTTCATTCACTTGTTGAACAAGTTGCTCTAACTGTCTTACATTTAAATGATCACCTAACGTTTTTTCAACAATAGGCTTTATTTTTTCTTTTTTCTTTACTGCTAGTAACGCCCTACCGTGACCCATCGAGAGTTTCCCATCAGACATTAATTCTTGTACATATTTAGGAAGTGCTAATAATCTAACATGGTTCGCGATATGAGGACGACTTTTACCAAGTCTACTTGCAAGCTGCTCTTGAGTTAAGTTCAACTTATTCATTAATATTTGGTATGCACTAGCTTCTTCTATTGGAGTTAAATCTTCACGTTGTAGATTTTCTAATAAGGCTAGTTCCATCATTTGCTGTTCAGTAAATTCCCGAACTATTACAGGCACTTTATCTAACTTTGCTTCTTTAGCAGCACGGAATCTCCGTTCACCCGCAACAATCTCATAACCTTTTATACTTTTTCTTACGATTATTGGCTGCAATATTCCGTGTTCGATAATAGAATCTCTTAATTCTTCAATTGCTTCTCGATCGAATACTTTTCGAGGTTGATAAGGGTTCGGTCGAACTTCCTTTAAACTAATCTCTTGAACTACTTCATCTTCTGAAGATTCAATAGAAGGAAATAAAGCATTGATTCCTTTTCCCAGCCCTTTAGCCATGAGCAATCACTTCCTTTGCTAAATCAATATATACTTCAGCTCCGCGTGATTTTGGATCATAAATAATAATAGGTTCTCCATGACTTGGCGCTTCACTTAATCGTACATTTCTTGGGATGATTGTTTTATAAACTTTATCCTGGAAATACTTTTTCACTTCTTCAATTACTTGAATACCTAAGTTTGTTCTCGCGTCAAGCATTGTTAATAGTACACCATCAATCATTAACTCTGTATTCAAGTGTTTTTGAACTAATCGCACAGTGTTTAACAGCTGACTTAAGCCTTCTAGTGCGTAATATTCACATTGAACAGGGATAATAACAGAGTCAGATGCGGTTAGTGCGTTGATTGTTAATAATCCTAAAGAAGGTGGACAATCAATGATGACATAGTCATATTGTTGTTTTACTTCATCTAGTGCTCTTTTTAGACGTACTTCCCTTGAAATAGTTGAAACTAATTCTATTTCTGCCCCCGCTAATTGAATGGTAGCAGGTATTATAGATAAGTTCTCTACTTTTGTTGGAATGATGACATTTTTTGCTTCGACATCATCTACTAAAATATCATAAATACATTGTTCTACTTCTGATTTATCGACACCGACACCACTAGTAGCGTTTCCTTGTGGATCAACGTCAACGAGAAGTACCTTTTTTCCTATGTATGCTATACATGCTCCTAGATTAACAGATGTAGTCGTTTTACCGACTCCACCCTTTTGGTTAGCAATAGCAATAATTTTGCCCATGCTGGCACCTACCTTCAAGATAAAACATACTTTTAATAGTTACTTTTTTTATTTTATCATGAATTAACAGAAAGTTAACTTGTTTTTCATCGAAATATAATGGAAACACGAAATTTTTATATAGTTGTTATTAAATCGTTATCGAAATGAAACATTTTTTTGCTAATGTTGGTGTAATAAGAGCAAAAGCATAGGCGGATCCCTCTGCCCGTACAAACTGGACCAAACCGGTAGGCGATAAAGGAAACACATCAAGTCAAAGGCGAGTTGATGTTGAATAACCTACGGACGGAAAGTTTGAATGGCCCAAGCTGCCGAAGCTATACGTTAGTTGTTTTTAGTTATATGATTCCAATACCATAAGAAAAAAACCTACCACTCTAGTAGGTTAAGACATTACTTTTTTTTGTTTTTTGGAATTTTAATCGTAAACTGATAATATTCATCAAACTCTTCTTCTTTAGTATCTACATTTATACCACTATCGTTAACCATCGTTAAAGATTGACGAATAGTATTCATTGCTATTCGCATATCTTTACTAAACGCTTTTAACTTAGGCTTTGGTTTTGCGACTTTCGTTTCTAACAGACGGACAACTCGTTCTTCTGTTTGTTTAACATTCAATTGTTTTTCAATGATTTCTTCCATTAAAGCTATTTGTTTTTCTGGTTCCTTTAACGGGATAAGGGCGCGTGCATGTCGCTCTGTCATTTTCTTTTGTAACAGCGCCTCTTGAACTTCCTCAGGCAATTTTAATAATCTTAATTTATTGGCAACGGTTGACTGCCCTTTTCCTAATCGTTGTGCAAGTGCTTCCTGTGTTAAATTATGTAATTCTAACAATTTAGCATATGCTAACGCTTCTTCTATAGCAGATAATTCTTCACGTTGTAAATTTTCAATTAAGGCAACTGAGGCTGTTTCTGTATCATTAAAATCTTTTACAATAGCAGGTATTGTCTCCCAGCCTAATTTTTGGACTGCTCTCCATCGACGTTCCCCTGCAATTATTTCAAATGTATCTTCGGCAAACTGCCTTACTACGATTGGTTGAATAATCCCATGTGTACGAATCGTCAATGCTAATTCATCAATTTTTGCATCAACAAATACAGTACGAGGCTGATAGCGGTTCGGACTTATTTGTACTACTGGTATATGCTTTATTTCGTCTTTATTTGTTTTTTCTACTATTTCTTGTTCTTCCTTTTCGCCGATTCCAAAAAAACGAGAGAAAGGAGTTTTCATAGTTCCACCACCTTAAGGAGAAAATCCCTATATGATATTTTCGCTCTTTTTAGTAAAAATCCTTCTTTAAAAATGTTTCATGTGAAACATTTTTTGTTTCTCCACTTAGCACTTTATAAAACCCTTACCTTATTATACATATATTCCTATTCTAAAGGGGTTCGATTTGGAGTGCCAGGCTTTCTAGGGTATTTTTTGGGTGTAGTTTTAAACTTTTTAATAATTAAAATGTTTCTTTCACTTTCTTCGATCGGTAATTGAAAAGAATGCACATTTTCAATTTTGCCACCGAGAATCGTTAATGCTTTTTTTCCTTTATCTATTTCTTCTGTTACACTAGCAGCTTTCATTGGTATAAAATACCCATTTTCCTTCACTAATGGTAAGCATAATTCACTTAATACGCTCAGCCTTGCTACTGCTCTAGCAGTTACAACATCAAAGGATTCACGAAGATCAAGTCTTTTTCCGAATGTTTCTGCACGATCATGATATAACGTTACATTTTGTAAATTTAGTTCATTCACTAAATGTTGAAGAAAGCCAATTCGTTTATTTAGTGAATCAACAATTGTAACCTTTAATTGCGGAAAGCATATTTTCAATGGAATACTCGGAAAACCTGCTCCTGCTCCAACGTCACATAGTGATAAATCTTTATCAAAAGGGAAATAAAAGGCTGCTGTTATAGAGTCGTAAAAGTGCTTTAAATAAACACCTTCTTCATCTGTAATTGCCGTTAAATTCATTTTTTCATTCCATTCCACTAGTAAACGGAAGTAGGTAGAGAATTGGTCTAATTGTGTAGGAGAAAGGGTTATCCCCTTCTCCGATAAAATTTGTACAAATTGGTCTTTTTTCATTATGAAACCTCACTGTAATCGTTATTCATTAGATATTTTTGCAATTTTACCTTGCTCTAAGTAAACGAGTAAAATAGAAATATCGGCAGGATTTACTCCGGAAATTCTCGATGCTTGAGCAACCGAAAGTGGTCGCACTTCTTTTAGTTTTTGTCTTGCTTCATTTGCAAGACTTTGAATCGCATCATAATCAATATTTTCCGGAATTTTCTTATCTTCCATCTTTTTCAATCTCTCTACTTGTTGAAGAGACTTCTTAATATAGCCCTCATATTTAATCTGAATTTCTACTTGTTCCCCTACATCTTGTGAAATTTCCTTTTCAGAAGGTGCTAAAGTACGAATATGTTCATAATTCATTTCTGGACGTTTTAGTAGATCAGCCGCTCTAATACCGTCTTTTAACTCCGTTCCCCCTGCACTAACAATTAATTGCTGTACAGGTTCTATAGGCTTTAATATTAATGATTGTAGTCGTTCTTTTTCTTCTTCAATGGCTTGTTTTTTTGCTAAGAAACGTTCATAACGTTCATCAGAAATTAATCCAACCGAATGTCCAATTGGAGTTAAACGTAAATCTGCATTATCATGACGTAACAATAAACGATACTCTGCTCTTGACGTTAAGAGCCTATATGGTTCATTTGTACCTTTCGTAACTAAATCGTCAATCAGTACTCCTATATAAGCTTCTGAACGGCTTAAAATAATAGGCTCTTTACCTTGTGCCTTTAATCCTGCGTTCATCCCTGCCATTATTCCTTGCCCGGCAGCTTCTTCATAACCGGACGTACCATTGATTTGACCAGCTGTAAATAAATTTTCAATTTTTTTTGTTTCTAACGTTGGCCATAATTGTGTTGGGACAATCGCGTCATATTCAATTGCATAACCAGCCCTCATCATTTGTGCTTTTTCTAAACCTGGTACTGATGCAATTAATTTAAGCTGAACTTCTTCAGGTAGACTAGTTGACAAGCCTTGTACGTATACTTCTTGTGTATTTCTACCTTCTGGTTCTAAAAATATTTGATGGCGAGGCTTATCATTGAATCGTACAACTTTATCTTCTATAGAAGGACAGTAACGTGGTCCAGTCCCCTTTATCATCCCCGAATACATTGGTGAACGGTGTAAGTTTGCATCAATAATTTCATGTGTTTCAGAACTAGTATATGTTAACCAACACGGCAATTGATCTGTAATATATTGTGTCGTTTCATAAGAGAACGCTCTTGGAATTTCATCACCAGGTTGTATTTCTGTTTTACTATAGTCAATAGTTTTACTATTTACACGTGGTGGTGTTCCTGTTTTAAAACGTACAAGATCGAATCCTAATTCTTCTAGATGCTCAGAAAGTTTTACAGACGGTTGTTGATTATTTGGACCACTTTCATATTGAAGGTCACCTAAAATAATTTTCCCTCTTAAAAACGTACCTGTTGTAATAACGACTGTTTTTGCTTCATAAACCGCACCTGTTTGTGTTATTACCCCCTTACAAATACCGTCTTCTACTATTAATTTTTCTACCATACCTTGCAATAAAGTTAAATTCTCTTGATTTTCGATTATTTTTTTCATTTCATGCTGATAAGAAAATTTATCTGCTTGTGCACGTAATGCACGAACAGCTGGCCCTTTCCCCGTGTTCAGCATTCTCATTTGAATATGTGTTTTATCAATATTTTTTCCCATTTCGCCACCAAGGGCATCAATCTCTCTTACTACAATTCCTTTTGCTGGTCCACCGACAGATGGATTACAAGGCATAAAGGCAACCATGTCGAGGTTAATTGAGAGCATTAACGTATTGGCACCTAGACGAGCTGCAGCTAGACCTGCTTCACATCCTGCATGCCCAGCACCAATTACGATAACATCATAGGAGCCCGCAACATATTCCATTCAAATTCCTCCTTTTTTATTTCCCTAAACAAAACTGAGAAAACAGCTGGTCGATTAAGCTTTCATGAACGGTATCTCCTATTATTTCACCTAATATTTCCCACGTTCTCGTTAAATCAATTTGTACGATATCAATTGGTACACCGCTGTTCAGTCCATCTATCGCTTCTTCTAGAGCTGTTTGTGCTTGAGATATTAACCCAATATGTCGAGAATTAGAAACAAAAGTTGTATCTCCTATTTCAATTCCTTCATCGAAGAATACCGATGCAATCGCATCTTCTAATTCATCAATTCCCTTTTCTTCTAATAGTGAAGTAGTAATAATTGCTCTATCTTTAGCTAATTGCTTTACTTTTTCAATTGAAAGGTTAGTTGGTAAGTCTGTTTTATTAACAATAATAATTACATCCATACCTTCTGTAACTTCTAGTAATTGCTCATCCTCTTTTGAGAGAGGCTCATTATTATTTAGCACTAATAGTACTAGGTCTGCTTTATTCAAAAACTCTCGTGAGCGTTCTACACCGATTCGTTCTACAATATCTTCTGTTTCACGTATACCAGCCGTATCAACAAGCTTTAGCGGCACACCACGAACATTTACATATTCCTCTATGACGTCTCGAGTCGTACCAGGAATATCCGTTACAATCGCTTTGTTTTCTTGAACTAAACTGTTCAATAGTGATGATTTCCCTACATTAGGTCGACCTACAATAACAGTAGAAAGCCCTTCTCTTAAAATTTTCCCTTGTTGAGATGTTCGTAAAAGTTTCTCTAGCTCGTTCTTCACATATGTTGCTTTCTCCAAAAGAAGATGATGCGTCATTTCTTCTACATCATCGTATTCAGGATAATCAATATTAACTTCTACATGCGCTAATATTTCTAATATGTGCTGACGTAATCCTTGTACTAGTTTTGACAAGCGGCCTTCCATTTGACCGAGAGCTAAATTCATTGCTCGATCCGTTTTCGCTCGAATAAGATCCATTACCGCTTCCGCTTGCGAGAGGTCTATTCTACCATTTAAGAAGGCTCTTTTTGTAAATTCACCTGGTTCTGCTAGTCTTGCACCTTGACTAAGAACGAGTTGTAGCACTTTATTTACAGAGACGATTCCTCCGTGGCAATTGATTTCCACTACATCTTCTCTAGTAAACGTTTTTGGACCTCTCATAATCGAGACCATAACTTCTTCAATTACTTCGTTTACTTTTGGATCAACAATATTTCCGTAATGAATCGTATGTGAAGGCACTTCACTCATTTTCTTTTTGCTAGGAGTGATGAAAATACGATCAATTATTGATAACGCTTCTTCTCCACTTAAGCGAACAATTGCAATTGCTCCTTCCCCCATTGGCGTAGAAATGGCCGCAATAGTATCCCAATCCTTCATAAACGCTTCACCTCTTTTCTTTCTCTTTTCTATATGTCCAACATAAATTAGTGTAATTTTAGTCATTAACTTATTAAATTTAGCATAATTTACACTTCTTTTAAAGGGATTTAGTTATCCACAAGAAGCAATCCGGTCAAATAAATTACTATTATTTTAACTTATCCACATGTGAATAACAATAAACAGTTATTTGTGGTCTTTTCATTTAGTATGAACAAAAGCTCCCTTGGAAAATCAAGAGAGTTCGATGGTGGTTTATAATAAATTTTGAACAATGTTCTACTCTGAAAATAGGCTTGTTTGGGAAAGTAGAATTTCATTATAGACAAAATTGATTAATATAAACGTTTTATAGTTAGTCCGTTGCACTTCGCTACAGACACTTGCTTTCCGCGGGGAGGGATTCGAGCCTCCTAGGCTGCGCCTGCAGGGTCTCACCTTCCCTCTACCTCCCGCTGGAGTCAAGTGTCTTCCGCTCCATTCCACTCACGGCCCTAAATATTGGAAGGTACATCATAATAGACGGTTCTTTACCAAACCACCTGTTTTCAGTCGATTTTGTGCAAATTTCACTGGATTGGTGTCTACACTAAAAAAAGCAAAAAAAGGATCGAGCGCTAGTTTGCGTTCGATCCTTTAACATTATTATTTTTTTGGTGCGATGACTAATGATCGTTTTGGTTCTTTTCCAACCGAGTACGTTTCTAGTTCTGGATATTCAGAGAGCGCTGCATGGATTACTTTTCGTTCAAAAGATGGCATCGGTTCTAAATGAACTGGTTGCTTTGTACGAATTGCCTTCTGCGCTAACCTTCCAGCTAACTGCTCGAGCGTTTCTTTTCTCTTTTCACGATAACCTTCTGCATCAAGCTCAATTGAAAGGTACTGATTAGAAAACTTATTTGCAACAATTTGCGTTAAATATTGGAGTGAGTTAAGAGTTTGTCCTCTTTTTCCTATTATTAACGCACTTTTCTCACCAGTAATACGTAAAGTTACGTTTCGACCATTTGTAGTTGCATCAATATTGGCAGGTATTTGCATTTGAGCTAGTACATTTTTAAGAAAACCGATTGCTTCTTCGGTAGGATCCGGTCTAACCGTTACCTTTACAATAAACGGTTTTGCACCAAATAAACCAAAGAGTCCTTTTTTACCTTCCTCCACAATCTCAATATCTGCACGGTCTTTAGTTGTGTTAAGTTGAGTTAAAGCGGAGTTTACTGCTTCCTCTACCGTTTGACCAGTTGCAGTTATTTCTCTCACTTTTTAGCCCCTCCTGCACTTTTAGTTGCTAATGCGCCTTTAATATCAGGACCTTTAATGAAATATGTTTGAACAATCATAAAGATATTACCAACAACCCAGTATAATGATAAAGCTGCTGGGAAGTTAATTGCGAAAATAACGATCATAATCGGCATTAACCATAACATCATGACCATTTGAGGGTTGTTTTCCATTCCAACCATCATTATTTTTTGTTGAATCCAAGTAGTGATCCCTGCTACAACAGGTAAAATGTAGAATGGGTCAGGCAAACCTAAATCAAACCACCAGAAAGTATATAACTTTATTTCTTCTGTTCTCGTAATAGCATGGAAGAAACCAATTAAGATTGGCATTTGTATTAATAATGGGAAACATCCCGCAAGTGGATTTACTCCAGTTTTTTGGAATAGAGCCATCGTTTCTTGTTGAAGCTTTTGTTGTGTTTTTTGATCTTTAGAACTATATTTTTCACGTAATTTTTGTAATTCAGGTTGTAACGCTTGCATTGCTTTTGAATTTTTCGTTTGTTTGATCATTAATGGCAATATTGCAAAACGTAGTAAAAGTGTTACGATAATAATAGAAACTCCATAACTATTAAATAATTGACCAAAGTAAATAATTAACCAAGATAAAGGATATACGATGTATTGATTCCAAAAACCGGTACTCTCTTTGGTAATTGGCTCATTTATTTCCGTACAGCCTGTTAGTAGAAGTAACAATCCTACTAAGCTTATAACAAGCCATAATCGTTTTTTCAACCTATTTTTCCTCCTTTTTTCACGTCGGTGCTCCTTATTTTCCCTTAACTATCCTATCACGATTACATGTATAAGAAAATATGTATAGTTGTTCTCTCGTATTTTACCATTTTAAGCTGTAATCAGAAAGGAAAATTAATCTTTTCTACTAGGTACAGTTTTTCTTAATAGTGATATCTTTTTAAAAATATGTATAAGACTACTTTTCACTTCTTCATAAGACATCTCCGCAGTAGGCTTTCTCGCAATAATTACTATATCTCCTGTCGTAACAATGTCTGCTTCTAATTCGGTGAACACTTGACGAATATATCTTTTTATTCGGTTTCTTGTTACAGCATTACCGATTTTTTTGCTCACTGATAACCCTATTTTAAACTCTGCTTGATCTTTCTTTTCTAAAACATATAACACAAATTGACGATTTGCCATCGACTTCCCGTGTTGAAACACCTGTTGGAACTCTTTATTTTTTTTTATTCGTTTTTCTTTCCTCACGATGCTTCCTCCTGTATTTCGACTCCACGAGAGATTTCTTTACTAACCATTATTTCTATATTTAATAAAATTCATAACCAGGATTTTAAATGAAAAAAAAGACCACTGACAGTCAGTGGTCTTATGCTGATAATACTTTTCTTCCTTTACGACGACGACGAGCTAATACATTACGTCCGTTTGGAGTACTCATACGCGCACGGAAACCATGTACCTTGCTGCGTTTACGTTTATTTGGTTGAAATGTTCTTTTCATTATATGACACCTCCCTGAGGATAACTTCTAAATTTATTACATAAGACAGTCTAACTAATTATAGAGAAAACCACTACTAATTGTCAACTTCTCTTTTTTAGCAGAAATTTCTTTATTATCTTTTCTTATAAAAGGAAAAAGCAGATCATCATCTATCTACAAATTTTTTTTGTAAAATCTTTGCCCCTCTTCTTTACTGTTAATAACTTTTTTCGAGCATTTTCGTCATCCACAGACTTTATCGACAAGTTTTACACAAATTATGCCCTTGTGGAAAACTTTCTTCCACACTAACGGTTGTTTGTGGATAATTTCAAAAATACATTGCAACATATAGTTATATTTGATATTATTATTGTGTTTTCACTCTGAATAACATTTCCTCAAAAAATACTTTTCCACAGATTGTGGATAACTTGTGGATAGTTCTTTTCCACATGTGTGTAATTAATTGTCCACAATTGCAGGAAACTGTCGAAAACTCTTTTTCTACTATAATATATGTTATTCACAAAAACAGCTTAGATGAATAAATATACACTCACGTTTATCTCCTTCATTTATTGAGCGGAAAGCCTTACAGATAAACGTTTTTTATACTTAAAAAACTATTATCAATTTTAAATGGGAGAAAGGAGGATGTCTCTTGAAAAACATTGCAGATCTCTGGTCAAAAGCACTACAAGAAATTCAAAAGAAAATTAGTAAACCAAGCTTTGATACTTGGCTAAAAGCTACAAAAGCTCATTCACTTCAAGGAGATAATTTAATTATTACAGCTCCAAATGAATTTGCTAGAGACTGGCTAGAATCGAGATATTCTGCACTTATCGGTGAAATCATCTCCGAAATAACTGGAGAAGTTTTAACGATTAAATTTATTATTCCACAAAATCAAGTCGAAGAAGATTTAAATATGGTGGCCCCTCCAAGGAAAGTAAAGAAAGATGAGGAACTAACTGAGTTTCCACAAAATATGTTAAATCCTAAATATACGTTTGACACATTTGTTATTGGATCGGGAAACCGTTTTGCTCATGCAGCTTCATTAGCTGTTGCCGAAGCACCTGCAAAAGCTTACAATCCTCTCTTCATATATGGGGGCGTTGGATTAGGGAAAACTCACTTAATGCATGCAATTGGTCATTATGTTGTAGAACATAACCCAGCAGCAAAAGTAGTTTATTTATCTTCGGAAAAATTTACGAATGAATTTATTAATTCAATTCGTGACAATAAAGCTGTCGAATTTCGAAATAAATATCGAAATGTAGACGTTCTTCTCATAGATGATATTCAATTTCTAGCTGGGAAAGAACAAACACAAGAAGAATTTTTCCATACTTTTAATACTCTCCATGAAGAAAGTAAACAAATTATTATTTCAAGTGACCGTCCTCCTAAAGAAATCCCTACATTAGAGGACCGCTTACGTTCTCGCTTTGAATGGGGTTTAATCACTGATATTACACCACCAGATTTAGAAACGAGGATTGCTATTCTACGTAAAAAAGCAAAAGCGGAAGGATTAGATATTCCGAATGAGGTCATGCTTTACATTGCTAATCAAATTGATTCTAATATTCGTGAATTAGAAGGAGCGCTTATTAGAGTTGTTGCCTATTCTTCATTAATTAATAAAGACATAAATGCAGATTTAGCTGCAGAAGCACTAAAAGATATAATTCCTAGCTCGAAACCGAAAGTATTAACAATACTAGATATTCAAAAAATTGTTGGAGAGGAATTTAATATAAAGCTTGAAGACTTTAAAGCGAAGAAACGAACTAAATCTGTTGCCTATCCAAGACAAATCGCAATGTACCTTGCAAGAGAGTTAACAGATTATTCGTTACCTAAAATTGGTGATGAATTTGGTGGCCGTGATCATACTACTGTTATTCACGCACACGAAAAAATCTCTAAGTTATTACAATCAGATACTCAATTACAGAAACAACTAGAATCTATAAGTAATAAATTGAAAAATTAGTAGAAGTGAATTATGTGAATAACAGGAGCATAGTTAAGCACAGTTTGTCCACATGTGGATAAGCTTTGTCTCTATGGCTTTTGTCGCTTATCCACATATTCACAGCCCCTACTATTATTACTTCTATCTTTTTATATAAAAAAATGAATTATAGAACTGCAATTTTTAAGGAGGATATTATGAAATTTATTATCCAGCGCGATAAATTACTTCAAAGTGTACAAGATGTGTTAAAGGCTGTTTCAACAAGAACAACCATTCCAATTTTAACTGGTATTAAATTAGTAACTTCAGAAGAAGGTGTAACTTTAACTGGTAGTGATTCTGATATATCCATTGAATCTTTTATTCCTTCAGAAGAAGATGGAACTATAAATGTAGAAGTTATTCAACCAGGTAGTGTTGTCTTGCAAGCAAGGTTCTTCAGTGAAATTATTAAAAAACTTCCTATGGATACAGTTGAAATTGAAGTAGGATCACATAATATGACTGTTATTCGTTCTGGAAAATCAGAATTCAACTTAAATGGACTAGATGCGGAAGAATACCCATTGTTACCTCAAATTGAAGAAGAAAATGTCTTTCGTATTTCTGCGGACTTAATAAAGAACATCATTCGTCAAACAGTGTTTGCGGTGTCCACCTCAGAAACACGCCCTATCTTGACAGGTGTAAACTGGCAGTTGGAAAACAGTGAATTAATCTGTACTGCAACAGACAGTCACCGACTTGCTTTACGGAAAGCAAAAGTAGAATCTGATAATAACTTATCTTGTAATGTTGTTATTCCAGGAAAAAGTTTAAGTGAATTAAGTAAAATTTTAGATGATACAAACGAACTAATTGACATTGTTGTAACAGAAAACCAAGTATTGTTTAAAGCTAAAAATATTTTGTTTTTCTCTAGGTTATTAGATGGCAATTACCCAGACACATCTCGATTAATTCCGTCTGAAAGTAAAACTACGATAACAGTTACTACGAAAGACTTTTTACAAGCTATTGATCGTGCATCATTATTAGCAAGAGAAGGTAGAAATAATGTTGTAAAATTCAATACGTTCGAAACAGGGTTATTAGAGATTTCATCCAATTCCCCTGAAGTAGGAAAAGTTGTAGAACAAGTTCAAAGTACATCTGTAGATGGAGAAGAATTAAAAATCTCGTTTAGTGCGAAGTATATGATGGATGCGTTAAAAGCGCTTGAAGGAACAGAAATTGTCGTTAACTTCACAGGAGCAATGAGACCGTTTGTAATTAAAGCCTTAAACGATGATAATATGTTACAATTAATCTTACCGGTCAGAACATATTAAGAGCTTATATAGACTTTTTTAACAGTGCCTAGGGAAGGCTACTAGCAAGAATGTGTTAGTAGCCTTCTTTTCTATTTTGAAAAGATTTAGTAATATATAGATAGGCATAAGAACGTTAAAGGATGTGTTAAAAAGTGGAAGATGTAAAAATTGAAACGGAAATGATAACACTTGGCCAATTTCTTAAATTAGCAGACGTGATTCAATCAGGTGGTATGGCTAAATGGTTTTTACATGAGTACGAAGTCTTCGTAAATGGCGAACATGACTCAAGAAGAGGTCGAAAACTTTATTCTGGTGATGTTGTCTCAATTTACGGTTTTGGTGAATTTAAAGTAACATCTTTAAATTAAGTTTCGGAGAGAGTCAGAAATCGTACAGATTGTGGATAATTCTGTCTTTTTTCTAGTTGGAATTGTCCTCTTTAGATAGAATGATGTGCACATCTTTTTGATTGAATACTTTTAAAGTTGCATAAGGAAAACAAAGGAAATCGACTAGTTTTTCTTATGATAAAGTTGGTGAAATCAATTTGTATATTGAACATTTGAGCGTGAAAAACTATCGAAATTACACATCTTTGGAAGTAACGTTTGAAAAAGGTGTTAATGTAATTATCGGTGAAAATGCTCAAGGTAAAACAAATATTATGGAGTCTATCTACGTTTTGGCCATGGCGAAGTCTCACCGAACATCAAATGATAAAGAACTAATAAAATGGGACGAAGAATATGCTAAAATAGAAGGTAGGCTTCAAAAAAGAAACGGATCATTACCTTTACAACTAGTCATTTCAAAAAAAGGTAAGAAAGCAAAATGTAATCATATTGAGCAATCAAAGTTAAGCCAGTACATTGGAAATATGAATGTAGTTATGTTTGCCCCAGAAGATTTGAATTTAGTAAAAGGAAGTCCTCAAGTACGTAGAAGGTTTATTGATATGGAACTAGGTCAAGTATCGCCTGTTTACATGCATGATTTAGCCAAATATCAAAAGGTGCTACAACAAAGGAACCATTACTTAAAACAACTTCAAACGAGAAAAACAAAAGACGAGACGATGCTACTCGTTTTAACAGATCAATTAATCGAATTAGCTGCAAAGGTAACAATTAAGCGATTTGCATTTATTGAGCAACTAAGCCAATGGGCTAAACCTATCCACCATAGCATTAGTAGAGGTTTAGAAGAATTAGCGATTAAGTATAAAACAACTGTTGATAATGTATCAGAAGATATAAATATGTCGAAAATGGTAAATAGTTTTCACGAAAAATTTGAAAAAGTTAAAGAGAAAGAAATAGAAAGAGGAGTCACACTTTTTGGACCACATCGAGATGACCTTCTTTTTTACGTGAATGGAAAAGAAGTTAATATTTTTGGCTCTCAAGGACAACAAAGAACAACCGCTCTTTCATTGAAACTAGCAGAAATTGATTTGATTTTCTCAGAAATTGGAGAATATCCTATTCTTTTACTAGATGATGTCTTATCTGAGCTTGATGACTATAGACAGTCTCACTTATTAAATACCATTCAAGGAAAAGTACAAACATTTGTTACGACAACAAGTGTAGAAGGAATAGATCATCATACATTGAAACAAGCGGATACGTTCCGAGTAGTTTCTGGTTCTCTACAAAATAAACTTTGAGGTGAGGACAAATGTACTTGCATATCGGCGAAGAAATTATGGTAAGAGCATCTGAGGTTGTGGCAATTTTTGATAAACGCCTATTAAAAACAGAATGGAAAGAAACACTAACTGCTAATTCATTAGAAAAAATTAAAAATATAAGTAAAAATAATATTAAATCAATCGTCGTTACGACCGAGTATATCTACCTTTCTCCATTAGCGTCTACTACCTTAAAGAAAAGGTTAGATGAACCGCCGATGAGTGAATCAGTTAGTAATATCGGAATTAGCTAGAAAATAGAAAACTGATTATGAGTGAAATAAATAATGTAGGTGATAGAAATGACAATGGATCAGAAAGAAGTCGAACAAAACTCTTATGATGAAAGTCAAATTCAAGTACTAGAAGGTTTAGAAGCAGTAAGAAAACGTCCTGGTATGTACATTGGTTCTACAGCAAGTAAAGGTCTTCATCATTTAGTGTGGGAAATAGTAGATAATAGTATCGATGAGGCGTTAGCGGGCTTTTGCTCAGAAATTAACGTAATAGTAGAAAAGGATAATAGTATTACAGTAAAAGATAATGGCCGTGGTATTCCAGTAGGAACACATGAAAAAATGGGTAGACCTGCAGTGGAAGTTATCTTAACAGTACTTCACGCTGGTGGTAAGTTTGGCGGTGGAGGATATAAAGTATCCGGCGGACTTCATGGTGTAGGTGCTTCGGTAGTTAACGCATTATCCTCAAAGCTTGAGGTTTTTGTTCATCGTGATGGTAATATACACTATCAAGAATATCATCGTGGAGTACCAGCTGAAGATTTGAAGGTTATAGGAGAAACAGAAATTTCAGGGACAACTATTCACTTTGTTCCAGACCCAGAAATTTTCACAGAAACAACAGAGTATGAATACGATGTGCTAGCCAACCGACTTAGAGAACTAGCTTTTTTAAACCGTGGTATTAAAATTACAATTGAGGACAAGCGTGTCGAAGGTAATAAAAAGAACGAATATTACTACGAGGGCGGGATTGCGTCTTATGTAGAACATTTAAACAGAACGAAAGAAGTTGTTCATGAAGAAGTAGTATTTGTTGAAGGAGAGAGAGAAGGTATTTCGATAGAAGTTGCTCTCCAATACAATGATTCTTATATTAGTAACCTATATTCTTTTGCTAACAACATTAATACGTACGAAGGTGGTACGCATGAATCGGGCTTTAAAACTGCCCTTACAAGAGTAATTAATGATTACGCACGTAAACACAACATATTCAAAGATGCAGATAGTAACCTTACTGGGGAAGATGTACGAGAAGGACTAACAGCTATCGTTTCAATTAAACATCCAGATCCACAATTTGAAGGTCAAACAAAAACAAAGCTTGGTAATAGTGAAGCAAGAGCTGTTACAGATTCTATATTCTCTGAAAAATTTGAAGGTTTCTTGCTTGAAAATCCTTCTGCAGCTAAAAAAATAGTGGAAAAAGGCTTGATGGCATCTCGTGCTAGATTAGCTGCGAAAAAAGCTAGAGAATTAACTAGAAGAAAAAGCGCCTTAGAAATATCAGGTTTACCAGGAAAACTGGCTGATTGTTCTTCTAAAGACCCAAGTATTAGCGAAATATATATTGTTGAGGGTGACTCAGCGGGTGGTTCTGCAAAACAGGGAAGAGACCGCCATTTCCAAGCGATCTTGCCTTTACGTGGAAAAATTCTGAACGTTGAAAAGGCACGTCTAGATAAAATATTATCCAACAACGAAATTCGAACAATCATTACAGCATTAGGTACAGGTATTGGTGAAGAGTTTGATATTACTAGAGCAAGATACCATAAAATTGTTATTATGACAGATGCGGATGTTGATGGTGCCCATATCCGAACACTACTTCTAACCTTCTTTTATCGTTATATGCGTCAAATAATTGAACATGGATATATATATATTGCACAACCACCGTTATTTAAAATACAGCAAGGTAAAAAGGTTGATTATGCTTATAATGAGCGGGAACTTGAAGAATTATTAAAAACAGTTTCAGAAAATCAAAAAATTGGAATTCAAAGATACAAAGGTCTCGGGGAGATGAATCCAGGTCAACTTTGGGAAACAACAATGGATCCAGCTGGAAGAACACTCTTGCAAGTAAGTTTACAAGATGCAATTGAGGCAGATGAAACGTTTGAGACGTTAATGGGTGATAAAGTAGAGCCGCGTCGAAACTTTATTCAAGATAATGCTCGTTATGTTAAAAACTTAGATATTTAACTAATAATAGATTGAATAGTAGCCTAACACTGAAGATTATGGATTTGCGTTTACATAACGTAATATCCATTTTCTTGCATACATAAATGGTGCTAACGCTATTATACTGATGCAAATTTAAAAGAGAATTTGCAAGGAGGTACATGAAGATGAGTGAGAGTTCTCCTCGTGTTAAAGAGATTAATATAAGTCAAGAAATGCGAACATCGTTTTTAGATTATGCGATGAGTGTTATCGTATCACGTGCCCTACCTGATGTTCGAGATGGGTTAAAGCCTGTTCATCGTCGTATTTTATATGCGATGAACGATTTAGGTATGACTGCAGACAAGGCGTATAAAAAGTCTGCTCGTATCGTTGGTGAAGTAATTGGTAAGTATCACCCTCATGGTGATACTGCTGTTTATGACACGATGGTAAGGATGGCGCAAGATTTTAACTATCGTCATATGTTAGTTGATGGACATGGAAACTTTGGTTCTGTTGATGGAGATTCGGCTGCAGCGATGCGTTATACAGAGGCAAAAATGTCGAAAATTTCAATGGAAATATTAAGGGATATTAACAAAGACACGATTGACTACCAAGATAACTATGATGGTTCAGAAAGAGAACCTGTAGTATTACCAGCCCGTTTTCCGAACCTTTTAGTAAATGGAGCTTCAGGTATTGCTGTAGGGATGGCTACAAATATTCCGCCACACCATCTTGGCGAAGTTATAGATGGTGTGCTTGCGCTAAGTAAAGACCCTGACATTACTATTCCTGAATTAATGGAAATTATACCTGGTCCAGACTTCCCAACAGCTGGCCAAATTTTAGGCAGAAGTGGTATTAGAAGAGCGTACGAAACCGGCCGAGGCTCGATTACTATACGAGCAAAAGTAGAAATAGAACAAAAACCAAATGGTCGTGAAACGATTCTTGTTCATGAATTGCCATACCAAGTAAATAAAGCAAAGTTAATTGAAAAAATTGCAGAACTTGTTCGTGACAAGCGAATAGAAGGTATTTCTGATATTAATGACGAATCAGACCGTAATGGTATGCGTATCGTAATTGAAGTGAAACGTGATGCTAATGCTAACGTTCTTTTAAATAATCTATTTAAACAGACTGCTTTACAAAGTAGCTTTGGTATTAACATGTTAGCACTCCAAAATGGGGAGCCGAAAGTTTTAAACTTAAAACAATGTTTATATTACTACTTAGAGCACCAAAAAGTTGTAATTAGACGACGTACTGCTTTTGAATTAAGAAAAGCAGAAGCAAGAGCTCATATTTTAGAAGGATTACGTATTGCGCTTGATCATTTAGATCGAGTAATTGCACTTATCCGGGGTTCTCAAACAGCAGAAATAGCTAAAGAAGGATTAATGACTCAGTTTTCATTATCAGAAAAACAAGCACAAGCTATTTTAGATATGCGATTACAACGTTTAACTGGTTTAGAAAGAGAAAAAATTGAAGAAGAATACAATGCTCTAATTAAGCTAATCGAAGAGCTAAAAGCAATTTTAGCGGATGAAGAAAAAGTATTAGAGATTATTCGCGAAGAGTTGTTAGAAATAAAAGAGCGCTTTGATGATGACCGCCGTACAGAAATTTTAGTAGGTGGATTTGAAAATATTGAAGATGAAGACTTGATCCCTCGTCAAAATGTTGTTATTACACTAACACATAACGGTTACGTGAAGAGGTTGCCACTATCAACTTACCGTAGTCAAAGAAGAGGTGGACGAGGTATTCAAGGAATGGGTACGAATGAGGATGATTTTGTAGAACACTTATTAACAACTTCAACCCACGATACATTATTGTTCTTTACGAATAAAGGAAAAGTATACCGTGCAAAAGGCTATGAAATCCCTGAATTTAGCCGAACAGCGAAAGGTATACCGATTATCAACCTTCTAGAAGTGGAAAAGGGTGAATGGGTAAATGCAATAATACCAGTAGAAGATTTTGTTGATGATTGGTACTTATTCTTTACAACAAAACATGGTATATCTAAGCGGTCACCTTTATCGCAGTTTGCTAACATTCGTAACAATGGTTTAATCGCATTAGGTCTTCGTGACAATGATGAATTAATATCTGTTAAGATGACGGATGGAACGAAGGAAATGATTATTGGTACGAAAAAAGGAATGTTAATTCGCTTCCATGAGACGGATGTTCGTTCAATGGGTAGAACGGCAACTGGTGTTAAAGGAATTACATTAGATGCTGATGATGAAGTAGTAGGTATGGAATTACTAGAAGAGGGGCTAGAAGTTTTAGTCGTTACGAAAAATGGTTATGGGAAACGAACAGCGGCAGAGGAATACCGTATTCAAAGCCGTGGTGGAAAAGGTATAAAAACATGTAACATAACAGATAAAAACGGTGAGTTAGTATCTGTAAAAACTGTTACTTCAGATGAAGACTTAATGTTAATCACAGCGAGTGGTGTTTTAATTCGGATGTCAGTAGACGGTATTTCCAAAATGGGAAGAAACACTCAAGGTGTAAAACTTATTAAGCTTGCAGAAAACGAATATGTGACAACGGTCGCTCGAGTAGATAAAGAAGAGGAATCGGAAGAAGAACTAGCGGACGAATTAGCAGATGATAACGTACAACAAGGTGATGCAAGTTCGGATGGGGAAGTTGAAGAATAAAAGAGTAAATAAATAGAGAGTTAGTCGCTTAAATTAAGCTTCAATGATAAGTAGTACTTTAGTACAAACTGCTTAACGTGTTTAATAGTCATTAATTTAAACACTGTCCACAAACTTTATGAGGAACTTAATATGTTCCTCTTTTTCTTTATTGTAAGGGGTAGGAGGGCATATGA